>DVIN01000017.1 GCA_018711275.1 Candidatus Pullilachnospira intestinigallinarum
CATAACCTGGGCTAGGCAGATTCGAACTGCCGAATGCAGGAGTCAAAGTCCTGTGCCTTACCGCTTGGCGATAGCCCAACGTACGCCTTACGGCAGGGTGGATACAGGGATTCGAACCCTGGGCCTCCAGAGCCACAATCTGGCGCGCTAACCAACTGCGCTATACCCACCATACCTTTTACCGGAAATCCGATAAAAGAAACGTGCTTGGAGGGATTCGAACCCCCGACCCACGGCTTAGAAGGCCGTTGCTCTATCCAACTGAGCTACAAACACGTATGATGCGCCGCTTTCCGACGCGAAGCAGGTGATGAGAATCGAACTCACGTATCCAGCTTGGAAGGCTGGTGTTCTACCATTGAACTACACCTGCAGATTTATGTTAACACCTGGTGAATCGGGGTGACAGGATTCGAACCTGCGACCTCCTGGTCCCAAACCAGGCGCTCTAGCCAAGCTGAGCCACACCCCGATTGACTCGTGCTGTGCGCTCTCATTCAGCACGAGTCATATTATATTATAGAAAAATGCAAAAGTCAACACCTTTTTTCACTTTTTTTCTATTTCTGTTTTTCTTCTCCAATTCCTGGCTGGCCGCCTCCTTTTGAGGCTTTATCGCTCCAGGTAATTGATGGTATAATGAGCCTCCCCGTGCCGGTCAATCTCCATTATGAGAAAGCTGGGCTTTCGGCCTTCCTGCCGTGGATAGGACAGACTTCCCGGATTCAGCACCGTCACATCGCTGCCTATCTCCAGCCAGGGCCGGTGGGTATGGCCGAACATGGCCACCTGCGCGCCTCTGCTTCTGGCTTCTTCCTTCAGCATATCCGTACTCATGGATACGCCGTACATGTGGCCATGGGTGACAAAAATCCGATAACCGCCCAGCACAAGCTCCTCCTCCCGGGGCAAATCGGAAAAATAGTCATTATTTCCCCGGACGATATACACCGGACACCGGACCACCGCCCGGATATAGTCTTCCCCGCCTTCCACATCGCCGCAGTGGATCAGGGCATCCACCGGCTGTACTCTGTCCAGTACGGTCATGAGATTTTTCTCATGTCCATGGGTATCACTGACCACCAGAATTTTCATGACAGTTCCAACCTCTTTCGCAGTTCATCTTTCATTTTCCGCAGAGCCCTGCCTCTGTGGCTGATCTCATTCTTCTGTTCGTCGGTCAGCTGCGCCGTGGTGCAGCCCAGCTGGGGCACCACAAAAATGGGATCGTAGCCAAATCCGTTTTCCCCAGCCTCCTCGTAACCGATAAGGCCCTCGATCACTCCGTCCGTGGTGATGATTTCCCCGTCCGGGAAAGCCGCCGCTATGCTGCACACAAAACGGGCGGTCCGCTGTGAGCGGGGTACCTGGGACAGCCGCTGGATCAAATTGTTATTCTTAATATGGTAAGAGGTATCTTCTCCCATATATCTGGCGGAATACACTCCCGGCTCTCCGCCCAGCGCGTCAATCTCCAGACCGGAATCATCCGCCAGCGTCACCTCCCCGGTGAGCTCCATAATGGTTCTGGCCTTGATGACCGCATTTTCCTCAAATGTTTTTCCATCCTCCACAATATCCGCTGAAACGCCGGCTTCCCGCATGGAAATCACTTCCACCCCCAGATCCGCCAGAATCTCCCGGACCTCTTTCATCTTGCCCTGATTGCCTGTGGCAAACAGGATTCTGTTCACCTTTTTCATCTTCTCTGTTCCTTCCCTCTTCCCGGAGGCTTCGGTCCCAGAAACTGGTACAGGTATGTCCGAAGCATTCCATTGTAAATTTTCCTGTTTTTATCGGCCCTCCGTCCGATGTACCGCTCTGCATCCTCATAGGCGGTCAGAAGATACATGGACCATCCGTCCAGACCGGCAAACCGTTCGCCCAGTTCACGGTACAGACCGGGAAGATCCTTCTTTTCCTCCAATCTCTCTCCATACGGAGGATTTGTCACCAGAAATCCGTATCTGCCCCCGTGAGACAGCCGACTTACCGGGCGCTGCTGGAAATGAATCCATCGCTCTGTGCCTGCCGCCCGGGAATTTTCCAGAGCCGCTTTTATCGCCTGCGGATCGATATCATACCCTTGAATATCCATATCCCCCTCCGGCCGCGCCAGATCCCGCGCTTCCTCAAAGGCCTGCCGCCAGCAGGATGCGGGAACCAGCTGTTTCCATGTCTGGGCCAGGAAAGAACGGTTCATTCCCGGCGCCAGATTTGCTCCGATCATCGCTGCCTCTATGGGAAAAGTTCCGCTTCCGCAGAAGGGATCCAGCAGAATCCGATCCCGCTTCCATGGAGTCAGCAGCAGAATCCCCGCGGCCAGCGTCTCCGACACCGGCGCTTTCACTGTCATTTTTCGATATCCCCGTTTATGGAGGGGTACTCCCGTGGTGTCCAGACAGACGGTGACCATATCCTTCACCAGCGTCACCCGTACCGGGTAACTGGCCCCGTCTTCCGGAAACCAGGAAATCCCATAATGGACTTTCATCCGTTCCACCATGGCCTTTTTCATGATGGACTGAATATCCGGCGTGCTGAACAGACGGCTTTTCACCGAGGTGGCTTTCGTCACCCAGAATCTCCCATTCCGGGGAATCCAGCGTTCCCAGGGAATGGCTCTCGTTTTCTCAAACAGTTCTTCAAAGGTTTCTGCGCGAAATTCTCCCAGCTTCCACAAAATTCTGTCCGCAGTCCGCAGAAAGATATTGGCATCCGCCACCGCCCGGGCATCCCCGAAAAAAGTCACCTTCCCGTCCTCCACCCGGCTGATTTCATAGCCGAGATCCGTGATTTCCCGTTTCAGAACGGCCTCCATCCCCCAGTGACAGGGGGCAGTCAATTCTGTTTTTTCCATCATTCCTCCCGCAGTCTGAGACTTTTTACCATCTGTCCTTCAAATCCCCGAATCGTAAACACCCCGTTCTCCAGCACCGCATAGGTGGGAATATTTCCCTCCTTGGGGATCGCCACGGAACCCGGATTGAGAATCGTATAATCTTCCCGCCGCTGCGCCCGGAGCACATGGGTATGGCCGTGAAGAAATACATCTCCTTTTCTCATGGGCGGCAGATGTTCTTCATTATAGACATGACCGTGGCTGCAGTAAATGAGAATCCCTTCCACATCCAGAATGCAGTAATCCGCCAGAACGGGAAACTCCAGAACCATCTGATCCACCTCCGCATCACAGTTGCCTCTGACACTGTAGATCCTGTCCTTCCTGGCATTCAGCATGGCGATCACCTTCTTGGGCGCATAGTCTCTTGGCAGATCATTTCTGGGACCATGGTACAGCAGATCTCCCAGCAGCACCAGCCTGTCCGCCTGTTCTTTTTCAAATGCCTGCAGCATTTTCTCACAGTAATATGCCGATCCATGGATATCCGACGCAATCATATATTTCATAAGCAGTTTCTCCTCGTATGTATTGACGGGGCGGAAGCATCCTTCCCGCAGCGTTTCCATCTCCGGCATGCCCCATCCCCGCCAGTATTCTGACAGAACCATTCAAAATTCTCTTTTTCTGTCAGCCTGATAATTTATTCTACTATGATTAACGGAAAAACACAAGGTTCCTTCCCCGGTATTCCGAAATTCCGCCGATAACGGAGCCGGCCCTGCGCCCCTGACGAATCAGCTCTCTGGCTGCCATCATACTGGAAGAACCATGTTCGCAGTAACATATCGCCAGTTTTTCATGAGGCAGGGCGTCCGCGGATACCCCCTCCTCCCAGGGCATACTGACAGCCCCGCGAATATGAGATTTCTCGTATTCACCGCGGGAACGGACATCCACCAGCACCACGTCCGTCCGGTTTGCCAGATCGTCCAGCTCCCCAGCCGAAAACAGCCGTATCTGCATAATCCATCAACCCCTTTTTTCTTAATCTATGCTTCTTTTCTCCAGCCGTTCAGTATCCCGGCCCGCCTTCGCTCCATAAAACGTGTACAGGAAAAGGAGGGCGTATGCCGTCACATGCGCCCTCCCGGTTTCCCTTTTCAATCTCCTGCAGCTTAATAGCAGTCGTTCATACTGTCCTCAGATGCGTCTCTGCAGTTTTTGCTGTTGCTCTCCGACGACTGGCCGCCGTTTTTTGCAGTGTTCTGATGAGCATTGTCTTTTGCACGGTTATTCATCTTATTCTTGCTGTTATTTTCACTGTTGTAATTCTTGGACATGGTTCATTCCTCCTGTATATCCATATTCGTCTCCCAATCCGTTGACCGGAATCGGTTTACACCCTTAGTATTGCAAAAATAGTTACATTTATTCATTTCTCTGTTGCAATTTTTACCATTCTGTATTATAATCATCCTTGTAAAAAGAATTTACCCTTCAACAAATTTTTTTTACAATTAATAACCCCTTATTAATTATTTATACTCCCCTCGAAACCCCGGCAGCTCCCCTGCCGGGGTTTCACTTTGTCCATTTTGGAGTTTTTTGAAAGGGGAGTTGGCATTACTTATTTGTCTGTTCTTTTTTACAGTCCATGGATCTGGCCTCTGTCTACCGTCTTCGATTATAAAAAAGGCTCAGCAGATAGCCCACCAGAAGCACGGGAATCAGCACCGGAAGGATCAGAGAAAGCACGGATCCCACCAGCCATAAGATGAATGCGGCAATCAGCAGGAACACAATGGCCGCAATCAGGCATCCCACTCTTCCATCAACAGAAAACGTATGCATTCTGCGGGCTGTTTCCCGGTTCTCCTCCTCTTCCCTACGGGATTCCTGAAAGGATTCCGGATTCTGATAAATCTGTCCGCCGTCTCCTTCCGGACTGGTATCCATAATCGTCCGGGCAATCAGCAGCGGATCCCCCAGCTCCTCCAGCACCTGTCTTTCCGTTTTTCCGGATGCCTTTTGTTCCTCGATGTACCGGTCATAATACCGGATATGCTCTGCCACCTGATCCTGGGACAGCGTCTGGGCCAGCCGCCTTCCCAGGGTATTTAAAAATTCTTCTTTGCTCATAAACCATCCTCTCCAGCGTCTTAAAGTCCGCTGCTCAGTTCCTGGATTTTCTGCATTACCCGTTCCTTTTCGCTGCCTTCCAGCGGCGTGGGCCGGTAGTCATTATAACCGGATACGGAAGAGAGAGAACAGGGAATGATATTGGTAACATTATCCTGCACCAGTTCTCCGTTTTCAAAGGAAAAGGTCTGCTGAAAAATCATGGTATCCTTATCAGATGGATTGCTGTTTCCTCCAAAGCAGAAATTTCCCAGACTGTAGACGATATTTTTTCCATTATAAGTCTCGATTCCCTGCAGTACATGGGGATGGTGTCCCACCACCAGATCCGCTCCGTTATCCACGGCGGTGTGGGCCAGACTTTTCTGAATATCATCCGGATAGGTTTCCTTTTCCTGTCCCCAGTGGAAACTGACAATCACCACATCTGCCCCCTGATCCTTCACTGCTTTGATATTCTCAATCACCTGAGACTCTCTCTCCAGTCCGTCCGCCAGTTCATAGATTCCCACCAGGCCTACCTGTATTCCTTTTATATCCACCACCGCGGTCCGGTCATAGCCGAAGGTGGTGATTCCTGCATCCTCCAGATATCGGATGGTATCCGTATAACTCTCTTCCCCGTAATCCTTGCTGTGATTGTTGGCCAGATTGGCTGCCTCCACACTGCCCTGAGTCAGCACCTCCACGAAAGAGGGATCGCCTTTAAAGGCGAAGGTTTTATCCTGACGGTTATCCGATTCCGTGAGCGTTCCTTCCATATTAACCACCGTCAGATCATCCGCGCCGAGAATCGACTTGACATTTTCAAAGAAATACGAAGGCCCGTTTACCGTGTAAAACGCGTTAAAATTCCTGGAGGTATCAAACTGAATATCGGTTCCGATGGTACAGTCCCCGACCATACTCACAGTCAGAGAAACCGTTTCCACCGGCGTCAGCGCTTCGCTTTCCTGCGCCGCTCCGTCTTCCTTACCGCTATCTGCCGCCTCGCCTGTTGCGCCATCCGTCTGTGACGAATTCTCACCGGAAACTTCCCGGGTGGCCTCACCTGCGCCTTTTTGGGGCACCAATGCCCTGGTCAACAGTACCGCCGCCACAATCAGCAGACAGAAAATCGCCAGCGTTATGGCCGCAATCTGAAACGCCACCACACGCTGCCGGTAACTTTTTTTCTTCTTTCTGGCCGAAGCACTGCGGTCCGACGTCCTCGATGTTCTTTTTACCCCTGTGGTTCTTTTTCTCTCTGTCATATCACGCCTCACAATCTATTCTGCTTTTAATGATACCTGCTTTTCCCTGTTTCCGCAAGTGGCGGTTATTTATTTTCTCCAAGTATTTGTTTACTTTTTTCTTTCGTTTTTTTATAATTAAATGTAATTTCTGTTACAGTTTCGCAACAGGATCAGGCCCGTCTCCTGCCGCGGGATATGGGACCTGACCGGAAAGGATTCCTATGAACACTTATCAGATTACCGAATGGTGCAGCCACTTTGTCCGGGAGCATGTCGTTCCCGGAGATCTGTGCATTGACGCTACCATGGGAAATGGTCATGACACTCTGCTTCTCAGCCGCCTGGCCGGTTCTGCCGGGCGCGTGCTTGCCTTCGATATTCAGCAGGCCGCTCTGGATGCCACCCGAAAGCTTCTGATTTCCCGCAATGCCCCGGATAATACCCGTCTGATTCTGGACAGCCACAGCCATATGGCATCCTATGCGGACGCGGAAACCGTCTCCTGCATTATGTTCAACTTCGGCTATCTGCCCTCCGGAGATCATTCCCTGGCCACCTGCAGCGAGACCAGTATTCCCGCCGTTCTTGCCGGCCTGGATCTTCTGAAACCGGAAGGCCTGATGAGCTTGTGTATCTACAGCGGCGGTGACACCGGCTTCCGGGAGAAAGAAGATCTTCTGAAACTTCTGAAAAGTCTGGACTGCCGGAAATATCTGGTGATCGTAAGTTCTTATTATAACCGTCCCCATCATCCCCCGCTGCCTGTGCTGATTCGAAAACTTCCCGAAAGATAATCCATTCCAAAACGAACCGCTGCATATCCCCGGTGAATATGCAGCGGTTCGTCCGTTTTCCCGAAACAGCTGTCAGGCTGTCGTCTCCGTCTGTTCCGGAAAATCCAGCGTGATACTGGTTCCCTTTCCCGGCTGGCTGTCCAGACGGATTTCCGCCTGATGCATCATGGCGCCGTGTTTCACAATGGAAAGTCCCAGACCGGTGCCTCCTGTTTCCCGGGAATGACTCTTGTCCACCCGATAGAACCGTTCAAAGATCCGGTCCTGATCTTCTTTGGCAATACCGATTCCGCCGTCACTGACCTTCCAGAGCTTCCGCCCGTCCTTCCGGCTCATCTGAATATGGATCCATCCGCCCTCCACGTTATATTTAATGGCATTATCTGTCAGATTGTAAAGCATCTCGTAAAGGATATGACGTACGCCGTATACCTCCCCGCATGTTCCCTGCATTTCGATGGAGACCCCGCGTTTTTTTGCCACGTTCTCCAGTGTCTGCATGATATCTCTGGTCAGTTCTCTCAGATCCACCCACTCATAAGGCATTTCACTGCTCTTTTCATCCAGCTTGGAAAGCTGAATAATATCCTCCACCAGATTGGTCAGACGAGTGGCTTCCTGATGAATTCTGGAAGCAAATTCCGGGATATCCTTCGGCTGTACCATGCCATTCTGGATCAGCTCCGCATAACCGGATATGGACATCAAAGGTGTTTTCAGTTCATGAGACACATTGGCGGAAAATTCCCGGCGCATCTGCTCCGCCTCTGTTTTCTCCGTCACATCCCAGATCAGAATCACCGCACCCTGAGTCTTTCCGTATATTTTTACCGGATTGGCCAGAACCTGGTAGCTTCTTTTTCCCATTTCAATGACTGTCTCGCTGTGTTCTCCCTGCAGCGCCTGTTCCATCACCCGTTTCACCTCCCGGTCCCGGCTGACGCGGCTGATGGACTTATTCACACAGTCCTCCGCCCGCACATGGAAAAACTGCTGAGCAGCTTTATTGATGGAGAGCACCTCTGTCTGATTGGTGATCACCAGTCCGTCCTTCATATTTTCCGTGATGGCCAGATATTCTTCATGGTTTGCTTTCAGCTCCTGCAGCTGATGATCTATCTGCCGATTCTGTTCGTGAACTCTCACCAGCAGAGGCCGCAGCTCTTCATATTCCACATGGCGCAGCGGATGGGCCAGATCCATCTGATTGATGGGCTCAATCAGTTTTGTGGTCTGTCTCTGAATCACAAAAAAGGCCACCACCACAATACCGATCACCAGAATTCCCAGAAGCGTAATACTGGACTGCAGCGTCATAAACACGGAATCCGTGGTCCTTGCCACCCGGAGAATCGTCCCGTCCGACAGCCGCTCCGCATAGTAAAAAGTCTGTTCCGCCAGTGTTTCCGAATAGCGGATAGCTTCACCCTGCCCTGTTTTCATGGCTTCCTCAATTTCCGGCCGGTCAGAGTGATTTTCCAGATCATCGGCATTTTCCGCCGAATCAAAAAGCACCGTACCGTCACTGGCGATCAGAGTAATTCTGCTGGATGCCAGCTGGCCCACCCCTTCCGTCAGGTAATCCCGGGAAGTATTTTCCAGGGCGATCCGGATATATTCGGCCTCATTGCGTACCCCCTGCATCATGTATCCGTTGAACCGGTTATACATCACCAGGCTGACCGCCAGAAATGTGATAAGAATGGAACAGGTAAGCAGCACTCCCACCTGGTTCAGAATCTTCTGTTTCATTCCTCATCTCCCATCCGGTAACCTACCCCCCGCACAGTCTCAATAAAGGAACCGGCCTCTCCCAGCTTCTGGCGGAGTGTACGGATATGCACGTCCACCGTCCGGGTCTCCCCGTCAAAATCATAACCCCAGATTCTGGTCAGCAGCTGATCTCTGGTCAGTACAATCCCTTTGTTTTCCATCAGATACCGGAGCAGTTCAAATTCTTTGAGCGTAAGCTCCACCTTTCTTCCGTTTTCCGTCACCTCATGCCGGTCCACGCAAACACGCAGCTTCCCCTGCACCAGATCTTTCTCCTCCGTCTGAGGCGCCCTGCGTCGCAGCACCGCTTTTACACGGGAAATAAACTCCATCATCCCAAAGGGTTTTGTGATATAATCATCCGCGCCGCCGTCAAGACCCTTTACTTTGTCAAACTCTGCGCTTTTGGCAGTAACCATAATCACCGGAATATCTCTGGCTGACGGCATCTGTTTCAGTTTTTCCAGAATCGTATAGCCGTCTTCCCCCGGCAGCATGATATCCAGCAGGATCAGTTCCGGCATCTCCCGGGTCAGTTCCCTAAACAGCTGCTCCCCGTTTTCCAGCCCCTTTGCCGAAAATCCCGTGGAGGTCAGGGTATAAACCAGCAGCTCCCGAATATTTCTCTCGTCTTCCACACAGTAAATCATTTTGCGTCACCTCTCACTTTCTTTTACGGCAGTATATACTTTTCCTGCATCTCGGAAACTTTTCCCCGGAAAAATCCATCGTCTTCATATTTCATGGTATCCAGATACTCATGGGTATCGTACACATCCTCCTTCACCTGCGAGATGCATACCGCAATATTGGAGCAATGATCTGCCACCCGCTCCAGGCTGGTGGTGATATCCGCCAGGGAAAATCCCAGTTCAATGGTACACTCCCCATCTCTGAGGCGGCGGATATGACGCCGGTTCAGTTCCCGGTTCAGTTCATCAATCACTTCTTCCAGCGGTTCGATGGCCTGGGACAGCCTGGTATCCTGTGAGACAAACACCTCAAAGGTACTGTTGACAATATCCTGCACCGCCCGCATCAGAACCTTCAGCTCACGTCCTGCTTTTTCCGAAAATTTTACCCCATTCTCCTGCATTCTCCGGCAGGATTCCATAATATTAAATGCATGATCGGAAATTCTCTCAAAATCGCAGATGCAGTGCAGCAAAATCGACAGCGTATGGCTGTCCTCTTCTGTCAGGTTCTTCCGGCTCAGTTTAATAAGAAAACTTCCCAGCTCATCCTCATATCGATCCACAACCGTTTCCAATTCACCGATTTTCTTCACTCGCTCCGGTGAATATTCCATCACCAGATCCATGGCTTCAAACAGATTCTCTCTGGCTCTCTGCGCCATCAAAACAGCCGCCTGTCGACTCTGTTCTATGGCAAAAGCCGGGGCTCCCAGAAACCGTTCATCCATAATCTGTACTTTCTGCCGGGGACGCGGTTCCACACTGGCGCCGTCCTTCACCGTCATACAGGCCAGTTTTTCCAGGCCGCCGGCAAAAGGCAGAATGAGAATTGCGGTAATCAGATTAAACAGGGTATGCGCCGCCGCAATTCCCACGGGACTGGCAGCAGCCGTAAAAAACGGAATATTCCAGAACGAATTCAACAGATAAAAGGCTGCCAGCAGCACCACCGAACCGATCAGATTAAAATACAGATGCATCGCCGCCGCCCGCTTGGCATTCTTACTGGCCCCTGCCGCGGAAATCAGCGCGGATACACAGGTTCCGATATTACCTCCCAGGATAATGGGAATCGCGGCACTGTAAGTCACTGCGCCGGTGACGGAAAGAGCCTGCAAAAGTCCTATCGAAACTGTGGAGCTCTGCAGAATCGCGGTCAGAATCGCCCCCGCGACAATTCCCAGAAAGGGCGCGGAAAAGGCAAGAAACATTCCCTGGAATTCCGGCATTTCTCCCAACGGCCTCACTGCCTCTGTCATGGTATTCATGCCAAACAGCAGGATGGAAAATCCCATCAGGATTAACCCTGCATCCTTTTTCTTTTCACTCTTCACAAAAAACAGCCAGATCACACCCACCGCCGCCAGAAGCGCGCCGAAGGCGGAGGGGCTGCACATCCGGCTCCAGAAGCTGTTTCCTCTCAGGCCGCACAGACTCAGAATCCAGGAAGTCGCCGTAGTTCCCACGTTGGCTCCTATAATAATTCCTGCCGCCTGGGTCAGTTCCATAATGCCGGAATTTACAAATCCCACAACCATCACGGTGGCAGCCGCAGACGACTGCAGCAAAGCCGCCACCCCGGCTCCCAGAAGCGCCGCTTTCGGCGGACTGGACGAAGGTTTTTCCAGCAGACGTTCCAGCCGCCCCCCCGACACTTTTTCCAGACTGCGGCCCATAAGCCGGATTCCATAAAGAAAAAGTGCGAGTCCGCCGATCAGACTCAATACATCAAAAATATCCATATACTCCTCCCTCTGATTTTTTCGCGTGTTTTCCTGTTTTTCGTTTCCTTATTATAGGAAACCATTGTAAAGTTCTCATCGGGCCCAATGTTAAATCTGTGTAAAGTAATTTTGAAAAAGCCCGATTTTAAGGGAGTTTTTTGTTTTACATGGATTTTACTTTTCACTCAGTTTCTCTTTTACAAACTGAAGAATATCCCGGTAGACCTGCTCCTTCTGTTTTTCATTCAGAATTTCATGGCGCATCCCGTCATATAACTTCGCAGTCACATTCCGGTATCCCATATGGCGCAGATGCTCCACCGCCTGGTCAAAGCCTTTTACGCCGCCGATGCAGGGATCCTGGCGTCCTGCCACGAAAAGTACCGGAAGATCCGGATGATCACACTTTCCTCCCCGCGCAGAGTAGGTCTCTTCCATCAGGGAAAACAGGGTCTGATATCCGTCCACCGTAAATGTAAATCCACAGTACGGAGAAGCATCATACGCCGCCACTACCTCGGGATCTGAACAGCACCAGGCAAAACGGCTGTTCTCTCCGGCAAATTTCCAGGCATACGGCCCAAAGGAAAGAGCTTCTATCAGCTTTGCCCGGTGTCTGGAACCGAACAGGCACTGTTCCGCCGCCGCCAGCAGTTTTCCTGCTCCCAGAAGAGGATTTCTTCCGGGAGAGCCGCAGACCACCAGCAGATTGATCTCCTGATCGTATCGTTTCAAAAAGGTCCGCACCACCAGAGAGCCCATACTGTGTCCCAGCAAAATCACCGGCCTGCCGGGCCACCTTTTTTTCATCACTGCCAGGATCTGGCGGGTGTCCTCCACCAGCGCCATTTTGCCCGCCCCGTACATATATCCCAGATCCTCCCGGGAACGGACACTTTTTCCATGCCCCCGGCAGTCATGAATCACTGCCGCATACCCCTGCTTTGCCATAAACCGCATAAAGGGGAGGTATCGCTCTTTATACTCTGACATTCCATGGTGAATCTGGAAAATCCCCCGCACCGGTCCCTCCGGAATCACTGTGAGAACCTCAAGCGCCAGTCCGTCCTGGCCGGAACGAATTTTTTCATACTGTTCTTTCATCAGCCTGCACCGTCCTTACATTCTGTCTGACAGCATAAGGCGCATTTTTGCGCGCCTTATGCCCGGAAGCAGAAACAGGACGGCCTGTTGATGCCGTCCTGATTTCTGCTTGTTTTATTTGCGGGAATAATTTTTGCTGAACGCGCCCATTCCCACCAATGCGCCCACGGCAATCAGAAGACACAGAAGCATCATCCATTGATTGTCCGAATACAGCGCAATGATCACCTCATCAATGGCCAGCACGCCCACAAACACACCCATGGCCCTGCTGTACCGTTTCTTTTCTTTCTCTCCCCAGCGTTTTTCTTTTCTTCTTCCGCCGTTGATGGCCTTCAGAATAAATTCTCCTTTTCCCAGGAGCAGAATCACGCTGATGGTGGCCAGAACAGCCGCCAGCACCCAGTCAAATATTGAACCCAGCATCTTTTTTCTCCTTATCCGGCCGTCTCTTTTTCGTCCGCTTTCTATTCTGTATTATATCGGTTTTTGTATGAATTGTCTATCTTTCTTGAAGATTTTGTTTCATTTGCTATAATAGACATATCCCGGGGCCAGACGTTTCCAGCCCCAATATACAACTGTCAGACAGAGAAAGAAGGAGTCCTATGAATACTGCACAGATTAATCAGGAACTATTTACTTTTATACGGAACAGCCCCAGCCCCTACCATGCGGTTGCCTCCGCAGCTGCCATGTTAAAACGCCATGGTTTTCTTCCCCTGAGGGAGCAGGAACCCTGGAAACTCAAAAGCGGCGGCCGGTATTACGTCACCAGAAACCAGTCTTCCCTGGCAGCTTTCTGTCTTCCCGAATCCGGACGAAGCGCGAAGCCTTCCTTCCACATTATTGCCAGTCACAGCGATTCCCCCACTTTTAAATTAAAAGAAAATGGGGAGATGACTGTGGAAGACCGGTATACCAGGCTGAATGTAGAGCGTTACGGAGGTTCCATCCTGGCCCCCTGGTTTGACCGTCCCCTTTCCCTGGCCGGCCGGGTACTCACCGAGGAAAACGGCCATCTGGAAAGCCGCCTGGTCAATCTGGATCAGGATCTGGCCATGATCGTCAATCTGGCCATCCATATGAACCGAAATATTAACGACGGGTACAAATACAGCGTTCAGACGGATATGCTGCCCCTCATCGGCGGTTCGCATCCGGTATCCGTAAAATCACTGGCTGCCGCCTCACTGGATCTGCCGGAACGCGCGATCCTTTCCATGGATCTTTTCCTGTATAACCGGATGGAAGGCCGCGTCTGGGGCGCTTCCCGGGAATTCATCGGTGCTCCCCGGCTGGATGATCTTCAATGCGCCTTCGCATCCTTCCGGGCGATTCTTGGCCCCGTCCATCCGGATCTGATTCCCATGGCAGTGATGTTTGACAACGAGGAAGTGGGAAGCCAGAGCCGCCAGGGCGCCTGCTCCACCTTCCTGAAGGATGTGATACGGCGTATCAGCCTGTCCCTGTCATTTACGGAAGAGGAGTATCTGTGTGCACTGGCCCGCAGTTTTATGGTGTCCGCGGACAACGGACACGCACTCCACCCCAATTATCCGGCAAAATCCAATCCGGGCAGCCATCCGTATCTGAACGGCGGTGTTCTGATCAAATATGCCGCCAACCAGAAATATACTTCCGACGGTATTTCCAGTGCGATTTTCCGGGCCATCTGCCAGCAGGCCCAGGTGCCGGTTCAGGTGTTCTTCAACCACTCGGATGTACCGGGCGGCTCCACGCTGGGAAATCTGTCCGCTTCACAGATTTCCATCCCATCCGTGGATATCGGAGCGCCCCTTCTGGGTATGCATTCTCCCTATGAGACGGGAGGCGCCGAGGATACCGCCCATCTTCTCGCCGCCATGCAGGCATTTGTTCAAACCCGCATCGAATATGAAGGCGAGGAAGGTTTTCAGCTTCTTCCCCTGCGGGCAAACCGGTAAATCTTTCAAAAGACCCGGAGCGGAATCCAGCTCCGGGTCTCCACAGAAAGCACGGCTTTTCCGGAGTCAGACAGGGGTAGCTTCCCCCTGTCCGCTCAGAGCAACCTGCCCGTCCATGCGGCCGCGCTGAATCTGTCACAAAAAAAAGGATCCGTCCATCGACAGATCCTTCTGTAAGAGCACGAGACGGGATTCGAACCCGCGACCCTCGCCTTGGCAAGGCGATACTCCACCACTGAGCCACTCGTGCGTGCTTTGTTCTTCCGAACAAATGATACTATACTATAATTCTTCCCGCTTGTCAACAGAATTTTTCCTTTTTTCAAAGATTTTGGCCGCCGACCGGGAAGTCTGCTTTTCTGCCGCTTTCGCAGCGCAGCTTCCCTGTCAGGGGCGCAGAATCGCGCTGAGCATATACTGACTGTTGGGGAAATTCTTCTGGCTGATCTCTTCCAGACGAATGAGATCCACATCCAACCACAACTCCTCTGCCGCCACCATCATGTTGGCGAACATAATCCCAAAGTTCAGTTCATCAAACTTTCCCAGCCGGTCGCTGGCATGTTTTTTGGAAAATATATGAATCCTGCTGTCAAAGACCACAAAACGCCATGGCTGACTGTTCATGGAGGAGGGTGCCATCCGGGCCGCTTCCAGCAGCTGCTTCATCCACTGTCTGGGCATCTCCTTATAGACGCACAGTTCCGCCAGGCTCAGTCTTCTGGCCTCCACCGGTTTTCGCGTACAGCTTCCCCTGGGTTTTCCAAAAGCCAGCACCGTCATCAGTTTTTTCCCGTCACGCCGCGTATACTTTTTCTTCATCATGGGATTTCCCACAAAACAGCTGCCAAGTCCCCTGGTACAGAGATAAAGAGACATCTGCTGCATCAGATAGCCGGCGTTCATCAGTGCCCGGTCCTTTTCCTCCGAGTAAATTGCCAGATAATAAGGCGCCCGGATACCGAAAAGTCCCAGAAGATGGTATTCCCCTTTTCTGTTATCCAGAATCACCAGTTCCGTCTCAATTCCTCCAAAAAGGCCCTTGACTTCATCATACTCATTTAATATATCCTGCAGCATCTGAGGGCTCAGACTCTCCGGCAGATAATTTTTTACAGAGCGTCTGACAAAGATTGCTTCGTATAGATTCATGTGATCACCTTTAACTTTTTTGTAATACTATTGTAACATGCATTTCCATAATTTCAATGCCTTCCTGAAATTTTTTCTCATTTTCTGTGTCGGTTGGACTCCAGGCAAACCAACCGACACAAAGTACGCTCTCAAAAATTCTGCCGCAGCAAACAGCTTACGCTTCTTCCTCTTCCATCAGCTGTTCCAGCTGATCCAGATAATCGCCAAAAACTTCCAGCGCCCGGTTTACCGGTTCCTGGCTGGTCATATCCACCCCCGCGAGTTTCAGCAGGTCGATACAATCCATGGAGCTTCCGCCGGAAAGAAATTTTTTATAATCCTCCACTGCCTGCGGCTCTCCGGCCAGAATTCTGCTGCTGATGGCAATGGCCGCCGCAAAGCCTGTGGCATACTGATAAACATAAAACGGCGTATAAAAATGAGGAATTCTTGCCCACTCCACCGCGATTTCCGGGTCGCTGACCATATCTGCTCCGAAATATTTCCGGTTCAGCTCATAATACATTTCATTCAGCCCCTGAGCCGTAATTCCCTCCCCCTGTTCGGCCTTCTGATGAGCCAGCAGCTCAAATTCCGCAAACATGGTCTGCCGATAGATCGTTCCCTTGAACTGATCCAGAAAATAATTGATCAGATACGCCTTTTCCTCTTTCCCGGCAGCCCTATCCAGCAGATGATGAATCAGCAGTGCTTCGTTGCAGGTGGACGCCACCTCCGCCACAAAGATCCGGTATCCGGCATATGTGTACGGCTGGCTGTGATCAGAATAGTAGCTGTGAAGAGCATGTCCCATTTCGTGCGCCAGCGTAAATACATTATTGAGATTTCCCTGATAATTCAGCAGCACATAAGGATGCGTCCCGTAGGCGCCCCAGGAATATGCGCCTCCCCGTTTTCCTTCATTCTCATAAACATCGATCCACCGGTTGGAAAATCCCTGTTTAAGCAGCGCCACATAGTCTTCCCCCAGAATGGACAGCCCTTCCTTTACCATCTCCTTTGCCTGGGAAAACGGAATATCCTGGCGTGTGGGACGGGCCAGCGGCACATAAACATCATACATGTGAAGCTCATCCACCTTCAGCGCCCGTTTTCTCAGACGGACATACCGGTACATCAGATCCAGATGACTGTGCACCGCCTCGATCAGCTGCGTATAGACACTGACGGGAATATTGCCCGCGTCCAGCGCCATCTCCAGACAGGAAGGGTACTTTCTCACGCGGGAGGCAAAGATATCTCCCGCCAGCTTCCCTCCATAGACGGCCGCCAGCGTATTCTGAAATTCCCCATACCGTCCCAGAAACATCTGAAAAGCCTGTTTTCTCACCTGGCGATCTTCATTTTCCAGAAAGCGGATATAATTTCCCTGGGTCAGCACTTCCTGTTTTCCATCCACCGTCAGCTGACCAAACTTCAGATCCGCATTCTGAAACATGGAAAAAACATTTTCCGGCGTCTGGACCATTTCTCCTGTCATGGCAAGCACACGCTCCATCTCCTCTGACAGTATATGCTCCCTCATTCTCAGACTTTCCTCAATTTTTCTGCGGTATATCTCCAGTCCGTCCGTTTCCGCAAAAAAATCCTCCAGCTGTTCCCGGGAAATCGCCAGCAGCTCCGGCTCCACAAAAGCAGTCGTATGCTCCAGCTGCGCCGACATCCTGGTGGTACGGGCCGCTATTTCCTGATATTTCCCGTTACCGGTATCCTGATGATATTTCTGATTGGCATATACATAAATCCGTTCAAAGGTGCTGTTCAGATCATCCAGTGCCTGCATGGCCTCCAGAAGCGTGTTTCCGCTTTCCCCCAGACGTCCTGTGTATCCGGAAAAACGATCCAGCTTTCCCGAAAATTCTTTTACCTCTTTTTCCCACTGTTCATCGGTTGCAAACAGATCTTCCAGCGCCCAGCAGTCCGCCGGATTCTGCTCTTCGCGTTTTCTTACTCCCATATGTTCTCCTTTCCCGGCACGCACCGGACTGACAATTCCGGCGTACCCTCTTTCCAATATCGGCAGCCCTCTGCTTTTCTTTTCCGTCAGACTTTCAGGGCATTAATTTCCGCAATCTTGTTTTCCACATCCTGTCGGAACGCCTCCCAGGCATCTTCGTGATCCACGAAATACTTGGGACAGATCTTTCCTGTCACATCATAATGACGGATCACTTCCTGGCTGGTAAGTCCAAAACGGCTGCAGAGCCAGCCTGTCAGCTGTACCAGAGACTGGTAGGTACTGTCGTTAAACTTTCCCGTTTCATCCGGATGACAGCATTCTATGGATAATGTATCCCCATTCCGATTATTCGATGCATAGGAAATCTCCGTACTGGGAATGCACTGTACAATTTCTCCATCCAGCCCTACAATAAAATGGCTGCTGGCCTTCGTGGTGTGGGCATCCTTCAATCCCTGAAAATAGTTCCGGTTGGCCATGGCACTGCTGCCCGGATTTGCCGTGTAATGAATCACAATGCCGTTGATCTGCTCCAGCGGTATCCCCGGACGGGAATACTCATTCACATCCAGCAGTTCCACATCCAGCTGAGGCGCGCCAATCCAGTCTTCCTCACTCATCTGTTCCGCCTCTTCTCCATCATCGGACTGTCCGGCAAGAAACAGCCGGCTGCAGGCGAAAATCACCGCCACCAGTCCCACAGCACCGATTCCCAGCGCCAGGAACGCCCGTCTGAGCAGCTGCTTCTGCCGCTGTCTTCTGGTCATTCGTCTCCCCCTGTTGTCATATTTTCTCCCCATGGTATTTTTCTCCCTTATTTTTGCCTCTGTGTCTCCGCATCTTTCAGGCGGCAGGCGCCTCCGTCTGCCGCCTGATCTCTTTGCGCACACCTGCGGCCCTTACAGACTCCGGCCACAGACTGACGATCATCCTCTGTACCGAAAAAAAAAACGGGACAGCCCTTTCCCTTTGGGCTGTCCCGCATAATTATTCGTCCACGCTGTAGTTCGGCGCTTCCTTCGTAATATGAATATCGTGGGGATGAGATTCCTTCAGGGATGCTGCGGTAATCTTTACAAATTTGCCGGTTTCCTTCAGTGTCTCAATATCCTTGGCTCCGCAGTAGCCCATACCGGAACGAAGTCCTCCGACGAGCTGGAATACGGTATCCTCCACAAGTCCCTTGTAAGCCACACGTCCTTCTACACCTTCCGGAACCAGTTTTTTGGCATCCGTCTGGAAATAACGGTCCTTGCTTCCGTTCTCCATGGCTGCAATGGAACCCATTCCGCGATATACTTTATATTTTCTTCCCTGGAAAAGCTCGAAGGTTCCCGGGCTTTCATCGCACCCTGCAAAGATGCTTCCCATCATGCAGACATTGGCTCCCGCGGCAATGGCCTTGGTCATATCTCCGGAATATTTGATTCCGCCGTCTGCGATAATCGGAACACCGTAGGGCTTTGCCGCCTCATAACAGTCCATAATCGCCGTGATCTGAGGTACACCAATACCCGCTACCACACGAGTGGTACAGATGGATCCCGGGCCGATACCAACTTTCACGGCATCCGCTCCGGCTTCAATCAGATCCTTCGTGGCCGCTGCCGTAGCTACATTTCCCGCAATCACCTGCAGATCCGGATAGGCGTCCTTGATCTGTCTCAGCGTCCGGAAAATATTTGCGGAATGGCCATGGGCGGAATCGATGACGATCACATCCACATGGGCTTTCACCAGCGCAGCCACACGTTCCATCACATTGGCAGTGATTCCCACTGCGGCTCCGCAGAGCAGTCTGCCCTTATCATCCTTTGCCGAGTAAGGATATTTGATCTGCTTCTCAATATCCTTAATGGTAATCAGGCCTTTCAGGTTGAAATTCTCATCCACAATCGGAAGTTTTTCTTTTCTGGCCTTCGCGAGAATCTTCTTGGCCTCCTCCAGAGTAATGCCTTCTCTGGCAGTAATCAGCCCCTCCGATGTCATGGAATCCTTGATTTTCTTGGAGAAATCCTCCTCAAACTTCAGATCCCGGTTGGTGATAATACCCACCAGTTTTTTCCCTTCCGTGATGGGAACACCGGAAATACGGAACTTGGCCATCAGGTTGTTGGCATCTTCCAGTGTATGCTCCGGAGATAAGAAAAATGGGTCTGTGATTACTCCGTTCTCAGAACGCTTTACCTTGTCCACCTCGTCTGCCTGTGCTTCGATGGACATATTCTTATGGATAATTCCGATACCTCCCTGTCTTGCCATGGCGATGGCCATGCGGTGTTCCGTAACGGTATCCATGCCGGCACTCATCATCGGAATGTTCAGCTTTACTTTCTTGGTCAGGTGTGTCGACAAATCTACCATATTCGGCGTTACTTCCGAATACTGAGGTACCAGCAGCACATCATCAAAAGTGATTCCTTCACCAATAATTGTACCCATCTCTTTCTCCTTTCGTCTAACTCATTATTTTTATTATTCCATAGTCTAACAAAAAAAGACAAAGCTGTCAACAACCGAAGCCGTCCCCTCCGGGGCTTCTCAGCACGCGAAAATCCCGAATCACGCTTCGTAAATTCTGCCTCTCCTAATGGACCGGAAAATCGGGATCAGTCCTCAAACACTTTCCTGGGCGCCCTTGCGCGCATATCTCTGCGCATGTGCTCTGATGGCTCAAAGAGAATTCTTTTCAGCGTTCCCTCGTCGGAAACAATCATGGCATATACCATTTTTGCCCGTTCCGGATCATTGGAAGTATAGTTCACTTCTTTCATCTGCTGGTTATTCTTATAATAATCCAGCCGGTGTGAGGACGCCGGAGCCATAATCTCCACGTTATCCAGGTCAAAGCTGCCTTTCCGCTTTCTCTTGGCCTTGTTGATGATACGGTCCACATCCAGTTCGCCGTTTACATACTGATACTCCCATTCCACATTAAACCGGGGAAAAATAAAGATATCCGCCACACAGATGGCGATAGCCGGGAAAACCAGAATATAATGTACAAAAAAAGCTCCGATGATCAACAACACCGTCAGAACCATCAGAATCGTCCGGATGGCCTTGTCTTTCGCCGTCCACCTTCTTTTGACCATCTCCTCCAGATACAAATCACTCATTTTCGTCCTCCTTCAAGTAGCTGATAAATTCTTTTGCAGTATCCTGATGTTCTGAGTTTACGAACACCGCCAGATAAGCAGGCTGATTTACACCCAGCCCATACGCCTGCAGCTTTTCGCTTCCATCTACGCGTACAGCGTACTCCAGCACATCGTCACCGTATGCCTGGATCTGTTCCTGCGTCAGAAGCTCATCCATAGGAACAAAAGCGTCCAGATCCACATATTTGTCGTACTGCGACTGTTCACAGATCATGGCATCCAGCTCCTGCGCTCCGATCAGTGTGGTCAGCTTCATCACGGAAGTCATGTCCGCTGACTCATCACCGGTGAAATACATGGAACTGTCCAGAACGATCTCATGATACTTGTCGTCATCTCCCAGATACGCTTTGAAATCCTCTGACATGGACTGGGCGTCTCCCATCCCCCCGTTCAGGATGGCCGCCTGGAAAATGGTATCAAACTGGGAATTGTAAATCATCTGCCCGATCACCCCGATTACCAGCAGAATCCCGATCAGTACGGCCATATGAATCTTATAATAGGTCCAGATATGTCCGATCCGCTGTTTCCAGGTCATCCCCTTGATCTTTTCCCATTCCAGATGCCGCTTTTCCTTGCCGGTCAAATCGCTCTCGTATCTTTTTTCTGCCATATGTTTTCTCTGTTCGTCCTTTCCAAAAGCTATTCCTATTCTAGCACAAACAGGAGCCAACGTCTATCGGATTGGCTCCTGTTTATTATGAAAAAATTATGAAGTTTTGCCCGCTTTGCCCGCGCTCATTTTTCTTCCGCTCTCCCTGCTTACGCAGGGAAGCTCAGGCGTTTCGCGCCTTCGCTAATCCATCGGATAAAAATGAATGCTCGCTCCGCTCGCGCTCATTTTTCTTCCGATGGATTACATCATGCCCATGTTGGGGTTGGCGGCGGGGGCGGGGGTATCCTCTTTGATGATGGATACTACAGACTCGGTGGTCAGCAGGGTGGAGGCTACGCTGGTAGCGTTCTGCAGAGCGCTTCTGGTTACCTTTGCGGGATCCAGGATTCCTGCTTTTACCATATCCACATATTCCTCATTGTACGCATCGAAACCGATACCTGTCTCGGACTCTTTTACTTTATTGATAACCACGGAACCTTCCAGTCCTGCGTTGGCTACAATGTGATACAGGGGAGCTTCCAGCGCTTTCATGATGATCTTGGCACCGGTTTTTACATCGCCCTCCAGGCTGTCTACCAGACTCTGCAGTTCTTTGGTGGCGTGGATGTAAGCGGATCCGCCTCCGGCAATGATTCCTTCCTCCACAGCTGCCTTGGTAGCTGCCAGAGCATCTTCCATACGGAGTTTTGCTTCTTTCATCTCGGTCTCAGTAGCGGCGCCTACACGGATAACTGCAACTCCTCCGGCCAGTTTTGCCAGTCTCTCCTGCAGTTTCTCACGGTCAAAGTCAGAAGTCGTTTCCTCAATCTGTGCTTTGATCTGGCTGATTCTGGCCTGGATTGCCTCTTTGTCGCCTTCTCCGTCTACGATAACCGTGTTCTCTTTCTGAATTTTCACGGATTTCGCACGGCCCAGCTGATCCATCTGAGTTTCCTTCAGATCCAGACCCAGTTCATCGGAAATCACCTGACCGCCGGTCAGAATAGCGATATCCTGCAGCATCTCTTTTCTTCTGTCGCCGTATCCCGGTGCCTTTACAGCTGCTACAGAGAAGGTTCCTCTCAGTTTGTTTACAATCAGGGTGGTCAGTGCTTCGCCTTCCACATCCTCAGCGATAATCAGCAGCTTGGATCCGGACTGTACGATCTGCTCCAGCAGAGGCAGAATATCCTGAATATTGGAAATCTTCTTATCAGTAATCAGGATGTACGGATTCTCCAGAACGGCTTCCATCTTATCCATATCGGTAGCCATATATGCGGAAATGTATCCTCTGTCGAACTGCATACCTTCTACCAGATCCAGCTCTGTCTTCATGGTCTTGGACTCTTCAATGGTAATCACACCGTCTTTGGATACTTTCTCCATCGCGTCCGCAACCAGCTGTCCTACCTCATCATCTCCGGAAGAAACGGCGGCTACTCTGGCGATCTGTGCTTTTCCCTCCACTGCCTTGCTCATGGAAGCGATGATTTCCACTGCTTTATCCGTGGCTTTCTTCATACCTTTTCTCAGATCCACCGGATTGGCTCCTGCTGCCAGGTTCTTCATACCTTCGTTTACCATGGCCTGTGCCAGAACGGTTGCTGTGGTGGTTCCGTCTCCGGCCACATCGTTGGTCTTGGAAGCAACCTCGCGGATCAGCTGCGCGCCCATGTTCTCAAAACCATCTTCCAGTTCAACCTCTTTGGCGATGGTCACACCATCGTTGGTGATCAGGGGAGCTCCGAAGGATTTCTCCAGTACTACGTTTCTTCCTTTCGGTCCCAGGGTGACTCTAACGGTATCAGCCAGCTGATTTACGCCTCTTTCCAGAGCTGCTCTGGCATCTGCGCCATATTTAATCTGTTTTGCCATTTTTGATTCCTCCTAATCTTATTCAAAAGCCTGCCGCCTTCCGGAATTCCGTATTTCCTTCAGACAGCCGCCTGTTTTCTGATTTTATTTTACCACTGCCAGAATATCGTTCTGTTTTACGATGATATACTCTTCATCTTCCAGTTTCACTTCTGTTCCGGCATATTTGGAATAGATGACCTGGTCACCTACCGCAACTTCCATCTTAACCTCTTTGCCGTCAACCATTCCGCCCGGTCCCACAGCCACAACCTCAGCCTGCTGCGGTTTTTCCTGTGCCTGACCCGGCAGAACAATACCGGATTTCGTAGTTTCCTCGGCAACTAACTGTTTCAGAACAACTCTGTCTCCCAATGGTACTAACTTCATATCTATTGCCTCCTTATGAAATTGCTGTTTTATTAGCACTCATTTTAGTCGAGTGCTACCGACTGTCTTAATATTAGTAATTTCCAAATAATTTCGCAACATTCGTTTTTTTTACTATTTTATATTTATACTCATTCAAACTTAATTATTCTTAATTTATCTCTTCTTTTCTCACTTTTTTATTTTCCTTCGAGTTTTTCAGAAGGATTTTGACAGAGACATCCGCCCGCAGACTGCGGGCGCCGGCAAACAAGGCAGCATCCGTAAAAAAGCCGCCTCTTCTGCGAAATATCCTTCTCGCAGAAGGGGCGGCCTATGCCGTCTGTCCCGGCAGATTATACGTCTTTGTCGGTGCTTTTCAGATTTTTTCTTGCCTTCAGTTCTTCCAGCTCATCAAAAATCACTTCATTGAGGACTTTGATATAAGTACCTTTCATACCGCTGGATCTGGATTCGATGACGCCGGCGCTCTCAAATTTGCGCAGCGCGTTGACAATTACGGATCTGGTAATGCCTACCCGGTCGGCTATCTTGCTGGCCACCAGAATGCCTTCATCCCCGTCCAGTTCATCAAAAATATGAATGATGGCCTCCAGTTCCGAGAAAGAAAGTGTGCTGAACGCGGATTTCACCACCTGAATCTTTCTGGCCTCCTCGGCATTTTCCTCATTCACGGAGCGCATCATCTCCAGTCCCACCACGGTGGTGCCGTACTCGCTGACGATGATATCCTCAATGTCATACTGTTCATCGCTGCGGTACATAAACACGGTTCCCAGCCGTTCCCCGGCAATGTCGATGGGATTGATTATCGCTCTGTAACGGGTGATCTGCTCTCCCTCAAAGCCCAGCGTCTGGAGATTCACATTCTCCTTTGTGGATAACACACTCAGAAATCTGTCATTCAGCAGAGGATCCACATGACTTCCCACCTTATCCTCAATTAACTCTGTAATTTCTTCCACGCCGGGGCAGAGACTTACGCCCAGAACCTTTCCTTTTTTACTGATCACCAGAATATTCGAATCCAGTGTCTCCATCATCACTTTACAGATATCGTTAAATACTACCTTTGTTGAACTGTTATTATGCAACAGTTTGTTGATTTTTCTGGTTTTATCCAATAACTGTACGCTCATTTCATGCTCCTTTCCTAGTTCCTGGCCCATAGCCGTAGAGGGATTTTGCAGGTTTTCAAATCTATTTCGTATTTTCCCACACTATGATACTTTATAAGTATTGTAGCATGTAAAGCGCATAATATCAATACTATTTTCTATTTTTTTGTATGTTTTCTGACTATTTATTTTTATGTAGATGTCGCTAAACTTTCGCCAGATTGAAAACAGTTTACATTTTCTATCTCCGTAAAAAGGCAGTTCCCGAAGGAACTGCCCGGTGTTTCTGAGCGCAAAGGCATTTTACTGAGCAGCCGCTGCTTTTTTCGGTTCCACATAGCCGCAGTGCTCGTCAGCACAGACAATCTTGTTTCCTTTTTCCACCATATAGCCGCCGCATCTGGGGCATTTTTTCTCCACCGGTCGGGGCCATGACATGAAGTCGCACTGGGGATTATTCTCACAGCCGTAATACCTGCGGCCTTTTTTCGTCTTTTTCTCCACGATTTCCCCGCCGCATTTCGGACATTTCACGCCGATCTTTTCCAGATACGGCTTGGTATTCCGACATTCCGGAAAGCCGGGGCAGGCCAGAAATCTTCCGTGAGGTCCGTATTTGATCACCATATGGCGTCCGCAGTTTTCACAGATCACATCTGTGACCTCATCCTCAATCTTCACTTCTTCCAGCTGTTTTTCCGCTTCCTCCACGGCTTCTTCCAGATCCGGATAAAAGTTACGGACGATCACCTTCCAGTCCACCGTTCCGTCTCCCACCTTATCCAGCAGATCCTCCAGATTCGCGGTGAAATTCACGTCCACAATGCTGGGGAAAGCCTTTTTCATCATCTGATTTACCACCTCGCCCAGCTCGGTCATATACAGATTCTTCTGTTCCTTCACCACATAATGACGCGCCATAATGGTAGTAATGGTGGGCGCATAGGTACTGGGACGTCCGATTCCCAGTTCCTCCAGCGTCTTTACCAGGGATGCCTCCGTATAATGGGGCGGCGGCTGAGTAAAATGCTGCTGGCTGTCAAAGCCGGCAAAATTCAGCTGCGTATCCTGATCGATACTGCGCACCAGGGTAGTCCCCTGGTTTTTTTCTTCATCGTCCACCGCATAGACGGAAAGGAAGCCGTCAAACGCCAGCTTGGAAGCCGCTACCGTAAAGATATAGGGACCGCCGCTGATTTTCACGGAAGTGGTCTCATAGAGAGCCGGTTTCATCCGGCTTGCTACGAACCGTTTCCAAATCAGCTGGTAAAGACGAAACTGATCTCTGGAAAGGGAATCCTTCATGGCTGCCGGCGTCCGGTTCACATCGGTGGGACGGATGGCCTCATGGGCATCCTGCACCTTCCGTCCTTCCTGCTTCTTCTCACCGGCCTGAGCCAGATAGGCCTCTCCGTACTGTTTTTCTATAAATTCCCTGGCCATGGCATCGGCTTCCTCGGAAATTCTGGTGGAGTCAGTACGCAGATAGGAAATCAGACCCACCGTGCCGTTTCCTTTGATATCCACTCCTTCATACAGCTGCTGCGCCAGACGCATGGTTTTCTGAGTGGAAAAATTCAGATTCTTTGCGGCCTCCTGCTGCAGCGTACTGGTGGTGAAGGGCAGGGGCGCCTTCTTGCTGCGTTCTCCCCGTTTTACATCCGACACGCGGTAAGACACACCGTCCAGTTCCTTGAGAATCTGATCCAGTTCCTCGCGGGAAGAAATATTGATCTTCTGTTTGTCTTTTCCGTAAAATTTTGCCCGCAGGGGCTTTTTTTCTCCGGGGATTTTAAAATCGGCTTCCAACGTCCAGTACTCTTCCGGAATGAAGGCGTTGATTTCATCCTCCCGGTCTCCGATGATCCGCAGCGCCACGGACTGTACCCGTCCGGCGCTCAGTCCTCTTTTGATCTTCTTCCAGAGGAGCGGACTGATCCGGTATCCCACCATTCGGTCCAGCATTCTCCTGGCCTGCTGCTCGTTCACCAGATTCATATCAATGTCTCTGGCATGTTTGATGGATTCCTTCACCGCAGACTTGGTGATCTCATTAAAGGTAATCCGGCGCATTTTCTTTTCATCCAGATTCAGGGCCTTGGACAGATGCCAGGCGATGGCCTCTCCTTCCCGGTCGGGGTCGGTGGCCAGATAGACTTTATCCGCTTTCTTTGCGGCTTTTCTGAGACCTGCCAGAAGTTCTCCCTTTCCTCTGATAGTTATATATTTCGGCTCGTAATCGTTTTCCACATCAAATCCCAGCTGACTTTTCGGCATATCCCGCACATGTCCGTTGGAAGCTGCCACTTCATAGTTGTTTCCCAAAAATTTTTTAACGGTCTTCACTTTTGCCGGGGACTCAACAATCACAAGATTCTTTGCCACTGTTTTCCTCCTGTCCGCTGCCGGCCCCTCAGATTTTTCTGCTGCCGTCAGCCTCTCACTTGGTTCTATATTTTCCAATTTATTTTTTTTCATGCTCCGGTCCGGATGCCGCCGGACGCACGGAACCCTCGACCCGCACATAGGTGTTTTTCCAGAGTTCTTTCACCACTCCTGCAAGCTGCAGATGCAAAAGCGATGCCGACAGCTCCCCTGCGGGAAGCCCGGTTTCCTGCTGAATCTGACTCAGGGTTTTCGGGTCCAAATCGAGACAACTATACACCAATTTATCGGCGGTTGCAAGTCCTAATCCCGGATTTTCACCGGCCTTTCCGGTTTTTTGTGGTTTTTTTTCGTTCCATCCCATCTCTTCCAGAATAGCTTCCGGGCTCCAGGCCATGACCGCGCCCTGGGAAATCAGCCGGTTGCAGCCTTCACTGAGCGTGTCGCCCACTCTTCCGGGAACAGCAAACACTGTTCGTCCCTGCTCCAACGCACAGTCTACCGTAATGAGGGAACCGCTTCGCTGTCTGGCTTCCACCACCAGCACAGCATCCGCCAGACCGCTGATCAGCCGGTTCCTTTTGGGAAAGTGCCAGGCCAGCGGCTTATCTCCCGGCGGAAATTCCGACCAGACTCCTCCTTCTTTTTTCAGCCGCTCATACAGCCGCCGGCCCGAAGCCGGATAACAGATATCCGGCCCGCATCCCGTCACGGCGATGGTGTCCGCTCCCGCCGCCAGCGCGCCTTCATGGGCGGCCGAATCCACTCCGCAGGCCATCCCGCTTATGATCTGAATTCCCATGCCACCCAGCACCCTGGAAAACTCATACGCCATATTTTTTCCGTAAATGCTGCAGGTTCTGGCTCCTACCACCGCCAGCGAAGGCCTCTGATCCTGCGGCAGTTTCCCGTAACCGTATAAAATGCGGGGCATATTCTCCAGCGGAAGCAGGCGGCCGGGGTACGCCGGATCCTCCCGGTTCAGCCGTTTTATTCTCTCTGTCATATCCGCACCTCCCAGTTTTCCTTTGTGATCATCCGATAACTGACCGCCTCTGCCATATGATTTTCCCGTATCCTTTCGCTTCCCTCCAGGTCTGCCGCTGTTCTGGCCACCCGGAGAATCCTGTGACACCCCCGCCCTCCCAGATCCATTCTGGCAAAAGATGCCTCCAGAAGCCGCTCCGCTTCCGCGTCTGTTTCACAGTAGTACCGGATTTTTTCCGAGGGAATCTCACCGTTGAAGGAAAATGTTTCGCTGCGGTATCGTTCCCGCTGGATTCTCCATGCGTTTTTCACCTGTTCTCTCATAGCGGCGGAGGATATTCCCCCGGCGCCGTTCTCTCCCCGCAATTCCCTGTAAGTGGGATTTTCCGTGACTGCGCACAGATCCATCCTATCCAGCAGCGGCCGGCTGACTTTCCCCTGATACCGGGCGATTTCCGTCGGCGTACAGGTACATTTTCCACCGGGAAACTGTCCGCAGGGGCAGGGGTTCATGGCTGCCACCAGCAGAAACGCGGCGGGAAAGCAGAAACGGCCTCCCGTCCTGGCAATCCAGATCTTCCGTTCCTCCAAAGGTTGTCTCAAAAGCTGGAGACTTCTCCGATCCAGTTCCGGAAATTCATCCAAAAACAACACGCCTCTGTGCGCCAGGGTGATTTCACCGGGGACCGGGATCCTGCCGCCTCCGGCCAGCGCCTGGGGCGATATGGTATGGTGAGGCGCGCGGAATGGCCTGCGGCCAATCAGCGGCTGCTCACCGGAAAGCATGCCGGCCGCACTGTAAATTCTGGTCAGTTCCAGAGCCTCCGGCCGGGACAGGGGCGGAAGGATTCCGGAAAGCCTCCGGGCAATCATACTCTTTCCGGAACCCGGCGGTCCCACCAGAAGCAGATTATGGAAACCTGCCGCCGCCAGCAGAGCTGCCCGTTTGGCTTCTTCCTGTCCCAGTACGTCCGCAAAATCCGGTCCTTCCTCTTCCCCGCTTTCTGTTATCTGTATATGTGGAGTCTCCGTCTTCCATTCTCCCCTCCGGACAACTTCGGCAAATTCTTCCAGGTTTTCCACTCCCACTACCGGGAACCCCACCGCCTGCGCTTCCCTGAGATTCTCCCCAGGCACCACGCAGGCCCGGCAGCCCATCTGTGCAGCCCGCCATACCATGGAAAATATCCCCCGGATTCCGTGAACCTTTCCATCAAGTCCCAACTCTCCCGCCACCAGAATATTTTTCAGGGCACCTGCCGGCAGTCTTCCCAAGGTCTCCAGAATTCCCGCGGCCACCGGCAGATCAAATCCGGTTCCCGACTTGGGCAGATCCCCCGGCGACAGATTCACCGTAATCTTTTTTGGCGGAATGGTTACCCGTTCATTTCTCAGCGCCGTGCGTACCCGGCTGCAGGTTTCCCGCACCTGCGTACTCACATATCCCACCATATAAAAACCAGGCAGTCCGTCGCTGACATCCACCTCCACCTGAACGGGAACCGCCTCCAGGCCCATAAGATACGCAGACATCACACTTGTATACATAAACATTCTCCTTTCTTCGGGATCTTTCGTCCCTGCTGTTTTGACTTGTTTTTGTTGGAAAAGCACGAATTTCTGATTTGCACATAGAATAGAATAAATCCCCTTTGAGGTGCCGGCTTGAAAACATTTCAGAAACCTCTCACACTGGAGGAAGAACGGTATTATCTCAAAAGATGCCAGGAGGGAGACCAGGAAGCCCGAAACATTCTCATTGAACGGAATCTCCGGCTGGTAGCCCATGTAATCAAAAAATATCAGGGATTGGACGAGGAACTGGACGATCTGATTTCCATCGGAACCATCGGGCTGATCAAGGCGGTTTCCACCTTCGACATGACAAAGGGAAGCCGTCTTGCCACCTATGCCGCCCGCTGCATTGATAATGAACTGCTGATGATGCTGAGGAGCAGAAAAAAATTTTCCAGGGAGGTATCCCTGTATGAACCCATCGGAACCGACAAAGAGGGAAATGAAATTCATCTTCTGGATATTATAGAAGGAAATGAAACCGATATTGGTGAAAAATGCGCCAGAAAGGAAGACATCCGGCGGCTGTGCCGCCTCCTTTCGGAAGCCCTGACGCCATTGGAATTTGAAGTGCTGAAATGCAGATATGGCCTGTTCGGCGAAGAAGAGATGACACAGCGGGTAATCGGGAAACGGCTGGGAATCAGCCGTTCCTACGTCTCCCGAATAGAAAAGAATGCGATATTAAAGCTCCGGGACTGTTTCCTTTCGCCGTAAAATATCGAAAGGCTCCAGCTCCATCCCCAGATCAATATACAAAATCTGTCTGGGATGCGGGGCGCTCTCCATGAAATTCCCCTCTTCATCCCGGATGCTTTTCACCTTCACTTCGATATTCTCTCCGTTTGGCTTCATCACCTCAATGGTCTCGCCCACGGAGAATTTATTTCTCTGAGAAATCTGCCAGGCGCCGGTGCCGTCCGGCTTTCCTACAATTCCCAGATAGGTATACTCTTTCACATATGTGTTGCTGTCGTAAATCTGCGCCTCCTCATTGGGTTTTCCATAGAAAAATCCCGTGGTAAACTGACGGTAGGTACAGTTGGATATCTGATCCCGGTACCAGGGCAGATTTTTCTCATAAAGCGCCGGATCCTTCTGCCAGTCATCAATGGCTTTCCGATAAGTTCTGGCCACCGTGGCCACATAAAGGGCCGTTTTCATTCTTCCCTCGATCTTCAGGCTGTCGATTCCGGCAGTCATAAGATCCGGGATGTGTTCAATCATACAGAGATCCCTGGAATTAAAAATGTAGGTTCCCCGCTCATTTTCATACACCGGCATATACTGGCCCGGACGACTCTCCTCCACCAGCGCGTACTTCCACCGGCAGGGATGCGTACAGGCTCCCTGGTTGGCATCCCGCCCGGCAAGAAAACTGGAAAGCAGGCACCGTCCCGAATAGGAGATACACATGGCGCCGTGAACAAAGGTCTCAATTTCCAGATCCTCCGGAATCCGGCTGCGGATCTGACGGATCTCCTCCAGCGACAGTTCTCTGGCGGAGACCACCCGTTTCGCCCCCTGCTGATACCAGAAGAGGAATGTACCGTAATTGGTATTGTTGGCCTGGGTACTCACATGAATCTCTATCTCGGGACAAACTTCCCGGGCGATCATAAATACCCCCGGATCGGAGATGATCAGCGCGTCCGGCCCGATCTTTTTCAGCTCCTGAAAATAAGTCCGCACCTCTTCCAGATCCCGGTTGTGAGCCAGAATATTGGCGGTGACATAAACTTTTACGCCCCGTTCGTGAGCGAAGGCGATGCCCTCACGCATCTCCTCCATGGAAAAATTTTTTGCTTTCGCCCGCAGGCCAAAGGCCTCCCCGCCGATATACACCGCATCGGCGCCGAAGATTACCGCCACCTTCAGAACCTCCAGGCTGCTGGCGGGCACCAGTAATTCCGGAACTCTCATCTGTCTGCTCCTGTCTTTTTCGTACTCACGGCCACCCCGTCTCCCAGCGGGAGAAGGGAAGTGACCAGCTGTTTATTATGCTTCAGTTCATACAGGTACTCCCGCATCCGTTTATGAATGGTACGGTCCCTGCGTTCCACCGCAAAGCGGGATTCAATCAGATCCCCTTCCTGAAGGATATTATCTGATACCAGAATCCCCCCCGGCCGCATCAGCCGCAGTACCTGGGGCAGAAAATGAAGATACTGACCCTTTGCCGCATCCATAAAGATGAAGTCAAAGGGTCCTTCCAGTGTCTTCAGTATCTGTGCCGCATCGCCGGGGAGCAGGGTGATCTGCTCCTCTCTCCCTGCCCGTTTAAAATTCTCCCTGGCGATGGGTATTCTCTTTTCGTAATTTTCAATGGTAACCAACCGGCAGTCCTTTGGGGCATACTCACACATCAGCAGTGCGGAAAACCCCACCGCGCATCCCACTTCCAGTATCCGATGGGGCGCGAACGCTGTCATCAGAAACTTCAGAAAGCTCTGCATCTCCCTGCGGATAATGGGAACACGATCTGCCTTTGCTTCCCGCTCCAGAGCTTCCAGAAACGGCGTATGCCCTTCATCCAGCGAATTGATATAGGTCACCATTCTCTCGTCAACAATCACTGCTGAGATTCCTCCTGAGAGCTGTCCGCTCCCTCCTGCGGGGCTTCCGATGAATCCTGCGACTCTTCCGCTCCAGACGCATCTTCTGTCCCCTCCTCCGTCTGTGAGGGTTGTCCTTCCGTATCCTCACCGGACAGAATGGCAAGCATTTCATCCACGTTATCGGCAGTATTCAGAATATAGGTACCCGGCCGGATCTTATCCTTATAATCGGAAAGCTGTTCCTGCACCCAGAAGACGAGGGCATTCTCGCTGAGACCTTTTTCCACCAGGGTTTTGCCCACGTCATAGGCGGTGTCACCTTCCTTCACCACAACGGTGACATCATCACCTTCCTCTTTTACCACGGTAGCCGGCCGCTGGTCAAAAACGAGATATCCGAAGCTGTAGGCCATCCTGCCCACCAGGACAATCAGAAGGATCACCACAATATAAATCAGCACCTTGATAATGCCCTTGGCCCCGGCAACCGCAGCCCGATAGCCTCTGTCTTTTTTCTTCTTGTTTCCCATTGTCACTCCTTTGCTGCCGCCGATCTATACCCGGGGAATTCTCACATCCACGCCGGACTGAATCCGGGCTCCCACCCGCTGCAGGAGACGGCATACATCCAGCTCGGCCTCCAGGAATTCGTTGACCACCGGAATCTTCCGGAATTCCCGATACTCTTTCTCAAATTCGTCGATCTTGTCGAATAAATCAATCTGCTCCTCTGCATTATTCAAATGGTATACAGCTGCACGGAACTCGTCAATCTTTTTTCTCAGATCCGGCTGTTTCTGGAGCTTTTCCTCGCAGTCCAGATAATGCCGGTACGCCTCCCCGTCACGGATCGCCGTGATCAGAGAATCCACACACATCTGTATCTTATCCATGGATCTTTACGCCTCCATAATGATCGGTAATATCATGGGTCTTCTCTTGGTTCTCTTCCAGAGGAAATCCCCCAGAGAGTCTTTAATGGCAGATTTCATCTTGCCCCAGTCCGATACGCGCCGGTCCAGACATCCGTCGATGGCGTCCTCCACCACCGCCTTGGCATCGCCCATCAGATCCTCGGATTCTCTCACATAGACGAATCCTCTGGATACAATGTCCGGTCCTGCCAGCAGCTGGTTGCTGTATTTTTCCAGGGTCAGCACCACAATCATAATGCCGTCTTCCGCCAGATGCTGACGGTCGCGCAGCACGATATTTCCCACATCGCCCACGCCGAGGCCGTCCACCAGGATGGCTCCCGTGTGTACTTTTCCGGTAATTCTGGCTGATTCATCATCCAGCTCCATCACATCGCCGGAGGACATAATGAAAATATGATCCTTGGGAATTCCCAGGCTCTCCGCAATACCGGCCTGCGCCTTCAGGTGACGGTACTCGCCGTGTACCGGAATGGCGTACTTGGGCTTCACAAGAGAATAGATCAGTTTGATTTCTTCCTGACAGGCATGTCCTGAAACATGCACATCCTGGAAAATCACATCCGCGCCCTTGGCGGACAGCTCATTGATAATCCGGGATACGGACTTTTCATTGCCCGGAATCGGATTGGAACTTAAAATAATGGTATCGCCCGGTTTGATGGATACTTTTTTATGGGTATTGGACGCCATCCGCGACAGCGCCGCCATGGACTCGCCCTGGCTTCCCGTGGTGATCAGCACCATCTGCTCATCCGGATAATTTTTCATCTGGTCGATATCAATTAAAGTCTTGTCGGGAATATTCAGATACCCCAGCTCTGAGGCGGTGGAAATCACATTAACCATGCTGCGGCCCTCCACCACCACTTTCCTGCCGTACTTATAGGCGGAATTGATAATCTGCCGCACCCGGTCCACGTTGGACGCGAAGGTGGCGATAATAATGCGGGTATCCTTATGCTCGGCAAACAGCATGTCGAACGTTTTTCCTACCGTCCGCTCGGACATGGTGAAACCTTTCCGCTCCGCATTGGTACTGTCACACATCAGCGCCAGCACGCCTTTCTTGCCGATTTCCGCGAAACGCTGCAGATCAATGGCGTCTCCGAACACAGGCGTATAATCCACCTTGAAGTCACCGGTATGGACCACAATACCTGCCGGGGAATAGATGGCCAGGGCAGAAGCGTCCACAATGCTGTGATTGGTCTTGATGAATTCGATGCGGAAGCAGCCCAGATTGATGGACTGTCCGTGCTTGATGGTTTTTCTTTTGGTTGTGCGGAGTAAATTATGTTCTTTTAATTTATTTTCAATCAGGCCGATCGTCAGCTTGGTGGCATAAATCGGCACGTTCACTTCTCTCAAAACATAGGGCAGGGCTCCGATATGATCCTCATGCCCATGGGTAATCACAAAGCCCTTTACTTTTTCAATATTATCCTTCAGATAAGTCACATCGGGGATGACCAGGTCGATTCCCAGCATATCGTCCTCCGGGAATGAAAGACCGCAGTCCACCACCACAATACTGTCTTCGTATTCGAAGGCAGTGATATTCATTCCAATCTGTTCCAGTCCTCCCAGCGGAATGATTTTCAGTTTTCCAGTATGATTTTTCTTCAAACAGCACCTCCACGATTCTTTCCGAACACAATTTCCACACATCCTGCGGACGGGCATACCTGTCCCGTATCCCTTCCGCGGATCCTTTCCTCTACATCTCGATCTCCACGTCATCCATCATCTGAGCGAAAATTCTGGAAACCGCTTCCAGTTCCGCCTCATCTTCTACCATCACATATTCCGCTTCCTGATCACCGTCCGAAGACATATCCCGCAGAATGTACGCGGAAGCCTCATCCTCCAGCGAATCCGTCACCAGCAGGTAATCTCTTCCCGCCACCCGGGTCTGCTCTTCCACATAAAATTCCGCCGTTTCTCCTGTCTCCGTTACAAATTTGATCTTATCCATCATGCCTCTTTCCCGTCCGCCTTCTTCTGATTCGCAAGATAATCCAGATATCCCTGCAGGATAAAAACCGCCGCAATCTCGTCCACATAGTTCTTCCGGTGCTCTCTGCGGATCCCGCTCTCCATCAGCACCTTTTCCGCGGAAACGGTAGTCAGCCGTTCATCCCACATAACAACAGCCAGACCTGTTCTTCTCTCCAGAGTGTTCTTCAGCTCCAGTGATTTTTCAGCCCTGTCCCCCAGCGTATTGTTCATATTCTTTGGTAATCCCAGTACAATCTCTTCCACCTGATACCGGGCAATCAGTTCCTCAATTCTGGCCAGGGTACGGCGCAGCTTGTTCTCCGACGGTCTCCGGATGATCTCCACCCCCTGAGCGGTCAGGCCCAGAGGATCACTGACTGCCACGCCCACGGTCTTTGACCCATAGTCCAGTCCCAGAATTCTCATTCCCGGTTCTCCCAGGCTTTATTCCTGATATACTCTTTCAGAAGCTCTTCCACCAGTTCGTCCCGCTCCACTTTCATAATCATGCTGCGGGCGCCCTTGTAGCTGGTGATATAGGTGGGGTCCCCGGACATAATATATCCCACAATCTGATTGACGGGGTTATACCCCTTCTCAGCCATGGCAGTGTATACCACATCCAGCACCTGCTTAACCGAAACTTCCGGCTCTGTTTTCACTTTGAAATACTGTGTATTACTGATATTTGCCATTTTCTCACGTCCTTGACTATACTTGATATCTATCTTATTCTAATACAGATTATCAGAAAATTCAATGCAGAATTTCTATTTCATTCCAGCAGTTCCCCGGTCAGCGCTTCTTTCCCTGCAAAACCGGTGATTTTCACCGGAATTCTGCGATTCTCCAGACTCTGATTTGCCCGGCCGACAGCCGCCACCTTCAGATATTCCATGGTGTGGCCCACCCAGAACGTATTTCCTTCTATCGTCTGGAGTTCCTCAAAAAGAACTTCCCGGACGGTTCCCGGAAACTGCTCCATATATTCCCGGCGGTGCCGTTCTCCCAAAAGAATCATCCGGCGGCTTCTCTCTTTTTTCACAGACTCCTCCACCTGTCCTTCCATCCGTGCCGCGCGGGTTCCCTCCCTGCGGGAATAGGGAAAAATGTGGGTCTCATAAAAATGAATGGAGTCCACAAACGCCAGCGACTCCTCAAATTCCTCCTCCGTTTCCCCCGGAAATCCCGTGATCACATCCGTGGTCAGCGCGGGATTTTCATAATATCGGCGCAGAAGCCGGCATTTTTCCCGGTACTCTTCGGCAGTATACCGGCGGTTCATCCGGGCAAGCGTAGCCGTACAGCCGCTCTGCAAAGACAGGTGGAAATGGGGGCATACCCGGGGCAGCGCGGCGATGGTTTTCACAAACTCCTCCGTGATAATTCCGGGTTCCAGAGAACCCAGGCGGATTCTGGAAATCTGCTCCACGCGGTGTACCTGTTCGATCAAAGACAACAGCGTCTCCCCGTCCTCCTTCCGGTCCGTTCCGTAGGAACTGAGATGGATACCGGTCAGCACCACCTCCTGGCAGCCAGAAGCTGCCAGCCGCCGCACCTCCCGCACCACATCCTCCGTCTTTCTGCTTCGCACCCTGCCTCTGGCATAGGGAATAATGCAGTAGCTGCAAAACTGGTTGCACCCATCCTGTACTTTGATATAAGCCCTGGTATGTTCCTCGGTCCTGCTGATGGAAAGATTTTCATAACTGCACTCATGCGTCAGGTCCAGAACCGTACCGTTTACGGCACAGCCTTTTCTGTAATCCTCCAGGATCTGTACCAGATTCTGTTTCATATTATTTCCAATAATCAGATCAATAGACGGATCCGCCTCTATTTTTTCATTTCCCGCCTGCGCCTGGGCATAACAGCCGGCAGCAATCACCACTGCCTGAGGATTCATCTTTCTGGCCCGGTGGAGCATCTGCCGGGACTTCCGGTCCGCGATATTTGTCACCGTACAGGTATTAATCACATACACGTCCGCCCCCGGCGCAAAGGGGACAATCTCATAGCCGGCTTCCTCCAGCTGCTGCTGCATGGCCTCCAGCTCGTATGCGTTGACTTTACAGCCAAGATTGTGCAATGCAACTTTTCCTTTCATTTTCGTTCTTTTTCCTTTCGTTATTTCGGGGCAATAAACCATCTGATTTCCCGGAATCTTTGTATTCTTTCACCTTGACTTTTCATACCGTAACAGGTAAGATAAAACTAGTTCATTAATTAAAATATTCTGTATTTTGGGAGGAAGCAACATGAAAACAGTTCAGATTTCACTTAACTCGATCGACAAAGTCAAAGCTTTTGTAAATGATATTTCCAAATATGATTTCGATTTTGACCTCGTTTCCGGCAGATACGTAATCGATGCCAAGTCGATTATGGGTATCTTCAGCCTGGATCTCTCCAAGCCCATCGATCTGAATGTACATGCGGAAGGCAGCAGTCTGGACAACGTACTGGAAACTCTGAAGCCCTATATCATCTGATTCCCCGGCTGCCATATTGCTTCGGCCGTTGGGAGGATATGCCGCATCCGGCGCTGTCCCGGATCCCGGCGGTCTGCAAATTTGAATATTACTGCGTCTCTTTCCGGAGACGCAGTTTTTTTGCGCAAAACCGGACCGCCATGCCGTCGGCGGGACGTGTCACAGCATCTGGACAGGGGAAGGACTTCCCCCGTCCAGGTCAGTGAATCCGGATCACCTCGGCGGTTTCCACCGCGGTTTTTACCATATCGTCAATCTTCTCCTGCAGCTTCTGCTCCGACCGGCGGATCACCTGGACATTGGGTTTTGTCACCGGATGCTTCGCCACGAATATCGTGCAGCAGTCCTCATAAGGTTCAATGGACGTCTCATAAGTGTTGATCTTATACGCGATATCGATGATCTCCTGCTTATCAAATCCGATCACCGGCCGGAATACCGGCATGGTGCAGACTTCATTGGTGGCTGCCAGACTCTGTACCGTCTGACTGGCCACCTGGCCGATACTCTCTCCCGTAATCAGCGCCAGGCATTTGTTGGCCTTTCCGATTTCTTCAGCAATCCGCATCATATAGCGGCGCATGATAATAGTCAGCTCATCGTGCGGGCACTGATCGTAGATATACAGCTGGATATCCGTAAAATTCACCACATGCAGATGGATGGGACCGCTGTAGCGGGCCACCAGCCGGGCCAGATCCACCACCTTCTGCTTTGCCCGCTCACTGGTATAAGGCGGCGCATGAAAATATACGGCGTCAATCTGCACTCCCCGTTTGGCAATCATATAACCTGCCACCGGACTGTCGATTCCACCGGAGAGCAGCAGCATGGCTTTCCCGTTGGTTCCCACCGGCATCCCCCCGGGTCCGGGAATGGTTTCGGAATAAATATAAATCCGCTCCCGAATTTCCACCACCAGCAGAATATCGGGATGATGCACATCCACTTTCATCTCCGGATAAGCCCTAAGAACCCGTTCGCCCAGATCAGCGTTAAGACTCATGGAAGTTCCGGGATAGCTTTTTCTGGCCCGGCGCACATGCATCTTAAACGTTCTGTTTTTTTCCGGATATACATGATCCACATACCGCAGCAGATCTTCGGCCAGCGCCTCAAATCCCCTGTCCTGGCAGATCATCACCGGACAGATCTCCGCGATTCCGAATACCCGTTTCAGGGCATCCACCGTCTCTTCGTAGTCGAATGCGCCTTCCGGCTCCACATAAACTCTTCCCTGCTCTTTGGTTACCTGGAATTTTCCGTCCACATTCTTCAGGGCATGGTGGATCTGGCTGATCAGCGCGTCCTCAAATACATAACGGTTTTTCCCCTTAATACCAATTTCCGCATATTTGATCAGAAATGCTTTAAACATCTTCTTCCTCCTACTTTCTGGCATACCGCCGCAGCATGGGCAGTACTTCCCGCAGCACGGTAAGCGTGTAATCCAGCTCCTCTCTGGTGGTCTCATCGCTGAAGCTGAACCGCACCGCCGACTCTCTGAGCGCAGCCGGCAGTCCGATGGCTGTCAGAGTGGGACTCTGGTTTTTTTTGTGGGTGGAACAGGCGCTGCCGGCGGACACATAGATTCCCCTGTCTTCCAGGGTGTGCAGCAGCACTTCGCTGCGCACGCCCGCAAAAGAAGCGCTGACAATATGCGGAGCGCTGTCTTCCCCGGTAAGGCCGTGAACGGTCACCTGCTCCATCGCGCCAAGTTCCTGCACAAAATAGTTTTTCAGTTCTCTCATGCGGGATACCGCCTCATCCAGATCCCCGTAGGCGAGGCGGGCGGCCTCCCCCAGACCGGCGGCTCCCGGCACATTGTCTGTCCCGGACCGCATTCCCTGCTGCTGTCCTCCGCCGTAGATATAGGGAAACAGCTTCACCTGCTGGCCCGCATAGAGAAATCCCGTTCCCTTTGGGCCGTGAATCTTGTGACCGCTGGCCGACAGAAGATCAATTTTCATTTTTCTCGGCCGGATCAGATACTTTCCATAAGCCTGGATGGCATCCACATGAAAATATGTTCCGGGATTTTTTCCCTTGATTCTTCTTCCGATTTCCTCCACCGGCTCCACCGCTCCGATTTCATTGTTCACATACATGACGGAAACCAGGATTGTCTCCGGCCCCACGGCTTCCTCCACGGCTTCCGGGGAAACTCTGCCGTTTTTATCCACATCCAGCCAGGTGACAGAAAATCCCTGTCGCTCCAGAAACTGTGCCGGCGCCGATACGGCAGGATGCTCGATCCGGGTAGTGACAATGTGGCGGCCTCTGCGCTGATTGGCCAGCGCTGTTCCGATCAGGGCCCAGTTGTTGGACTCTGTTCCTCCGGATGTAAAATAGATCTCCTTCGGATCCACCTTCAGGGTCCGGGCGATTTCCCGGGCAGCCTGCTTCACATACTGTTCTGCTTCTACTCCTTTTTTATGCATGGAGGAGGGATTTCCATAATCCTCCATCATGGTTTTCACCACCACATCCCGCACCTGGGGACGGCATCTGGTGGTGGCGGAATTATCCAGATATACTTCCATCATTCTCATCCTTTCCCGGTTTGCTTTCCTCCTTCTGCCCTTCCAGCAGATACATGAGAATCGACATCACCGTCATTCCCGCCGTTTCCGTCCGGAGAATCCGCTTCCCCAGCGTGATGGGCAGCACGCCCTTTGCCATGGCGTACTCCACTTCCTCCGGAGCAAATCCGCCTTCAGGGCCGATAAAGATAGCCGCCGTCCTCCCCGGACAGATTCTGCCAAACAGTTTGCGGGTATTTTCCATATCGCCGGCCATCTCATAAGGAATCAGCGGCACATCCGTCAGGGCAGCCCGATCCACCGCGCTGCAAAAATCCATCACCGGATGAACCTGCGGAATCACCAGCCGCTTCGACTGTTTGGCCGCGCTCTCCGCCACCGACTGCCACCGCTTTCTTTTTCCCTCTTCTTTCCTGGCGTCCAGTTTCACCACCGCCCGCTTTGTGGCCACGGGAATAATCTCCGCCACCCCCAGCTCCACAGTTTTCTGGATGATCCACTCCATCTTTCCGCTTTTGGGAAGGCCCTGATACAAGCTGATCCTGGCCGGAAGTTCCAGCCCGCTCTCCTGGGCATACAGAATCTGAGCAACAATCTGCTCCGGCCCCAGTTCCTGCAGCGTACAGGCGTATTCCCTGCCGCTCTCGTCGCTGACAGAAATCTCTTCCCCTGGTTTCATGCGGAGTACGTTTTTTATATGATTTACATCACTGCCCGTGATAATGATCTGTTTTTCTTCCATATGAACCTGATCCGGTTCCACAAAAAATCGATACATAAGCCTCCTACAACGGTCTTCTGGCCGTCACAGACACCCATTCTCCCTGCCGGGTAACCTCCACCAGCATCAGGCCGGCCTTTTTCACCGCTTCTGTAACCAGTTCTTCCCGCTCCTGAATGATTCCCGAGGTGATATAAATTCCTCCCGGTTTCAGGTGACGCACCACCTCCGGCGTCAGCGGCACCAGCACCTCCGCCAGAATATTGGCCACCACAATATCGTACCGGTCATAACCCACCGCATCCTGAACGGCCGGATCATCGATAATATTCCCAATCATCATGGTAAATGCTTCGTCCGGTATACCATTGGCCTCCTTGTTTTCCTCCACCGCCGGCACCGCGCAGGGATCCAGATCTGTTCCCAGCGCATGGGCGGCTCCCAGTCGGCACGCAATGATGGAAAGTATACCGCTTCCCGTTCCCACGTCCAGAAGCTCCGTCTGCGGGGTCACATATTTTTTCAGCTGCCGGATGCAAAGCTGGGTGGTCTCATGCATTCCTGTTCCGAAAGCCGTGCCCGGATCGATATGGATAATCATCTTATCCCGGTCCTCTTCCTTAACTTCTTCCCAGGAGGGAATAATCAGAATATCGTCCACATAAAACTGTTTAAAATACTTTTTCCAGTTATTGATCCAGTCCACATCTTCGGTCTCGTCCACGGAAATACTTCCCTCACCAATGGGGCAGAAAGGACGCAGCCCGTCCAGTTCCTGCCGAACCAGCCGCAGAATCTCTTCCTCACAGACCGCTTCTCCGTTCAGCACCAGGTTTCCCTCTTCATCCTCCTCCACAAAGAAACTGAGCCACGCGATACCGTCGTCCTCCGGTCCTTCCGGAAGGATATCCACGAACATCTGCTCCTTCTCCATGGCAGTCAGCGGCACATGATCTTCAATCTGCGCGCCCTCCAGTCCGATATCATACAGCGTACTGATGATGATATCCTCTGCCTCTGTGGTTGTCTTGATTTTAAATTTTTTCCATTTCATACTGTTTTTCACCTCATTCGTATCCGGCGGATGCCGGAATGTCCTAACGGAACCAATGTTTCAAAACCGGAGCGTATCCTACAGTACCAGAGATACCACGGGAATGGTAAGCAGTGACAGCAGGGTTGTCAGTACAATCCCCCGGGACAGCACACCGCACTCCAGCCCGTACTGTTTTGCCAGCATCAGGGGCATATTGGCCACCGGCATGGCCATCACCAGCACACTGGCTCCCACCATCATGGCGTTGTCTGATAATCTTCCAAGAATCAGCCCCATCGCCACCGGGAGAAGCACCATCCGTATCACCGCGAAAAGATAGATTCTCCATCCGCAAAAAACTTCCCTGAAAGGCATCTGGGACAGCGTCGCCCCCAGCACAGCCATGGAAAGGAACGTGGTGCAGCGGCCCGCATAGGAAAGACTGTCTTCCAGGACACCGGGCAGCGGAATCTGAAACCAGAAAATCACAATTGCCAGTACCGCCGCCAGCGTTCCCACATTCAGGAACTGTCTCCAGAAAGCATGTTTTTTCTTCTCTCCGTTTTCCGCCTCCAGTACCGCAATCCCATGGGTATAGATCAGCACGTTAAAAAACAGATTAAATACCGTCACATAGATCACGGCAGCCGTTCCCAGCACGGCAGACACCACCGGGATTCCGATAAATCCCGTATTGCCATAGACGGTCATCAGTGTGTAAAAACTCCGCTCCCGCGAAGCCACCCGCAGCAGACGGGGCATCAGCCATCCCAGCAGCATCAGAACTATATAAGACACAAAAGCAATTCCGACCGTGGTCAGAATATCCCCTCTGGTGGCCGTGGTTGATTCATCCACGGCACTGGCCAGGATAATGGCCGGATTGCATACCATGGTGATCAGGCAGGAAAGATCTCTGGAAGCACAATTGCTCACCATACGCTTCCGAAACAGAAAATACCCTGTTCCGATCAACAGAAAAATCACCAGCATCTGCTGGAATACCACGATTGTACTCATTATCCTCCCTCTTTCCCGCGCACGCTTCCTTCCGCAAAGCCGCCGGACAGACACGGATCAGACGCCCCGCCCGTCTCCCGGTATCTGACTGTCCCATCGACAGATACGCATAATTATAATAACTATACAGGAATTTTTTCATAAACGCAAGAAAAAAATCCGGATGCCCGGCGCAGTGCGCGGGCATCCGGATTCTCAGGTGAAAACCATCAATCCTCAAAAGTCTCTTTCAGTTTATCCATAAAACTTTTCTTTTTTTCTTTTTCCGGCCCTTTCGCCGTTTTTGCTGCCGGCCGGTTTCCGCAGGCCGCATCAAATGCCCGCAAAGCCTCCTTGGCCTCTTCGTTGAGCTTGGTGGGAACCTGTACCACCAGCGTCACATAATGGTCGCCCCGTACGCTGCGGTTTCTGAGAGAAGGTACGCCTTTCCCTTTCAGACGGATCTTGGTATCTGTCTGCGTGCCCGGTTTTACCTCGTACTCCACATCCCCGTCCACGGTACTGATACGGATGGTTCCGCCCAGCGCGGCCTGCGCGTAGGTGATAGGCGCGGTGGAGAAAATATTCATATCCTGTCTCTGGAAAATGGGGTGACGGGCCACCTGTACTTCCACCAGCAAATCGCCTCTTGGACCGCCATTGGTTCCCGGCTCTCCCTTTTCACGGATACGGATACTCTGTCCATTGTCGATACCGGCCGGAACAGACACCTGAATCTTCTTTCTGGAAGAAGTGTACCCGGTTCCCCGGCAGTCAGAACATTTCTCCCGGATGATTTTTCCGGTACCGCCGCAGTCCGGACAGGTCTGCACATTTCTCACCATACCGAACATGGACTGCTGCGTGTAAACCACCTGGCCGGTTCCTTTACATTTGGAACAGGTTTCCGGAGATGTACCCGGTTTTGCGCCGGTACCTCCACAGGTTTTACAGGGATCTTTCAGTGTCAGTTCGATCTCCTTCTCACAGCCGAACACCGCCTCCTGGAAAGTGATATGAATCACCGCCCGCAGATTTGCTCCCTTCATGGGACTGTTGGTCGCTCTGTGGCTTCTGCCACCGCCAAACAAATCGCCGAAAATATCGCCGAAAATATCACCCATATCTGCGCCGTTGAAATCAAAACCTCCGAATCCGCCGTAGCCGCCGGCTCCGGCGCCTCCATTTTCAAAGGCTGCATGGCCAAACTGATCGTAAGCTTTTCGTTTTTCCGGATCACTGAGCACACTGTAGGCTTCTGTAGCCTCCTTAAACTTCTGCTCCGCGTCTTTATCTCCGGGATTCATATCCGGATGATATTTTTTGGCCAGCTTCCGGTATGCTTTTTTCAAGGTCGCATCATCAGCCCCCCGGTCAACGCCAAGGACCTGGTAATAATCTCTTTTTTCTGCCATTATCTTCACCTTTCCTGCTGCCGCCCGGCCAACAGCCCCTCAAAGAGGAAAATCCGGACAGCCATCTTCTCACAACTACAGGGACGGAGACACTTTCGCATCCCCGCCCCTGAGGGTTTTTCGCTGCGGTCAGGGCATTTCTTCTCCTGCCGTATTTTCTGAAATATTATACTTCTTTATAATCGGCATCTACCACGTCGTCGCCATATCCGGCTTCATTTCCGCCCTGAGATCCGGCATTTCCTCCCATGTTGGATCCGGCTCCCTGCGCGCCGCCGTTCTGGCCCTGTGCCTGCTCATAAACTTTGGCAAACAGCTTCTGCGCACTCTGCATCAGTTTCTCTTTGGCAGCCTTGATCTCAGCAACCTGCGCATCTGTCATTTCCTCGGCCGGAGTCTTCGCGATCAGTTCTTTCAGCGCATTCAGGTCCGCCTCAACAGCCGTTTTGTCGTTGGCATCGATCTTGTCGCCCACTTCTTCCATAGCCTTCTCAGTCTGGAATACCATGGCATCGGCATCATTTCTGGTGTCAATGGCCTCTTTTCTCTTCTTGTCCTGTGCCTCGTACTCGGCGGCCTCTTTCACGGCTTTATCGATCTCGGACTCGGACATGTTGGAACCTGCAGTGATGGTGATATGCTGCTCTTTTCCGGTTCCCAGATCCTTGGCGGATACATTTACAATACCGTTGGCATCAATATCAAAGGTAACTTCAATCTGCGGAACGCCACGTCTTGCAGGCGGAATTCCATCCAGACGGAACTGGCCCAGAGATTTGTTATCTTTCGCAAACTGTCTCTCACCCTGTACCACGTTGATATCCACGGCCGTCTGATTATCGGCAGCGGTGGAGAAGATCTGACTCTTCTTGGTGGGGATCGTTGTATTTCTCTCGATCAGTCTGGTGGCGATACCTCCCATGGTCTCGATGGACAGAGACAGCGGAGTTACATCCAGCAGCAGCACATCGCCTGCGCCGGCGTCACCTGCCAGCTTACCTCCCTGTACGGAAGCGCCCAGAGCCACACACTCATCCGGGTTCAGGCTCTTGCTGGGCTCATGTCCGGTCAGCTGTCTTACCTTATCCTGTACCGCCGGGATACGGGTGGATCCGCCTACCAGCAGCACCTTGCTCAGTTCGGATGCGGTCAGTCCCGCGTCAGACAGTGCACGGCGAACCGGCTCTGCGGTTTTCTCCACCAGATCGCTGGTCAGCTCATCAAATTTTGCTTTTGTCAGGTTCATATCCAGATGCTTCGGTCCGTCAGCGGTTGCAGTGATGAACGGAAGGTTGATATTTGTGGTTGTAGCGGAAGAAAGCTCTTTCTTTGCTTTCTCAGCAGCCTCTTTAATTCTCTGCAGTGCCATCTTATCGTTAGACAGATCCACACCCTCTGTTTTCTTGAACTCAGAAAGCATGTAATCCGCAATCTTCTGATCGAAGTCATCGCCGCCCAGACGGTTATTTCCTGCTGTTGCCAGAACCTCGATCACACCGTCGCCGATCTCGATGATGGAAACATCGAAGGTACCGCCGCCCAGGTCGTATACCATGATTTTCTGCTCATTCTCGTTGTCCAGTCCGTAAGCCAGCGCTGCGGCTGTGGGCTCGTTGATGATACGTTTTACATCCAGTCCGGCGATCTTTCCGGCATCTTTGGTAGCCTGACGCTGTGCGTCATTGAAGTAGGCGGGAACAGTGATAACTGCTTCCGTTACCTTCTCACCCAGATAGTTTTCCGCGTCGCTTTTCAGCTTCTGCAGAATCATGGCGGAAATCTCCTGCGGAGAATATTTCTTTCCGTCAATATCTACTCTGTAATCGGTTCCCATATGTCTCTTGATGGAAGAGATGGTTTTGTCGGCGTTGGTTACAGCCTGACGTTTTGCGGGCTCGCCCACCAGACGCTCACCGGTTTTTGTAAATGCCACTACAGAAGGTGTGGTTCTTGCTCCTTCCGCATTGGTGATAACAGTGGGTTTTCCACCTTCCATTACAGCTACACAGCTGTTTGTAGTACCTAAATCAATACCAATAATTTTTCCCATAATAAATTTCCTCCTGTTTCTATTGTTCCATGCCTTCAAAGGCGGACCGGCGATATCGCCGCCGTCTGCTCCAAAGGTGTTTCCTTGCTTTGCTGCTCTATATCAAAGGGACTTAATTGGCTACTTTTACCATGCTGTGGCGTACCACAAAGTCCTTGTATGTGTATCCCTTCTGAAACTCTTCCACGATGACATTCTCTCCGGCGTTCTCATCTTCCACATGCATCACCGCGTTGTGGAGATCCGGGTTGAACTCCTGGCCTACTGCCTCAATGGGTTTCACTCCCAGTTCGTCAAAGGCTGTCATCAGCTGTTTGTAAACCTTTTCCATACCCTGAGCGAAGGGATCTTCACTGTCAGAAACTGTTGCCAGACCACGTTCGAAGCTGTCCACGATGGGAAGCATCTTTTCCACGATATCTCTGGCGCCGATCACATACATGCTGGCCTTTTCTTTTTCTGTCCGTTTCCGGTAGTTATCGAACTCGGCCATCTGACGTTTCAGCTGATCGGTCAGTTCCTCAATCTTCTCGTCTTTTTTATCTTTTTTCTCTTTTTTCTTTCCGAAGAACCGTTTTTCCTTTTCCGGTTCTGCCTTGGCATCCCCGCTGTCCTTCGCTTCCTCCTGTTCTTCTGTATCCGGCTGTACGCTTTCTTCTGAAGTTTCTGTGGAGGCAGTTTCCTGATTCTCCGGCTTCTGTGTATCGTCGGCTGCCGCTTCCCTGGTATCTTTCACTTCTTCGGAAGTCTGGTCAGCTGTATTTCTGTTTTCCTCTGCCATCTCTCACCTTCCACCTTTCTTTTCCTTCTGATGCTACGTCTTTTTAAAAATGGAATCCAACTGAACTTTTAAAGTTTTCAGATTATCCACGACGTTTTCATAATCCATACGCTTGGGTCCGATAATACCGATCGTTCCCTTCATCCCGTCTCCCAGATCGTAGGATGCGGTGACAACGCTGCAGTCCTTCATGGTCTGAATAGGGGATTCACTTCCTATATATACCTGAATTCCGGTGTTTTCTTCATCGGAAACAGTATCTTTGATCATCTCCGCCAGTTCTTTTTTATCCTCAAGGGCGGAGATCAGTTCGCTGGCTTTACTGCTGTCCGCCAGCTCCGGATATTTGAAAATATTGGTGGCTCCGCTGGTGTATACCGGAACTTCCTCCTCGTCCGCTTCAATCACCCTGGCCACTGCATCCAGCACCTCACTGACCACACTGCTGTGGACGCCTGCCTGCTCCTTCAGCTTCTTGATCAGTCCCAGATTGATCTGATCGATGGTCAGCCCGTTCAGCTGAGTATTCAGCAGAAGATTCAGCTTCAGAATCTGTTCGTCATCGATGGGTTCTGTCAGTCCGATAATCTGGTTTTTCACCAGATTTCCCTCCGCCACAATCACTGCCAGAATCTGTTCCTCATTCACCTTTGACAGCTGAATGAACTTCAGCTTGTTGTGGTGATAGGTGGGACCGGTAATCATCGTGGCATAATTGGTATTGGATGCCAGAATCCGAACAACCTGTTTCAGCACCTTTTCCATCCGGTCTGTTTTCTCAATCATCATCTCCTGAATCTGGGCTACTTCCTGTTTCTTTTCCTCCATCAGCTCATCCACATACAGACGATAGCCCGCATCTGAAGGAATCCTTCCGGCTGACGTATGAGGCTGGATAATGTAACCCATCTCCTCCAGGTCGGACATCTCGTTGCGGATCGTAGCGGAACTCAGATTCAAGTCCGTGTCCTTGGAAATCGTTCTGGAACCCACCGGTTCTCCCGTCTCAAGATACGTCTTGATGATCGCTTTTAAAATCTTACGCTTTCTTTCATCCAGTTCGCTCAAAAGAATCCGCTCCTTTCTCTTCCATCCTGAAGTTTTTAGCTTGTTAGCACTCAACTTTAAGGAGTGCTAACATCTATGTTTTTAAGATAGCACCACCTCTGAGGTTTGTCAATGGGTATTTTCAAATTTTTTTGATTTTTTTGCGGTTTTCCGGAAAAAGGCGGCATCACCATTTTCTGATGATACCGCCTTTTATCGTAACGCAGATCCGGCCGCTTTCTTCACTCATCCAGCTCGGCCAAATTTTTCTTCAGTTCGATCATCTTGTCGCGCAGCTGAGCGGCAGCTTCAAAATTCAGTTCCGCCGCAGCCGCTTTCATCTGTTTCTGTACCTCCCCGATCAGTTTCTCCAGTTCTTTGCGGCTCATGGATTCAGGCGCTTTTTCCAGTGTTTCTTCTGTTTTGGCCACTTCCCTGGAAATACTGATCAGATCTCTGACAGCCTTTTTGATGGTCTGCGGCGTGATACCGTGTTCCTTATTATATTGTTCCTGCAGAGCTCTCCGCCGCCGGGTCTCGTCGATGGCCATCCGCATGGAATCGGTGACCACATCCGCATACATGATCACATGCCCCTCCGCATTTCTGGCAGCCCGGCCGATGGTCTGAATCAGCGATGTCTCGGAACGGAGAAATCCTTCTTTATCCGCGTCCAGGATTGCCACCAGTGTAATCTCCGGAATATCCAGACCTTCCCGCAGCAGATTGATACCCACCAGCACATCAAACACATCCAGCCGCATATCCCGGATAATCTCCGTTCTCTCCAGCGTATCAATATCCGAATGAAGATATTTTACCCGGATTCCCAGCTCTCTCATGTAGTCTGTCAGCTCTTCCGCCATGCGTTTGGTAAGCGTGGTAATCAGCACCTTATGATGATTTTCCACCTCTTTATTGACTTCTCCCACCAGATCATCAATCTGCCCTTCCACCGGACGGACCTCCACGTTCGGATCCAGCAGACCGGTAGGACGGATAATCTGTTCTGCCCGCAGCATCTCATGCTCTTCCTCGTATTCTCCCGGTGTGGCCGACACGAACAGTATCTGGTCCACCCGTTCCTCAAACTCTGTAAAATTCAGCGGCCGGTTATCCTTGGCCGACGGCAGACGGAAACCATAATCCACCAGTGTGGTCTTTCTGGACTGATCTCCCGCATACATTCCGCGGATCTGCGGGATCGTTTTATGGGACTCGTCGATGATAATCAGGTAGTCGTCACCAAAATAATCCATCAGCGTATACGGCGGCTGGCCCGGTTTCAGTCCGGACAGATGGCGGGAATAGTTTTCAATACCGGAACAGAAGCCGGTCTCTTTCATCATCTCAATGTCGAAATTGGTCCGCTCGTTAATCCGCTGTGCCTCCAGAAGCTTGTCCTCGCTTTTAAAATACTCCACCTGTTCTTTCAGCTCCGCTTCAATATTCTTCGTAGCTTCCAGAATCCGCTCCATAGGCACCACATAATGAGAGGCGGGATAAAGGGCAATATGGTTCAATTCCCTTCGGATTTCACCGGTGAGCGTGTCAATTTCCGTAATCCTGTCAATTTCATCCCCAAAAAATTCCACCCGGATGGCCACATCCGATTCATAGGCCGGAATGATCTCCACCACATCCCCCCGCACCCGGAAGGTTCCCCGGTGAAAATCCATATCGTTCCGCTCATACTGCATGTCGATCAGTTCCCGCAGCACCTGATCCCTGTCCTTTTCCATACCGGGGCGGAGGGAAACAATCATGTTCTGATAGTCCTTGGGACTTCCGATCCCGTAGATACAGGATACACTGGAGACAATGATGACGTCCCGGCGCTCGGAGAGCGCGGCGGTAGCGGAGAGACGAAGCCGGTCAATCTCATCGTTGATGGCAGAGTCCTTGGCGATGTAGGTATCGGTGGAAGGGACGTAGGCTTCGGGTTGGTAATAGTCGTAGTAGGAAACAAAATATTCCACCGCATTGTTGGGGAAAAACTCCTTGAATTCGCTGTAGAGCTGTGCCGCCAGCGTCTTATTATGCGCAATAATCAACGTCGGTTTATTCAGTTGCTGGATGACGTTGGCCATCGTAAACGTCTTACCGGAGCCGGTGACACCGAGAAGTGTCTCGCACTGATTTCCTTCTTTGAAACCTTTGACCAGCTGGTCGATCGCCTGGGGCTGGTCGCCGGTGGGTTTGTATTCTGATACTAATTCAAAATGATCCATTCAAAATCTCCTTTATGAATCTAGTATTTTCATTCTCTTCCGCTATTATAGCAAAGTATAAAAAGAAAGTACAGAACAAACATTCGAATTTGTTCTGCACCTTAAACGAATCTTCCTTTATATCTCTGCTTCAATAATCTCTACGGTTCCATCCGGATGGCAGTATTGAATCACCGCTTCCGAGTTCTTGCAGGCGATCCGGAAAAATTTATTACAGTCCAGTTCCAGTACATGCCCTCTTTTCTCCAGTAATCTCACTGTATCAAAGCAATTCACATCTTCTATCTTAATATCCTCCAGTTGATGTTCTGCTATTTTGAATAAATCTTTCTGATCCAATGGTGTCTTTGTAATATATTCATAAGAAAAAAATAGTTCATCTGAGTTACCGTTAATTACATTTAAAAGGTATTCCTGATACGGCCTCGGAAACAAACGGTCTGTATCAACTGACAATTCAACAATCGTATAAGCAATGCTTTCACCGCTCCCGTCGTTCTTACTTACCTGAATCTCTTTTCCCGTTAATTCTTTAAAATCGGCCCCCTCTGTTTCCACCAGAAATATCCCTGTTCCCGACGCAAGACGGCTCTGTATTTCTTCGTCCGGTAATGTACTGTTCCATGTAAATTCCCGAAGCTTCTCTATAGATAACCCAACCGCTTTAAACCGCAGGTACTCCAGACTTCTTCTTCCTCAGCCCCGCTGTACAGCGCCTGCAGCTCTGCATAAGGAGCCAGAAACCGTTCCGGTTCCTCTGCTTGCGTAACTTCTACATAATCTGCCGCTATCCTATCGACTCCTTCAAGGCTCTCAACTTGTTCAAGAATCCCGTTATCCAGAACTTTCTCCGCCTTTTCTTCATCTTTCAAGTTTTTTTTCGCTGTATAAGTTCTCAGCAAATATGCTCCAATCAGTCCTTCCCACACCGTGCATATTATATCCATGAACACTGTTACCATTTCCGTATTCACAGCATATTCCCCCAGTATCCGGCTAACGCCTCCATGAACGCTTTCCGCTTTGGCTTACTGACATAGACCGTCTCTCCGGAAGTCAATTCCACATCCAATTTCTCTACCTTCTTAACAAAAGCAAGATTCACAAGGAATCCCACGTGGCAGCGAAAAAATCCATACGGGGACAGCTCCTTTTCTATCTCCTTCATGTTTTTATAGCAGATCACATCTCCATCGTCTGTATGTAACAGTAGATTTCTCTTATACGTTTCTGCATAATGCAGTTTCTTCACAGCCACTTTAAAAGAACCTTTGTCGTTCTGCACGACAATATAGGGATTTTTGTGTCTGTATTTTTCAATCCACCCCTTCATCTCCGTTTTCAGGCGGATATATTTCACAGGCTTTACAATAGAGTTCACAGCCTGGTATTTATAACCTTCCAAAGCGTACTGATTTAAGGATGTCAACATACCCAAACCTGTCATGCAGTCAATCAACACGAAGTCGTACCCTCTTTTCACTCCCTGATAACTTGAACTACAGCGTTTCTTCATCCAACAAAACGGTTACTTATGCAAAGAGATATCATCGCATTTTCCCGGCCGGGGCAGATACTGGACGGCAATCCGGTTTTCCGGCTTTACTTCCACCAGATACAGTACGGCAAGAAACAGCCATTCCAGCGGCTTCATCAAAAGATAGACCGCATCCGCGGCGTATGGGGAATGAATATGACGGGCAATCGGAAAACCATATCGGTCATAAAATTTCCGGATCCGCCTGTGGAGCCGGGGCGTCCGTTCCTCCAGCACCTGTTCAAACGCATTGGCGATACAAAGCTGCCGGTTTACAATCACCGGATGACCATGACGGACGCCCCGGCGCAGGGGACGCACCAGTCCGGGATGGCCGCCGGCTGCCACCGTACACAGATAATGCTCATCCTGATAAATATTCTGGGGCGCTTCCCGCAGAGACAGTCTCCAGTCACTGGTTTCCGTCCAGGCACGGATCACACTGTCCGGCCGCTGACCGCAGAGTATCAGAATACAGATCAGGATTCCCAGAAGCGGCCACATAACGAGAAATGCCGCTGCCGGCCATCGGGAAGAATCCAGAAGCTTCCGGTTCCATTTTTCCAGCCATGGAGTCCGGAAGCTTTCCATTTTCTCCGGCTGCACCGTCTTCCATTCCTTTACCTTCCGCCGGATCACCTTGATTCCGATAAGAATTGCGTTGGCCGGCAGCAGGCAGAGATATGCCATCACAACATCCGGGCGAAATACCTGGACAATCCACACAATGCACTCCGCCATCCCCAGATACATACCTGCCATGGCACAGACGGGAATCAGCGGCGGCATTTTGGAAAGGGTTCCATAAGACAGGATCAGATAACCTGCGATTCCCACCGCGGCCAGCAGTCCCACGGTCAGAATTCCCTGGGTCCAGATGGGAGTGTGCAGTTCCCGGTTGCGAAGCTGTTCTGTCCAGTCGGCAATGACAATGTTGGTCAGGGGAAGCGCCAGCATCGAATATACCATCCCCAGCACCAGAGTAACCGCCTCAAAGGTGCGGCCCTTCTTTAAGAACAGGGGACTGCGGGTTTCGCAGAAAAGGAAAATCACATTCACCGCCGTCAATACAAGAGGATAGACAAAAACCGGTCCCAGAAAGGCGCCTGTCATAAGCATTTCCACCCCGCCTTCTTCCGCTCCCCAAAGAGGGCCGGCCGCAATCCCCAGCACCAGAGCTGCCGCCACCGAAAGCACCACACTGTGTCTGACCCATTTTTCTTCCATGATTCACCCGCTCCTTTCTCCATTTTGTCCGCATGGCCTGCCATTTCCTTTATTTTGCCACAGGATTCATCAAAATACAATGCATTCCCTTTACGCCGTCATTCAGGAAGCTTTCTCCCGCTATGGTGTACTTTTCTATTCTCCTCCGTCTTATCATAGAATTTTCAAGTTTACCCCTTTCCTGGTTCATGCTATAATGAACACTACTCAAAAGGCATTGCTCCGGCAGCTGCCGGATTCAACTTTTACCCATTATGGAGAAGGGGGAACAATTCCATGAAAATCAACAGCAGGAGGCTCTGGATGCGTCTGCATCAGCTGGCCGGGATCGGCAAACATACGGACGGCAGCATTACCCGGCTTCCTTTCACCCCGCAGGACCGGCAGGCTGGTCTGCTGATCCTCTCGTTCATGAAAGAAGCCGGTCTGAAAACCCGGCAGGATGCTGCCGGAAATCTCATCGGGCAGTGGATTCCGGAAGGAATTTCCGGGGAACAGGCGGCGCCGGTTATCGTCGGTTCTCACTATGATACGGTTCTCAATGGAGGGGCCTTTGACGGCTGTTTGGGACTTCTGGCAGCCATCGAAGCCGTTCAGTCCATGCGGGAAGCGGGATATGTGCCCTCCTGTCCCGTTTATGTGATCGGATTTAAAGACGAGGAGGGAAACCGGTTTGGTTACGGCATGGTGGGAAGCCGCTCCATCTGTGGACGTATGCAGCCCGAGGGACTTTTCTCCCGGGACCGGGATGGTATCAGCCTGGGGGACGCCATGACCGCCTTTGGCCTGGATCCTTCCCGGCTGAACAGCTGTCGGATTTTTCCCATCCGTGCCATGCTGGAACTCCACATTGAACAGGGGAAGATTCTGGAAAGCCAGGGCTGCACCATCGGAATTGTGGAGGGAATCGCCGGTCTGGAACGCCATACCATCCGAATCGAGGGAAACAGCGCCCATGCCGGCGCCACTCCCATGGAAGCCCGGCAGGATCCGGTACCCGCCATGAGCCGGTGGATTCTGGAGATCACCCGCCTGGCCAGAGAACGGAAACACTGTGTGGCGACCGTGGGGAGCATCCAGACTTCTCCCGGCGCCTGCAATATCATCTGCGGCAGTGTGGAATTTTCTCTGGATCTCCGGAGTCTGCGGGATCAGGACCGGAAGGAAATCATGGAGAACATGGCGGTCTTCGAAAAACAGCTGGAATGGCAGGAGCACGTTAGGATCCGACGCTGGCTGGACCAGGAAATTCCATCCGCGCCCTGTGCGGATGGTCTGAAAAGCCGAATGGAAGAAATCTGCAAAAAAGAAGGCTATTCCTTCTGCCGTCTCATGAGCGGAGCCGGCCATGACAGTATGAATTTTTCCGGCATCTGCCCCATCAGTATGATTTTTGTTCCCTCTGTGGGAGGCTATTCCCACCGAAAGGAAGAATTCACCTCCATGGAGGACTGCGGCGCCGGCACCCAGGTACTTCTGGAAATGATACTGGCGGCAGAAACCTTCTGACCGCAGAATATCCGGTTTTAATTCCCGGTTTTCGGGATTAAAATAATGGAAAGTACGCAACGCGCACTTTCTGCTGTAATAAAACGCTGATTCCACGAAAGAGGAGGTACAAAATGAAAGAGAAAATCAGCAGCTTTTTCCGCTTTAAGGAGCGGGGAACCAATTTCCGGGTGGAAACCATTGCGGGAATCACAACCTTTATGACCATGGCTTATATCCTGGTGGTACAGCCCAGCCTGATGGTGGGCGACGGAGATTCCATTGTGGACATCAATGGGGTTCTGATCACCAAGGAGGCCATTCTGGTAACCTGTGCCATCGTCAGCGCCTTTATCACGCTGCTTATGGCTCTGTATGCCAATCTTCCCTTTGCCCTGGCCACGGGTATGGGAAGCAACGCCATGTTCGGCGCCATGCTCATTGCGGGAGATATTTCCTTCGGAGGCATCATGTCCATGATCCTGATCTCCGGTACGATTTTTCTTCTGCTGACCATCTTCGGTGTCCGGGATCTGATCGTAAAGACCATTCCCAAAAATCTGAAAATTGCCATCAGTACGGCCATCGGCTTCTACATTGCTTATCTGGGCTTTGACAACAGCGGCATCGGAAATTTCACTGACGGCATCAGCCGGGGGGATTTCACCCAGCCGTCGGTATACCTGGCTCTTTTCGGTCTGATCCTGATCGCTGTTCTCAACGCGAAGAAAGTAACCGGAGCCATTCTGATCGGCATTGTGGTGGTAACGGTTCTGGGAATTCCTCTGGGAGTAACTACCGTGCCGGATACCCTGGCAAAAGTTCCCGATTTTGGAACATTGGGCAACGTTATGCTGGAGTTTGACTGGAAAGAAGTACTGTCCTTCTCCGCGGTTCCTCTTATCTTCGTGGCCTTCTGCGGAGATTTCTTCTCCACGCTGGGAACCGTCCTGGGTGTGGGCGCAAAGGCCGGCATGCTGGATGAAAACGGCGATTTTCCGAATATCCAGAAACCTTTCCTGGTGGACGCCATCGGTACCTGTGTGGGCGCCTGCACCGGTAATACGGTAATCACTACCTTCGTGGAATCCAGCGCCGGCGTAGAAGCCGGAGGCCGTACCGGTTTTGCCAGTGTCATCACAGCCATCATTTTCGGTCTCATGGTCTTCCTGTCTCCGATGGTTCTGATGATCCCCAATGCAGCCACCGGTCCTGCCCTGATCTTCGTGGGATTTCTGATGATCCAGGGAATCCAGAATATTGATTTCTCCGATTTCACCGAGGCATTCGGACCCTTTACCATGATCATGTTTACCATTTTCACCGGTTCCATCGCAGGCGGAATTTCCGCGGGCATCATTGCTCACGCACTGATCAAACTGCTGACCGGAAAGGTGAAAGAAGTGCATCCGTTCCTGTATGTACTGTGTATTCCTCTGATCCTGTACTTTATTTCCTGACCGGGATCCAAAAAGGATCCCTTTATGGCCATTCGGCCAATAATAATGAAAGGCGGTGTAGGTTATGAAAATTCAGCCAAATGACAAAAAGCGGCTGCTGCAGGCGGCGCTGGGGGAGATCCCCTGCGATCTTGTGATCACCAACATTCAGCTGGTCAACGTAATCACCGGAGAAATTTATCCCGCGGATGTTTTCATCCATGACGGATTCATTGCGCATGTGGAGTACAAAAATCCCGGTTCCCAGCTGGATACGGCCAAAGAAGTGCTGGACGGAAAAGGGCGCTATCTGATCCCGGGTCTGATCGACGCCCATGAACATATCGAGAGTTCCATGATGACCCCGCGGAATTTCGCGAAAGGCGTGATTCCCCACGGAACCACCACAGTGGTCACCGACCCCCACGAGATCGCGAATGTCTGCGGCGTGGAAGGCGTCCGGTATATGCATCAGGCCGGGGATGATCTTCCCATGCGGCAGCTCATTGATATCCCCAGCTGTGTTCCGTCCGTTCCCGGTCTGGAAAACGCCGGTGCGGAATTTTTTGCCGAAGACGTGGAAGCCCTTGCCGGCCTGGACCGGGTGATCGGACTGGCGGAGGTGATGGACTTTCTGGCGGTAATCCACGGAGAAGACCGGATGATGGACATCATCGACGTGATGGACAGGAAAGGACTGTATCTGCAGGGTCATGCCCCTTATGTGTCCGGCCGGATGCTCTCCGCCTATCTGTGCGGCGGTCCCTGCACCTGCCACGAAACCAGAGACCGGAACGAGGCTCTGGAAAAACTGCGCAGCGGGATGTTTGTGGATGCCCGGGATTCCTCTATCACCAAAAATGTGCGGGAAGTCTGCGAAGGGGTAAAGGGTGTCCGCTTCTTTGACCATCTCTGCCTGTGTACCGATGACCGGGAAGCCGATGATATCCTTCATGTGGGCCATATGAACGATGTGGTCCGGGCAGCCATCCGCTATGGCATGGATCCGGTGACCGCCATTAAAAGCGCCACCTTTAATACCGCCAGAGAGATTCACCTGGAAAATCTGGGAGCCATCGCTCCCGGCTATGTGGCGGATCTGCTGCTGCTGGACGATCTTCGGGAAATGAAACCCAGTCATGTGTTTTTCGGCGGAAAACTGGTGGCCCGGGACGGACGCCTGACAGTGGAGATCCCCCATCGGGAATACCCATTGGAGAAGGTCAATACCATGTATGTCAAACCCCTTTCCAGGGAAGATTTTGTCATCAGGGCTCCCATAGCGAATGGAACCGTCACGGTAAATGTGATGGAATATCCGGATCTGACCCTCTCCTCCACCTTACTGACCACCGCCGAGCTTCCCGTAAAAAACGGAGAACTCTGCCTGGAGGGGGACGATCTGAAATATGTAGCTGTGGTAAACCGTCATAAAGGGCACGACACCATCGGCCTTGGGATTGTCAAAGGCTTCGGTACCACCTGCGGCGCTCTGGCCTCCACCGTATCTCACGACAGTCACAATCTGACCATCGTTTATGACACACCGGAAAACGCGCTGCTGGCAGCCAATGCTCTGATTCAATGCGGCGGCGGCATGAGCGCTGTCAAAGACGGCAGTCTGCTCCATGTTCTTCAGCTTCCCCTGGCAGGACTGATTTCCCTGAAAGAAGCCAAAGATCTGGCCGCGGACAGCCAGAAAATGAAGGACGCCAACCGGGCGCTGGGACTGACCGGAATGGAAAATCCCCTGCTCCGGATCGTCACGCTGGCCCTTCCTGTGATTCCCAATGTAAAGATGTCGGATCTGGGAATGGTGGATGTGCTGAAAAAGGAATTTATTCCTCTGTTTACAGAATAATACCGGAAAGCATCCTCTGAAAACAGGTTCATATATAAAAAAGGAGACGGCAGCCGTCCATCAGACGGCAAAGCAGTCTCCTTTTTTATGCCGCAGCCGGCGGTGCCGGCCACCGCCGTTCTGCTGTTTTCATTTTTATTGATCCCGACGTCTCTTAAAACTCCCAGAGTTCTCTTGCTTCCTGGTCAAACTCCTCCTCCCGGAAGAAGGTTTTCCGATCCTTTTCCCCGATGGGACGCAGTACGCGGCAGGGGCTTCCCACAGCCACCACGTCTGCGGGAATATCTTTCGTCACAACACTCCCGGCTCCGATCACGGAATTCTCCCCAATGGTGACTCCCGGCAGGATCACCACATTGGCTCCCACCCATACGTTCCGGCCGATATGTACTTCTTTATTATACTGGATGCCGTCCCTGCGAAGCTGCGGAAGCACCGGATGACCGGCAGTGGCAATGGTCACATTAGGTCCGAACATTACGGCGTCGCCGATATACACCTCGCCGTCATCCACCACCGTAAAATTAAAATTGGCATACACCCGGTTTCCCATATGAATGTGGTGGCCGCTCCAGTTGGCGTAAAAGGGAGGCTGAATAAAACACCCTTCTCCACATTCCGCAAACATTTCCTTCATCCAGGCGTTTCGCTCCTTTTCCGCATCCACCGGCAACTCATTAAATTCCTTCAGACGGCCCAGATACGGATACTGCTCCCTGATAATTTCTTCATCGCCCGGATCATAGATCAGACCCGCCATCATTCGTTCTTTCTGCGTCATTTTTCTTTCTCCTTTTCTTCTCATCCCTGTGCGGTTTTTTATTCTTTCTCATTCTCCGAAGGGCACCGGCCGCATCACATCTGCTGCCAGGACACCCATGTGCGCATGGAGGAAGTAACTCCCTCGCCTGTATTGGGATGCTGTACGGAGTAAACCAGATCCGCCAGAATCAGGCACAGCAGCACCACCGCCAGCACAATCCGGATTTTTCCTGGAATCTTTAAAAACAGTTCATCCAGATACGGCCCCACAAAATACAGAATAACCATACAGCCGATGGCAAATACCAGCAGTCCCTCCAGGCAGATTCTTCCATGAATATTCATGAAATTTCCCGTATAATCCCACCATTTCAGCTTCATGGTTTTCCAGAGAACCGCGGCCGTCACATACTCCAGAATTCCCGACATCACGAAAGATGCGACAAAAACCGTCAGAGGACGTTTTACCAGGCGATGGAAAAGGAGAAGTGCCAGGACGCCTCCCGTCCCATAGATGGGGAGCCAGGGTCCGAACAACATTCCACGGTTGACAAACACACCGTCTGAAAACAGATGCAGGGATACCTCCCACAGCCAGCCGATCATGGAAAATGCGAAGAAGAACAGGATATACGACAGCAGCGAATACTGCCTGACCACATCCACCTGGAGAAAACCGCTGTAATGCACCGGCATGGGGAACAGCCCGTCCTGGTAATCTGCCCCCAGTCCCACAGCCACCATTCCCTCCGGCAGACGGTTATACAGTTTTCTGCTTCCATCCGGCTCCGTATTCAGCCGGTAATAAATTTTTTCCGAAGCCTCGTTTTCAAAGGGATTCACCACATAGCTCTGAGCCACCAGCACGGGATCTTCTTCCGCCGGATCCAGATAATAATCGTGGAGCAGTTCCCAGCCATCCAGTTTTTCATCCATGGCCTTTTTTCTCAGAGCAAAGTACAGCTCCGCGAACGTTGCGGTATAATAAGGATTCAGCCAGAAAATATCCACCAGCCCCAGGGTAAACATATTGAGGAGCATCCAGGGGAAAAAGCTGAGTTCCATCACAAAGGCACGCCATTTGTTTCCCTTCATCATCTTTCTGGACAGAAGAAATATCTGTTTTCTGTCCGCCGCCGGATTTTCCGCAAGAATATAGGGCACCATCAGATAGGAATAGGACTTAATCAGACCTCCCACAATCGTCAGGCTCCACAGCACCGTATAGACTGTCTTCAGCAGCATCACCACCGCCTGGTTTCCCACATGTTTTACCCGAAAGGGAAAGAAGATCCGCCGCAGATCCGTACTGTAATAGCGGTGATTCTCCATAAAGAACCGGCAGCCACCCAACACCAGCAGGTTTTTCAGGAACATCCAGATCAGAACGGTGAGTATCACGCCCAGAAAAATAACGATTGCCGAACCGATGGCATCCCGGAATACCAGCTGGTTGAGTCCATTGATGATTCCGTACACAATGGAATCTGAGGAATTGATGTTGTTGACAAAAAATCCGATGACGCCATTGTATTCTTTTTCCACCTGATCGGACTTTCTGACATACTGATCTTCCAGCCCCTGAAACAGCTCCCTGACAATCTGGATATTGGATTTTCCCGGATCCAGCCTGATTTCCGCCGGCATATCGTCGGGAAGCGTAGCATCCCCGTCCATATCGTCACTGTTTTTCTCCATGGTAAATGCAATCCGCTGATCAATACCTTCAATGACAGAAAAAGGATTTCCAAACAGACCCGTGGTAAATGTCAGAATCAGGCAGATGATCACACAGCGCCAGTAATTATGACGGAGCGACTTTCTGGCGTTTATTTTCAGTTGTTTTCTTTTCCACATATTTTACCGATGATCCCCCAGGAAAAACAGAGCCACAGTTCCCGGGCCGGAATGCGTTCCGATGGTCGCCCCGATGATATTGATAAGGAAATCCTGATATCCGAACCGCTCCTGTACCAGCTGCTTTACATATTCTGCGTCTGCCAGACAGTCGCCATGGCTGATAAAGATCTTTGTCTGCTTATCTCTCCAGTCTCCAATGCGTTCTTCCATCATATCCACCAGCTTGATCAGGGATTTTTTCCGTCCTCTCACCTTTCCCAGCGGAATCAGATGTCCTTCATTGTCCACATGAAGCACCGGTTTGATGTTAATCATGGTTCCCAGAACCGCGGCCGCCCTGGATACCCTTCCGCCCCGGTAGAGATGGTTCAGATCATCCACGGTAAATACATGGCAGAAATTCAGCTTATGCGCTTCCAGCCAACCGGCGATTTCTTCCATATCTTTGCCTGCTTTTTTCATCTCCACTGCATAATCCACGAACAGCCCCTCGCCCAGAGAAGCGCAGAGGGAATCCACCACGATGATCTTTCTGTCCGGATAACTCTCCCCGAGCTCTTCCGCCGCAATCTTCGCACTGTTGCAGCTGCCGCTCAGTCCGGAAGAAAACGCCAGATGCAGAATATCTTTTCCTGAATCCAGAATCGGCCGCCAGGTATCCATCGTCTCCTCCGCATTGGCCTGCGAAGTGGTGGGCATGGAGCCCTGTCGCATTCTCTGATAAAATTCCTTCGGATCCATCTCTGCATTCTTCTTATAATTTTTCCCATCCAGCGTATAGGACAGATACAGATATTCAATATGATTTTTCTCATAATAATCGTGAGGAAGATCCGTTGTATTATCTGTGGTAATCACAAAATCTCTCATTTCCTTTCTCCTTTCTTCTCTCATGGCATACCGGCCGCAAAGCGGATCGGATGCCTGCGCGTCCGCCGGAAAATCGCAGCCGCAAAACGGGCGGAAAAAACCGGCGCTGAAATCGCTCATGCATATGGTAATTATACCATGGCCGCTTCCACCGTCTCAACTGCTTTTTTCATCTGCGGATCCCGGGACAGCCACTGTGTTTCGGGAACATCAGAGAAATCAAAATCCGACTCCAGCGGATCCTGATCTTCGGGCCACTCCACCTCCACATCGGGCGTGATGCCGGTACCGTGGATATTGACACCGCTGGGCGTATAATATTTGGCGATGGTAAGTTTGACGGCGCTGCCGTCCTCCAGCGCATAGGTTTCCTGAACAATCCCTTTTCCGAAGGTAGTGGTTCCCACCAGGGTTCCCACCTGATAATCTTTCACAGCGCCGGCAAAAATCTCCGCGGCGCTGGCGCTGTTTTCATTGACCAACACTGCCATGGGAATCTGAATGGGTGTGTTTCCTTCTCCGGTATGCTCCACCCGGTTCCCATTCTTATCCTCCGTGTACACAATCAGTCCCTCGGGAAGAATCTGTTCCAGTGTCTCACAGACCGCGTCCAGAAGCCCTCCGGGATTATTGCGCAAATCCATGACCAGTCCCTTCATCCCCTGTTCCTGCAGGGACTGATACAGTGTTTCGAACTGCTCCGGTGTTCCTTCCGTAAAACGGGAAATTCGGATATAACCGATCTGATTTTCCAGCATTCTTCCGGTCACCACCGTCATCTCCACCTCGGCAGCCTGCACAGTTACGGTGATCGCTTCCCGGTCGTCCCCCCGCAGCAGTGTCAGCGATGCCTCCTCCCCATTCTGCAGGCGGCCGGCCAGTTCCTCCAGCTCCATATCCCCAATGGCTTCTCCGTTCAGTTCCACCAGCTGATCCCCTGCCTGGATCCCTGCCTTCTGGGCGGGACTGTCCTGATAAACTTCCTGAACTGTAATTTCTCCCGTCTCCGCGTCTTTCATCATGGAAAGCCCGATTCCCTGATATTTTCCCTCCGCAGACTCCATCAGATTCTGGTACTGATCGGGAGAATAATATCCGGAATAGGGATCCTCCAGGCTGGCTACCATTCCTGCGTACATACCGTCAGCCATACGCTCCTCATCCACGCCGTCCAGGTACTTTTCTTCCATCAGACGCTGAACGGTCACTGCCTTCCTTCCGGTCTTTCCGGAAATGGCTGAATCCGAAAATGGGAAAACGCCATAATACAGATAATATCCTCCGCACAGAACCAGAAACGCTGCCGCCACACCCAGAAGAATCCCCCCGATAAATGTTTTTTTTCTGTCGCTCATGCTTAACTCCTCCCGATCGCTCTGCCGCGTTTTTTCAAACACCGGCGGCCCGACTTTCAAACCGCATTGTTTTTGTCATAAAGGAAGCTCCAAAAGATGAACATTCATCTTCTGAAGCTTTCCCGTCTGTCTAGTATATTCCATTGAAAAACCGCTTATACCTTCAGATGCTTTCTGATGGTAATGATACTTCCGAAAAGACCGATTCCCATTCCCAGCACCAGTCCCACAGGGGCCAGCACCTCAAAAACCTGATTCACGTTCAGAAACTGAATCACACTGGTAAGGACACTGAATCTGGTCAGTATGTACTCCACCACCCGGTTATATAATACATACAGCAGGGCCAGCGGTATCACAGAACCGATCAGCCCGATAATAATTCCTTCGATGAGGAACGGAGCCCGCACGAAAAAGTTGGTGGCTCCAATCAGCTTCATAATGCCGATTTCTTCCTTACGGATAGAAATACCGATGGCCACTGTGTTGCTGATCAGGAACACAGCCACACACAGCAGAATCAGAATAATGGCGATGGAAATATAGCTGACCAGCCGGTTAAAGGTGGAAAGGGTGGTGGTGGCGCCCTGCAGCTGATTCACCTCGCGGACCCCATCCATCTGTTCAATTTCCTGGACGATCCGATCCTGATCCTCAATGTTGTCCACATATACCGTATAGCTGGAAGACTGGGCCAGCGGATTGTCATTGCTGAAGCCTTCCTTATACATCTCCTCATCATCCATACCGCTGAAATACTGCTGGCTGAACTCTTCCCATGCCTCATCTGCGGATATGTACTTTACATCCGTTACCCCCTTCAGATTCCAGATCTGGTTTCCGATGGCATCGATGGATGCCTGATCCAAGCCGTCGTCAAACATGACGGTCACTCCCACATTTTCCTCCACAGACTGCACGATATAGCGAAAATTAATCACAATGGAAAAGAACAGTCCAAATAGAAAAATACACGCGGTCATGGTGGCAATGGAAGCCAGGGAGAACATAAAATTTCTCCAGATATTCTTAATTCCCTGCTTGGCGCTGTAGCCGATTGTACTAATTCTCAATGTATTCACCTTCCTGTTCGTCACTGATCACCACGCCCTTGCGCATGGTAATCACACGTTTTCTGAATGCATTCACAATCTCCCGGTTATGGGTTACCACCAGAACGGTAGTTCCCCGCTCATTGATTTCCTCCAGCAGCTTCATAATCTCCAGGGAATTCTTGGGATCCAGGTTACCGGTGGGCTCATCGGCCAGAAGAATATTGGGCCGGTTCACCAGCGCCCTTGCCAGGGCCACACGCTGCTGCTCGCCTCCGGATAACTCTCTGGGAAACGATTTGTACTTTTCTGCAAGTCCCACCAGCGTCAGAATCTCCGGCACCCGTTTTTTTATCACCCGGTTGGGCCGTTCGATGACTCTCTGGGCAAATGCCACATTTTCATATACATTCCGGTCCTTCAGCAGACGGAAATCCTGAAAAACCACACCTACGCCGCGGCGGTACTTGGGTATCTGTCTTCTTTTCAGTTTGCCAAGATCCTGATCATTGACCTTGATTGTGCCGGATGTGGGATCCAGCTCCTTCAGCAGAAGCTTGATCAGCGTGGATTTTCCCGACCCACTGTTTCCCACGATGAACACGAACTCCCCTTTTTCGATGTTCAGCGACACATCATTCAGAGCAGGCTGTCCCTTTGCATAGGACTTGCTCACATTCTCCAGTGTAATCATTATACTCCTCCTGTACTGACTGCTAATAATCCAGTGTTTCCATATATTTCATGTACCGTACCACCATCAGCGCAATCTTAAACGTTATGGCATCCTCAAAAACCCGCAGATCCAGGCCGGTGCTCTTCTGAAGCTTGTCCAGCCGGTATACCAGCGTATTTCTGTGAATGTACAGCTGACGGGAGGTCTCGGATACATTCAGACTGTTCTCAAAGAACTTGTTGATGGTGGTCAGCGTCTCTTCATCGAAATCATCCGGAGATTTATTCTCAAAAATCTCCTTGATAAACATCTTGCACAGCGGAATGGGCAGCTGATAAATCAGACGTCCGATTCCAAGAGAGCTGTAGGCGATAATCTCCTTTTCATCAAAGAAGATCTTTCCCACATCCAGCGCCATCCGCGCCTCCTTATAAGAACGGGAGACTTCCTTCAGTTCCCTGACGATGGTTCCGTAGGCAATATGATGGCCGGCGCCCTCATTTCCCAGCGCCGCCGCGTTCAGAATACTTCTGGCGATCTGTTCCATCTGCTCATACCCGTCGTCCGGTCCCACTTCTTTTACGATGATAATACTCTTCTCATCCACGGCGGTGATAAAATCGCCGCTTTTCCCCTGGAAAACGCTTTTCACATTCTCCAGCACATTATAATCTTTTCCGGGACTTACTTCAAGGATGAAAACCACTCTCCGGACGTCCGGTTCAATATGCAACTTTTTTGCCCGGTTATAGATGTCCACCAGCAGCAGGTTGTCCAACAGCAGGTTCTTGATGAAATTGTCCTTATCGAACCGCTCCTTGTAAGCCACCAGCAGGCCCTGCAGCTGAAAAGCCGCCAGTTTTCCCACCATGTAGCTGTCCTCATTGCCCCCTGCGGCAATCAGCACATACTCCAGGCGATGCTCATCATATACCTTGAAAAACTGAAAATCCCGGATCACCTGGCTGTCAGCCTGAGATTCCGCAAACGTCACAATCTCTCCGGAACCGATTTCCTGATCCTGAAACGTGGAAGCGAGGATCTTTCCCTCTGTATCCGCCACGCTGAAATCCATTCTTGAAATCCCCCTCAAACCTTCTATGGTACTTTGAAGGATCTGGTTTGAAATCATAATCATACCTTCTTTCTTCCCGCAGTTGTTTTCACAGTCTTTGCCAATTACCCCCAAAGCAAAGTCTCTTATCGTATATTTTAATATAGTTCATTAAAAAAGGAAAGAGAAAATGTAATAATTTTAACATTTTCACCACAGTTTTGCAGCAACATATGTTCGTTTATAGCTTGAAAGCCTTTTGTATGGCGGCTTACAAGCTTTTTTATTTTTGAAATTTCGTCATATTTTACTAGCGTTTTATAACGTTTTGTGATATAATAAGTATTATATGAAACGGAGTACTTATTATGTATCTTAAAAAAACCCCAAACTCTCATGGCCGCATCCGCCTTTCTATTGTTGATACTTATTACGATAAAGCTAAGAAATGCTCCCGCCAGAAAACCGTGGAATCTATCGGCTGGCTCGATGAACTGGAAAAACAGTACGATGACCCGATCGCTCATTTCACAAAACGGGTAGCAGAACTTAATGCGGAAAAGCAGAAAAAGCAGGCTCCGATCCTCTTTACTTTCTACGATTCAGACAGACTTTGTATTGGTGATGACTTGCGGAAAAACTTCGGCTATGCCGCACTGAGCCGGATCTATCATGAACTCGGCATCCATACCTTCCTGACCAACCGGCAGCGTCACTCAAAAGAACGGTATGATGCCAATGCCATTATGAAGATGCTTGTCTATTCCCGACTCCTTTTTCCTGCATCAAAGAAATCTTCTTATGATGGCCGGGAACGTTTCTTTGATAGATCGGATTATTCCCTGGATGATGTCTACCGCTTCCTTTCTTTTTTGGACAAACACAGGGAAAACCTACAGATATGGATGAATGACAGGATCAAAAAGAATTATGGCAGAGATACCAGCCTGATCTATTATGATGTTACAAACTACTATTTCGAAACAGATGAACAAAACGGCTTCCTTCACAAAGGCATTTCCAAAGAGCACCGGCCAAATCCGATCATACAGATGGGCCTTTTCATGGATAACAGAGGAATTCCTATTACTTATGAGCTCTTTCCCGGCAATACCAATGACTGCCTGACCTACAGGCCAAACTTTGGACGCATCAAAAAACAGTTTGACCTTGGCCGGGTGATCTCCGTTGCTGACAAAGGAATGACAACAGGCGACAACATCTGGTACACGATCAATACCCCTACTCATGATGGATATGTTTTCAGCATGTCCATCCGAGGGGCTGAAAAAGGGATCAAAGACTATGTCCTCAAAGAGGAGGGCTACGAGTGGCTTGGCACGGAATATAAACGAAAATCCCGGAAATCCCCAAGAACGATCCTGGTTACTTCTGTCACTGGCAAAAAGATGAAAAAGCAGGTGGACGAGAAACAGGTTGTCTTCTGGAGTGAAAAATACGCCAAGCGGGCAAAAGCTGAACGGGAAACCGCACTGGCAAAGGCCAGGGATCTGGCGCAAAATCCAGGGAATTATACCAGAGCCACTTCTTATGGGGCAGCAAAATATGTCAAAAAAATAGACTACGACAAGGAAACCGGTGAGATCCTTGCCGCCTCATCCATACTGGACATTGACGAAGAAAAGATCCGTGAAGAGGAAGCGCTAGATGGTTACTATATGCTCCTGACCAGTGAAATAGAAGCAACGGATGATGAGATCATCGACATGTACCGGGGATTATGGCGGATCGAAGAGTCTTTTAAGGTAACCAAAAGCGAACTGGAAGCCAGACCCGTATATGTCTGGACAAAAGAACATATCGAAGCACATTTTCTGATCTGTTTTGTAGCCTTGACGATAGCAAGGATACTGGAAAATAAGTTGGAACACAAATACAGCGTTGGAAAAATCCTGGACTCCCTGTCAAAAGCAGAATGCAGCCTGGTCCAGCAAAACTACTATCTATTCGATTACTATGATGAAATACTAAAAGAGATTGGCTTGATTATGGATATTGATTTCGGGAAGCGTATCCGTACTCTGGGAGAAATAAAAAAAATATTGGCAAAGACAAAAAAATAGAAAAAACGCCATAAAAAAATGACAAAATAGCAAGGCCGTAATCCCGCATAACTACTGGGATTACGGCCATTTTCAATTCATTTTATCTGCAAAAGTCAGGATATAGTTCATTAAAAAAGGAAAGAGAAAATGTAATAATTTTAACATTTTCACAATATTTTAAGAAATCAAATACGGATGATCAGCTGTCTTCAATCTGTTTTGTGAGATAACTTCCCACAATCCGGGAAAAATTTGAGATATCCCGGATATACGCAAAATCTTTTCCAAAGATCTTTTTTTCTGCCTCAAGATCCTTTTCCTCTCCGACAAACACCCCCAGCACGGACACCCCCAGGTTTCTGAGCCAGCGCACCTGTGTGCCTGTATCCGTCACCGCGTACTCCCCGTAATAGGGCTGGGGATTTCTGGCATTGGGCCGGTTCAGAATCACATCGTAGGGTCTTCCGTCGCTGAGAATAATCAGGATTTTCCGTTCCTCCTGACGGGCAAGAAGTCCCTGAGCTGCCGCCCGGATGGCCAGACCGTCCCGATTATTGGAGGAGGTGGTGAAAGAAAAAATTCTCTCATTGGCCGACCGGTCCTCATCATATTCCCGAAACCGCTGCAGAATCGTGTGATCCCAGAAAGTACAGAAACTCATCACCCGCTGGGGAATCTGCACCTGGCTGAGCGCTTCCATAAGAATATAGGCCTGCAGCGCCACATTTTCCTGACGGACCCGCTGGGAGCCGCTGGCGTCAATCAACACATCCACCACAAAATCTTTCCCGTCCTGTCCAATGGTCTGGGTAAACAGCCGCGCATCCCGGCTTCTCCCCACCCGCCACAGCCGTTGCGGCTTCAGCGTCCCCCGGTCGGAAATCACTTCCTGCGTTTCGTCCCGCAGCACCAGTGATTTTTTCAGAATATCCGAAAGGATAGCGATATTCTGTTTCACCACCCGATGATTATCATAATAGGCATAACGGTTTTTGTCTCTCTGCTTTCTGGCATATTCCAACTGATAGTTGTGTCTTACCGGATTTGCCAGAATCCCGTCGGTAAAATACAGTCCGCAGTCGCCGTGAATTCCCCTGCACAGCTGGAAGTTCATTCTTTTTTCCTCCACCGGGCTCAGGTACGTCTTTCCGAAATTCAGCTCAATATAAGTATAAACCTTTTTCAGATCCTCCTCGCTGATCTGCTGCACCCGGGGTCCCTGGGCTTTTTTCTGCGCATTTTCCCCGCCTGGCGCTGCCATCTGAGTCATCTGCCGTCCGATTTTTTCCAGATACGCTTCAAAATTATCCTCGTACATTTCCTCTGAGAGATAATCCCGCCAGTCATACTCCACCAGTTCGTCCATCGTCACCGCCAGCACCCGGGAAAGATCTCCCCGGCTGGCCTCAAAATCCGGATCCACCCAGGCATTGTAGCACTGATCGATTTTCCGTATCACAGTCATGGTATCCTTCGCCGTCCGCAGCTCCATCAGGCTGTCCATCTGACTGCGGAGTCTTTTTTCCGCCGCCCCGTCTCCTGTCAGCTCCTGGCGCATCATGGCGATTTCAAGCCTTCCCAGACTGTTTTTCACCAGCTGGTCGTACTCCTGATCCAGCAGCTGTCCGTAAGCCTTTTTCCGGATTCCGTCCACGCCTCTCCTCTCCAGCGCAATCCGACGGCCCACTGCTTCCTCCATACAAAGACGGGTGATGTCCATCAGCGGTCCTTCCTGTGCCTCCAGAAATACCTTTTTCACCAGATACATGCTCAGCGCTTCCCTGTCAAAGTATCTGGCAAACGCGCCCTGTTTGATTCCGTCATACAAGGCCACATACCGGGCTTTCAGGAAACCTTCCACGTCCGGCCGGATGTCCAGCGTATAGTCCCCGCAGACTGTCCAGGCCAGATTACGGATTCTGTTGGCAATTTCCATCTGGCGATCTTCCATGCCTCTCACCTTCCTTCCCGCCGCGGCCGTCTACGCAAAAATATCCTCCCGGGTCCACTCTTCGGGAATCCGCGTCATTACCACATCCTCCACAATTTCCCGCTCAAACTCGTCAAAGCATTTATTCACCACACCCATACGGATGGAAAGCAGCGGAGAAAGCCCCTGCTCCATGGTACCCACCGCAGCCAGCAGTCCTCTCAGATCCAGGGATCTGGTGGAAATTTCCCCGTTTTCCGCCTTCGTCTGCAGATCCAGAAACAGTCCCACAAACTGACGGATCGCTTCTTTTTTCCCGTTGGGGAACGTAGTCTGTAAAATCTGCGTCAGGGTTTCCTCATTCTGATCCGGCATATCAATGACCAGGAACCGGGAAACCAGCGCTTCATTCAGTTCCTTGGTCCCGGCGTAACCGTAATTCATGGTTCCGATAAACCGGGCGGCCGGATCCAGATCAATCTTGTCATATCCCGGCACGTCAATGCTTCTCCGGTAATCCAGTGTGGCATGGAGTACGGAAACAGCGTCATTTTTTGCCATATTGATCTCATCCAGAATTCCGAATCCTCCGTACTGCGCACAGCGGTATATGCTTCCCCGGCGCAGCTGCACCTGATTGTCCACAAAGGTATCCGTTCCAATCAGCTCCGCGCTTCCCACGTTCACATGAAAGGATATATTATAGGAAGGACGGCCGAAAATATAGGCCAGATTTTCGGCCAGCACATTTTTTCCCGTAGCTTTGGAGCCGGTAAGAAGAAGATTCTCTCCGTTGAGCAAAGCGGCGATTCCCATTTCCAGAATTTCCTTTCCATAAAAAGGCATCACCGGCTTTGTCACCCGGTACGCCACCGCCGGATCCACCGGATGGGATTGGCGGAACGTCTCCACCGCCCGGATCAGCGAAGGCCGAATGTTCTGCTCCTCCAAAAATTCCAGTTCTTTTACCATAACTTCTCCCCTCTTGTCCTTTTTTGTATTCACAATTTGTTCATTTTTCTTTAAAAATACCTTTACTTTGCCAACATGAATTCTTCATTTCTCAACGATATAATAATATCATTAAAAGAAAAGACAGCTAATTACTTTTATAAACTTTTTCATAATAGTGGCAGGGTCCCTGAGGCTCCTGCCATCCTCCTTTTTTCAGGAGTTGTTTAGTTTCGTATTGTCCGGCAGGAACATCTGGAAAACCTGCCGGACTTTTGATTGTCAGGAATAAAAATGCGGCCGCTGCATCAGCAAACCGGCAGGGGACTCCTGCTGAAATGGTTTCTGATACAGCGGCTTTTCTGAACCCGTTCAGACTTCAAATAACAGATCGCCGTAAGACGGCATGGGCCACATTTCTTTGTCCACAATCATCTCCAGCTGATCCACCGGGGTCCGCAGCGCTTCCATAGCCGGACACACCTGACGGTGATAGTACTGTGCCTGTTCCGCTCCTTCTTCCATCATACCGGCAGCGTCCGTGCGTACCTTCAGCTCCTCCAGGGCCTTTTTCGTCTCTGTGAGCAGACGGGAAGACTCTTTGAGAAGCCCGGTCTGAACGCTCACATCGGCATCACAGGCAGCCCGGATGGCATTGATGGACTCTGCCAGAGACTGCGCGTACCGGATCACCGCCGGAATAATCTGTTTGCTGGCAATGTCAATCATGGCTCTGGCCTCAATATTAATGGCCTTGGAATAAGTCTCATACTTCACTTCCACTCTGGACTCCAGCTCTGTCCTGGTAAATACCTTAAATTTTTCAAACAGTTCCACGGATCTGTCTGTCACCAGAGCAGGAATGGCATCCACCATGCAGCCGATATTGGGAAGTCCCCGGCGTCCGGCCTCCTTTACCCATGCCTCGGAATAGCCGTTTCCGTTGAAAATAATGCGCTGATGCTGCGCGCAGTTCTCCTTGATCAGATCATGCACTGCCAGTTCAAAGTTATCCGCCTTTTCCAGCACATCGCTGGCCTCCTGGAAAGCCTCTGCCACAATGGTATTCAGCACCACATTGGGCGACGCCACGGAATCTCTGGATCCCACCATACGGAACTCAAATTTATTGCCGGTAAACGCAAACGGAGAGGTTCTGTTCCGATCCGTGGCGTCCTTTGCCAGATCCGGCAGCGTCTTCACGCCGGTCAGCAGTTTTCCGCCCTTAAGACTGTGATCTGCCATACCGGTGTTTACCAGCTGATTCACCACATCCTCCAGCTGTTCTCCCAGATAGATGGAGATAATAGCCGGCGGCGCTTCATTGGCGCCCAGACGGTGATCATTTCCCACATCGGAAGCAGATTCTCTCAGAAGATCCGCGTGACGGTCCACTGCCTTGATGATACAGCTGAGCACCAACAGGAACTGCACATTCTCATGGGGCGTCTTTCCGGGGTCCAGCAGATTGATGCCATCGTCCGTTACCAGAGACCAGTTGTTATGCTTTCCGGAGCCGTTCACCCCCGCAAAGGGCTTTTCATGGAGAAGGCAGCGCAGGCCATGCTCCTTTGCCACCCGTTTCAGAGTCTGCATGATAATCTGATTGTGATCTACGGCGATATTGGCCGGCGCGTAGATGGGCGCCAGCTCATGCTGGGCCGGAGCCACCTCATTGTGCTGGGTCTTGGCAGAAACCCCCATCTTCCACAGTTCCCTGTTCACATCCTTCATATAAGACGCTACTTTCTGACGGATAGCTCCGAAATAATGGTCATCCATCTCCTGTCCCTTGGGAGGCATGGCGCCAAACAGTGTACGGCCTGTATAAATCAGATCCTTCCTCTCCAGGAATTTTTCACCGTCCACCAGGAAGTATTCCTGTTCCGCTCCCACAGAGGGGGTAACTTTTTTGGAAGTGGTATTCCCGAACAGGCGGATCAGCCGAAGTGCCTCCCGGTTGATAGCCTGCATGGAACGGAGCAGCGGCGTCTTCTGATCCAGCGCTTCACCGGTATAGGAACAGAAAGCAGTGGGAATACAGAGAGTGGCGCCCGCGGCATCCTGGCGGACAAACGCAGGGGAGGTGCAGTCCCATGCCGTATAGCCTCTGGCCTCGAAGGTCGCACGAAGGCCTCCGGAGGGGAAGGAGGAAGCATCCGGCTCGCCTTTGATCAGCTCTTTTCCGGAAAAACTCATCAGCACCTTTCCGTCCGCCTTCGGCGCCGTGATAAAGGCATCGTGTTTCTCTGCCGTAACACCGGTAAGGGGCTGAAACCAGTGGGTATAATGGGTGGCTCCTTTTTCTATGGCCCATTCCTTCATCTCATGGGCAATCACGTCTGCCATCTCCAGTGTCAGTTCCTTGCCTTCCTCGATGGTCTGCTTCAGATCCCGGTATACCTTTTTGGGAAGACGCGCCTGCATGACGGAATCGTTAAATACATTTTCGCCAAAAATCTCGGTTACATTGATATAGTCACTCATTCTCTTTTTCCTTTCGTTAATTCTGGTCGTATGGCCATAAAGGGATCCTTCCGGATGTCTCTGCACAATGTCTTCCGGGCTTCTGTTGCCCTATGGTCCGTTGTACAGCCGTTCAGCCAGCCGCTTCACCGCTGCGCTTTTTTCTCCTGCAAGAGAAAAAGGCAGTCCACATCAGCTACGAGGTGGACTGCCCGGACCTTCTCACAAATTATGCCTGTCCAACAGAACCGAATAATTCCATTTTCTCTTTTACGGTAGCCTTGATGGCCTCAAAGCCGGGAGCCAGCAGTTTTCTCGGATCATAGCCCTTGCCCTGCTGATCTTTTCCTTCTTCGATGTACTTACGGGTAGCTTCCGCAAATGCCAGCTGGCACTCTGTATTTACATTGATCTTGGATACGCCCAGATCAATGGCTTTCTTAATCATGTCTGCCGGAATTCCGGTGCCGCCGTGCAGAACCAGAGGCATATCGCCGGTCAGCTTCTGGATGGCATCCAGAGTCTCAAAGCTTAATCCCTTCCAGTTTGCCGGATATTTTCCATGGATGTTGCCGATGCCGGCTGCCAGGAAATCAATGCCCAGATCAGCGATCATCTTGCACTCGTTGGGGTCTGCGCACTCGCCCATACCTACAACGCCGTCTTCCTCACCGCCGATGGAGCCTACCTCTGCCTCCAGAGACATACCGTGCTCTGCGCAGATCTTCACCAGTTCTTTGGTCTTGGCAACGTTCTCCTCGATGGGATAATGGGAACCGTCAAACATAATGGAGGAGAATCCTGCCTCCACACACTTCAGGCATCCTTCGTAGGTACCGTGGTCCAGATGCAGTGCAACCGGAACTGTGATCTTCAGCTCCTCCAGCATACCGTTCACCATGCCCACAACGGTTTTGAATCCGGTCATATACTTTCCTGCGCCCTCGGAAACTCCCAGGATCACCGGAGAGTTGCACTCCTGAGCGGTCTGCAGAATCGCTTTGGTCCATTCCAGATTGTTGATGTTAAACTGGCCTACCGCATAGTGACCAGCTTTTGCTTTTTTTAACATTTCTGTTGCTGATACTAACATACTCGAACCTCCTACGTTCACGATTTCAATTTCTTAATTATTATAACCCAACGCCGAAATAAATTCAATAGCCGCCGGAACTTTTTGAAATGGGCCGGTAACTCTTCAGCCTTCTGCTGTCCCGCGAAGGCGCCGGGCGCCGGCGGCACACAGTCAGCGCTGATCAAAACGGAGTGCAGACCACGCTGCATTTTCAGCGGGCTTCCGATGCCTGCACGGGAAGCGCAGCCTGGGGGGCACGTTTTTGCGACAGCAAGGCAGGCCTTATTCCTTCACCAGCGGCGGCTGCTCCTGCTGAGGATTCAGCAGAATATCCAGCGCCTGTTTTTTATTGGCAATCTCCACCTGCGTATGTTCTCCTCCGAACTCTCCGTCCAGAGTCCAGGCAATATTTTCCAGAGATTCCAGCTTCAGCCGGTCTGTCTTGAAGGCATCGATCATCTCCGTGTTATCGTTGGCACTCAGCAGGGAGGCAATGATCTCATTGAGTTCCAGCAGATTTTTCGGTTTCTTGATAAGCGTCACTTCAAACAGTCCGTCATTCATCTCCACACCGGAGCCCGTCAGGTTTTTAAAACCTCCCACGGAATGGGAGTTGGTGATCATTCCGTAAATGTATTCGCCTTCCAGTACCCGATCCTGAGTTTCTATCCGCATCCAGTAGGACTTCACATCAAAAATTCTTTTGGCCCCTTCCATCACATACGCCAGATGTCCCAGAAGGTTCTTCAGGTTCTGGCTGGTCTGGTAAGATACATCTGTAAACAGACCGAACGCGGCGATATACACAAACGTATCGCCATTGAATGAGCCCACGTCACAGGAATACAGCTGTCCCTCCATGATATCTCTGGCCGCTGCCACCATATCTTTGGAAATATCCAGGCTGTTGGCAAAATCATTGGTACTTCCCGCGGGTATATAACCCAGAGGAACGGCTGCCTTTTTCTCCATCAGCGCGGTAACCACCTCATCCAGGGTACCGTCGCCTCCGCTGCATACGATCAGATCCATTCCCTGTACCATCTCTTTTACCATCTGATAACCATCCTTGGGCCCCTGTGTCGGATGCACCATCACCTCATAGCCGCCTTTTACAAAAGTATCGATGATATCCAGAAGATTATTTTTAATCTGCCCTTTCCCCGAGCGGGGATTAAACACAAAAAGCAGTCTCTTTCTCATATTATTTATGGCTTCCTTTCTTATTCCTTCCCTCTGCTGCGGTTTTTCACTTATTTTACACCATTTTATGTCCATCGGCAATGTTCTCCGGACTTTTTTATCCGCCCAATCTGAAAATGCCATGCGGTCCGTAAGAAAATTGATATCTTGTCCTTAATGTGACTTCGTCACTGTATTCTTCTGAAAAAATGTGTTATTCTAACATCAGCAACAAAAAAGAAACGATTTCAGAAGCAAAGGAGAATGAATTATGGCAAATACATTTACAACCGCAAACTTTAACGAAGAGGTATTACAGTCTGATATCCCGGTACTGGTGGATTTCTGGGCCAGCTGGTGCATGCCCTGTAAGATGCTCAGTCCGGTGATTGAGGAGCTTGCAGAGGAGGCCGACGGCTATAAAGTCGGAAAAGTAAACGTGGATGAGGAGCCGGAACTGGCAAGACAGTACAATGTGATGAGCATTCCCACGGTCCTGGTTTTCAAAGGCGGACAGGTGGTGAAACAGTCCGTAGGCGTTCAGCCGAAGGAAGCTCTGGAAGATATGGTTCGGATGGCATAAGATAAAACTTGCTGTAAAGCCTGCGGGATAACCTTTTGGGATATCCCGCAGGCTTTACAGTTTCCGGTAAAGTTCTTTTCTGTCCAGAATACGCACGCCACCCCGGAACAACTCAATACTGCCTTCCGCCGCCAGCTGCTTCAGAGAACGGCTTACCGCTTCCCGGGCGCTGCCGATGGATCGGGCAATCTGCTCCTGCGTCATCCGGATCTCCGATGTGCCGCTCCGTGCAGCTTCATCCAGAAGAAAGCTTACCAGCCGCTGTGTCAGACTGGCAAACAGCATCTGCTGAACGGCGGCAATAATATCGGAAAAACTCTCTGTCATCATCTTATATATGTAGTTTTCCACATAAATATTTTCTTCCATAATTTTGCGGAAACTTCCGGAAGGAAGCAGATAGATTTCACTGTCCGTCTCCGCATCAATCTGCACCTCAAAAGGCAAAGAAGACAGCAGACAGCTGCCGGACAGCACGCAGATTTCTCCTTCATGAAGCCGGAAGACCGTAGCTTCTCTGCCTTCCTCCGATATGAGATAGACCCGGAGAGTTCCCTTATGAATCAGAAACAGTCCCAGACAGTCACTGCCGCTGGAGCTGACCATCTGTCCGGCGTGATACTCATTTTTCCGCAAAAAGCCGGCCATCTGCTCCTTTTCCGAGTCTGTCAGTTTTTCCCAAAAGGGGTAGGCTTTCAATGCCTCCCGGATCTCCTGTTGTTCCATGTCAGCGCTCCTCTCCTTTTTCTGTGGCCGCGATGAGATTCCTCTCTCCCGGCCACAGGCTGTCAAAAAATTCTTCCGGATTTTTATTCCAGTGTGAAAACTATTTTTCCATTTTCCTTCCGGGCCGTTCCCTTCTGAGCCAGAAGTCTGGCATCCCAGCTGCCGATATCTCCGGATACCTCCACCGTAATCCGATCTTTCAGACGCCGGGCACAGGCGTGCCCACGGTATCTTCCCTTCACATCCACCAGATCCGCTCCGGCTTCGGAATCTTCCTCCATCCAGGAAACTGCCAGGGTCAGACCTTCGGTATAATCATATTCTACCTGCGTATCCGATATGCCCAGCGGAAGAATTCTCCCCGGCCGTACCAGCAGCGGCAGGGAAAAATAATCGTGGATTTCCTTCTGCCATTTTCCGCCCTCCGCAACGGTTCCTGTCAGCAGATTTACCCATTTCCCTTCCGGCAGATAATATTCCGCCTGTCCGCTCTCTTTAAATACCGGTGCCACCAGCAGATCATCTCCCATCATATACTGAGTATCCAGCATCTCACAGGCCCTGTCACCGGGAAATTCCACAAACATGGGACGCAGCATGGGAATTCCTTCTTCATGGGCGCGTACAGCCTGCCGGTAGAGATACGGCATCAGGCGGCATTTCCAGTTCATAAAGTATTTCAGCACCTGGCAGGCTTCCTCGTCAAACAGCCAGGGAACCCGGTAGGAGGAGGAGCCGTGAAGACGGCTGTGGGAACTGAACACGCCAAAAGCGCACCAGCGTTTGTATACATCTGCCGGAGCAGTCTGTTCAAATCCGCTGATATCATGGCTCCAGAAACCGAAACCGGCACAGGCCAGGGATAATCCTCCCCGCAGCGTCTCAGCCATGGAGGGGTAAGTAGCGGAGCAGTCTCCTCCCCAGTGTACCGGAAACCGCTGACTGCCTGCCGTAGCCGATCGGGCAAAAAGAACTGCCTCGTTCTCTCCCCGCTCCCTCTCCAGCAGCTCAAACACCGTCCGGTTGTAGAGATATGTATAAAAGTTATGCATTTTTACGGGATCCGAGTGATCCTCGTATTCCACATCCCGCACCGGAATCCGTTCTCCAAAATCCGTCTTGAAGCAGTCCACGCCCATATCCAGCAGTGTTTTCAGTTTTTTCTGGTACCAGCTACAGGCTGCCGGATTGGTAAAATCCACGATTCCCATTCCCGCCTGCCACAAATCTGTCTGCCAGACACTGCCGTCCTTTTTCCGGATCAGGTATCCTCCTTCCATGGCTTCCTGAAACAGAGGAGATTTCTGGCCGATATACGGATTAATCCAGACACAGATCTTCAGCCCCCGGTCATGATACCGTTTCAGCATGGCTTTGGGATCCGGGAACGTTTTTGGATCCCACTGAAAATTACACCACTCATAAGCGTCCATCCAGTAACAGTCAAAGTGGAACACATGCAGAGGAATCTGCCGTTCCTCCATTCCCCTGATAAAAGCTCCTGTAGTCTCCTCATCATAATTCGTTGTAAAGGAGGTGGACAGCCAGAGGCCAAAAGACCAGGCCGGAGGAAGCGCCGGTCTTCCGGTCAGCTCCGTATATTTCTGAATGGTTCCTTTAGGGGTGCCTCCGCCAATCAGATAGTAATCCAGCCGTTCTCCTTCCACAGAAAACTGTACCCGTTCCACTTTTTCACTTCCTGCCTCAAAGGATACATCCCCCTCGTTGTCCACCAGCACGCCGTAGCCCTTGTTTGTGATATAGAAAGGAATGTTTTTATAGGCAATCTCACTGGCAGTTCCACCGTCCTCGTTCCACATATCCACAATTTGTCCGTTGCGCACGAAGGGCGTGAACCGTTCGCCCATACCGTAGATGCGTTCGCCTACATCGATGGCCAGCTGTTCCGTCATATAGGTTTTTCCATTGTCACGATCTTTCATATATGCCATATTCCGCCAGCTGCTGTCGGTGAGACGTTCCTCACCGTCATAGTAAACGACGGACCAGGCGGAAGGATTTCTGGAGATCTCCGCCCGCAGCGTTCCGCTCTGATAGATGAGTTTCCCTTCTTCCTGACGGATCAAGGGCGATACCGGCTGTGTGTTGACCGGCACAAAGGGGCCATCGTATCGCGCTCCGTCAAAATGGGTAATGGAAACATGGATGACATTCTCCATGGGAGTTGTAAACCGGACGGTGAGAAGTCCGCTGTTGAGGCAGTCACCCCGATCCCTGACATTGCGGGTGGCCGCATAGACCGTCAGCTCATCTCCCCGGATCCGGTGATCGGCGTATTCCACCGCAAACAGCGGTTCGATGTTTTCACGCATCAGCCAGTAACCGTTGGTAAATTTCATGGCAAATACCCCCTGATATCATTTTTTCCATCTTAGCAGAAGAAGGGGGAAAATGCAATGAGGACTGCCTTTTCAGACAGTCCTCAAATTCACAAACATATTCCGGATTATACCAGCTCCAGAACAACCTCCATCGCTCCGTCTCCTTTACGGGGTCCGATTTTGATGATTCTGGTGTAACCGCCGTTGCGATTTACATATTTCGGCGCGATCTCGCTGAACATCTTGTCAACCATATCCACCTTTTTGGTGTTTTTCTTCTTTCCGGCTGCTGCTGCAGGAACGGATGTCACCGGATAGAATACTTTCACCATCTGATGTCTCGCGTGCAGTCTGGACGGAGAATCTTTCTTGATCTCTTTCTGCACTTCATCGTATACGGTAACTTTCTTTCCGTCTTTTACCTCTTTTACTCTCTTTCCATCAGCATCCTTGCGGGCTACCTTGGCGGTAACGGTAACAGTCTCAAAGTTATCCTTTTCTTTTACTGCCAGGGCAATCAGGCCTTCTGCTACCTTGCGGATCTCTTTTGCCTTTGCCTCGGTGGTAACGATTTTTCCATGATACAGCAGAGCTGTTACCTGGCTTCTGATTAACGCTTTTCTCTGATCAGATGTTTTGCTGAGTTTTCTATATCCTGCCATTTTATTCTTCCTCCATTTGTGGAACAGTATAACATGCTTCTTCGGACTTACTGATATACTGCTTTTCTTCTACAAATTCTACTTTACCCTACCGGCCATAAACTGGCCGCCAGTTTTCTGCTTGCCTTCGGCAATCAGTAGCGCAAAATGCTACCGCATTGTTACGTTCTTCCTGTGACCGCTTGCCTTCGGCAATCAGTAGCGCAAAATGCTATCGCATTTTGCTTCATTCGTCGCCGGGATTCAGCTGGAGTCCCAGCTCTTTCAGTTTTGCCAGCACCTCTTCCAGAGACTTGCGGCCCAGGTTGCGGACCTTCATCATGTCTTCCGGAGTTCTGTTGCAAAGTTCTTCCACCGTGTTGATTCCGGCTCTCTTCAGACAGTTGTAGGAACGAACGGAAAGTTCCAGTTCGTCGATATTCATCTCCAGAACTTTCTCTTTCTCGTTATCTTCTTTCTCGATCATAACCTCTGCGGTTTTGGCATTCTCGGACAGATCGATGAAGAGCTTCAGGTGCTCGCTGAGTACCTTCGCCGCCAGGCTTACCGCCTCATCGGGATCCAGGGTACCCTTTGTGTATACATCCAGCGTCAGCTTGTCAAAGTCGGTGATCTGACCTACACGGGTATTCTCCACAGTCAGATTCACACGCTCCACCGGTGTATAGATGGCGTCCACTGCAATCACGCCGATGGGCATATCCTCTGTCTTGCCTTTGTCCGCGCTGACATAACCGCGTCCCTTTGTAATCGTCAGCTCCATATACAGCTTGCTGTCAGGGCCGCCGTTTAATGTAGCGATTACCTGATCCGGATTCATGATCTCGATATCCTGGTCAACCTGGATATCGGAAGCTCTTACAACGCCTTCACCCTCGAATTCAATGTAAGCGACCTTCGCCTCATTGGTCTCGCTGTTGTTGCGGATTGCAAGGCTTTTCAGATTCATGATGATCTCGGTAACGTCCTCTTTCACGCCCGGGATCGAGCTGAACTCATGGAGAACTCCCTCAATTTTTACCTGGCTGACAGCCGCACCCGGCAGGGAGGAGAGCATGATTCTTCTCAGGGAGTTTCCCAGAGTCGTTCCATAGCCTCTTTCCAGCGGTTCTACAACAAATCTGCCGTATTTTTTATCATCGGAAATCTCTGTAATCTCAATTTTTGGTTTGTTGAAATCAAACATACCAGGCCCTCCTTCATGGGACAATTTATTTTCACGGATTCAGCCGGCATTTTTCATACCGTCCTTCACCGCGACAGTCAGTTTTCCGATCGGAAATCCGACCATACTGAGGGTGACATAAGCAAGCGCGGCCCACGCCCGGAGCATAAGCCGCAGCCTGTCTTTATTATTTAGAATACAGCTCGACGATAAGCATCTCATTAACCGGAACGTCGATGACGTCTCTTGCCGGAGCCTCTTTTACAGTTCCCTTCAGGGCTTCCTGATCGGCCTCCAGCCATTCCGGAACCAGTCTTCCGCCGGTCACTTCCAGAATGTCTTTGTATCTCTGAGAAGATTTCTTGTTCTCTTTGATCTCAATCACATCTCCTGCGGATACCTGATAGGAGGGAATGTTCACCTGCTTGCCGTTTAACAGCACATGCTTATGGTCAACAATCTGACGGGCCTCTCTTCTGGTTCTTGCGAAGCCCAGACGGAAGATCACGTTGTCCAGTCTCAGCTCCAGCATAGCCATCAGGTTGGAACCGGTCATACCGCCCATACGGGCAGCTTTCTCGTAGTAGTTGCGGAAAGGTTTCTCCAGTACGCCGTAGATGAATTTTGCTTTCTGCTTCTCTCTCAGCTGCAGAGCGTACTCTGTCATCTTACGGTTGGATCTTCTTAACTGTCTTGTGGACTTTTTATCAATTCCCAGATATACAGGATCCAGTCCCAGGGATCTGCATCTTTTCAGAACTGGTACTCTATTTACTGCCATAATCTACTGACCTCCTAAATTAGACTCTTCTGCGTTTCGGCGGGCGGCAACCATTGTGGGGTACCGGAGTTACGTCTTTGATGCTTGTTACATCGATTCCGCAGGCGGAAAGAGCGCGGATCGCTGCCTCTCTTCCTGATCCCGGTCCCTTTACGAATACATCAACAGTCTTCAGACCGTGAATGATCGCTGCTTTCGCGGCAGTCTCTGCTGCCATCTGAGCTGCATAAGGAGTAGATTTTCTTGAACCTTTAAATCCCAGACCACCGGCACTTGCCCAGGAAAGAGCATTTCCCTCAGCATCTGTCAGGGTAACGATGGTGTTGTTGAAAGATGCCTGGATATGTGCCTGTCCGCGTTCAACGTTTTTCTTCACACGACGTTTTGTCGTTTTCTTTGTCACTTTAGCCATTTTAAAAACTAACCTACACTTTCTTATTATTTCATGGTTACTTGCTTCACACTCAGGCCGCCGTCAGGCTGCCCCAAACGCTGCAACGATTATTTCTTCTTGTTTGCAACGGTTCTCTTCGGACCTTTTCTGGTTCTGGCGTTGGTTTTTGTCTTCTGACCACGAACCGGCAGTCCTTTTCTGTGGCGGATTCCTCTGTAGCATCCGATCTCCTGCAGACGTTTGATGTTCATGGCGATCTCTCTTCTCAGATCTCCTTCCACCACCTGGGTCTCGTCGATTACAGCACTGATTCTCTTTACTTCTTCGTCTGTGATATCTCTCACACGAGTATCCGGATTTACGTTAGCCTCAGCCAGGATACGGCTTGCACTTGCTCTTCCGATTCCATAGATATAAGTCAGGCCGATCTCAATACGTTTTTCTCTTGGTAAGTCTACACCAGCAATACGTGCCATGTATTTGTTCCTCCATTTTCTTTCCTGCACTGCCCTCACGCATCCAGTTTCCTGTACGCATGCGGTATGTCTGCGGCAGCGCGTGTTAATATTTTCCTAATTGGGATGCCGGTATGCGGGCATCCAGCCATGTCTCCATGACCTTTCCGGCAGCGCCGGTATTAAGCAATATTATAAGGGACGCAGCGCACTCATCGGCGCTCATCCGCCGGAGGCTCTTCGGTACACCAATCCGAAGTACTCTCATTATAATATTTGAACAGTGTCGACAACACTTCCGTGTGTCTCACTGCAGCCGCTGTTAATTTGTTGCTCATACAACAGATATTCGCTTTACGAAATTCTGCTGCAGTCACAAACACGATTCAGTTCTGGATGACGGATCAGCCCTGTCTCTGTTTGTGTTTTGGATTCTCGCAGATTACTCTGATACTTCCTTTTCTTTTGATGATCTTACATTTCTCGCAGATAGGTTTTACAGAAGCTCTTACTTTCATTTGAATCCTCCTTTCTTTCCTTTCTTCTGGCTAAACAGCCATGAAGGTATCCCCCTGCGGGACTTCCTCACTTCTGGCCCAATGGCCATAAGGATGTTCCTGTGGGGCAACCGCTGCGCAGCAACTCGATTGCACGGCGATCATTCGGTGTTTTCGGCCTTTTTGCGCACAAAAATAGAGCGTCTCACAAAAGGTCGGTTTATAGTATAGCACTCCGATTTGGAAAAAGCAAGAATTATTTTAGGGTTTTTCTGGGTTTTTACAGGATTTCCATGAGTATATGCGGTGCGCTGGAAATGTTTTAAGAATCGGAATAATGACCTTTGCATTGCAGGATAAGAATTGCATTATTTTCTATTTTATAAACAAGCCTGTCCTTTTCGTTGATACGCCGGCTCCATGTGTCTTTCAGTCCGCCCTTTAACGGTTCCGGTTTTCCGGCACCGCCAAAGGGCGTTCTTTGAATTTCTTTCAACAGTCTGTTAATTCTCTTCAATGTCTTTTTATCATTCATTTGCCAGAACAGATACTCTTCCCAACTGGATTCGGCGAATATAATCTTACTCATACTCCATTCCCTCCAGTTCTTTCAGCGTTTTTTCAACAGTTCTGCCTTCTTTTATTTCATGATAGGCATGAGACAATTGCTTTTGATTTTCTTCAGAATAAAAGGGATCCCGCGGAGCGGTGATTTCGAATGGAATTTTTCTGTCACGCAGTACTTTTTTTGTATAAATCATGTAAAAAGTTGTGATATTCATTCCCATTTTATCACATATTTCATCCAGTTCCTTTTTTACGTTATCTTCAAGCCGCAAACTTACTGTAACCACAACAGCCGCCTCCTTTCTTAAATACTGGCATGGTCATTGAAACATCACGCAATGCTTTCTTTATTTGTGCTTTCATTTTATCATTATATGCATCTTTTTGCAACATAATTACTTCATTTTTATTACTTCAACAGATTCTTTTCTTTATCAAAAAATGCCGTTCTGAGCATCCGGTATTCATCCGGTGTACAGACTTTCCGGCATATTTCCTCATACTGTTTGGATCTTTTCAGCATATCGGTTATTTTGGCGCAGGGAAACTGACCGCACTGATTGCATTTTTCCACTCCATGTTCTTTCGTACATTCTACCAGCTGGTAGGTACACTGTTTGTGGGAAGAACAGCCGGAACAGGAAATCTCCTGATTTGAGACAATCCGGTCTCTCCATCCGACTCTGTGCCACAGTTCGGCGGCCCTTTCCAGTTTTTCATCCGTATCTGCGAGATAGCGGGGACATTCCAGGCAGTTATCTCCGCATAATGTAATTTTTTCCATAAAGATCCCTCCTCTATCTATCGTTCATTTTCCTGCTGAATGTGGATTTGAACAACCTCTGTAGTCCAAAATATCTTTTCAATATTATAATTAATGCTTTTGTATGAAACAAGTACATTCGTTCTTATTTGCCTTTTTCCCTTTTTCTCCGTATAATAATAGGAACAGGAAATCATGTCTGCGAGTAGTTTTACGGAAAACACAACATCCGAAAGATCCTCCGGTCATGATTATATTCTACCAAGGAAAGGATACGCTATGAAACTTCCCGGCTATTATTCCTCCGGTGAATTTGCCAAGATGGCGCATATCACCAAGAAAACCATCCGTTACTATGACGAACACAATATTCTGAAGCCTTCCTATGTAAATGAGAATGGGGCACGGTTTTACACGGACGGGGATTTTGCCAGGCTGCAGCAGATTCTGCTGCTGAAATATCTGGGATTTTCCCTGGACGATATCAAGGAAATGACCATCAGCGACGATGATCACTTTCTGTCCAATTCTCTGAAAATGCAGCTGAAGCTTATCGAGGATCGGATTGACCAGCTGCAGCTGGTGAAGGAGGTGCTGGGAGAAACCGCCGCGCGGGTGGACGGAGGCGAAAAGATTGACTGGAGCCGGCTGCTGCAGCGGATGAACTTAAGCGGCATGGAAAAGAGTCTCCGCAACCAGTACCAGAATGCCTCCAACATCTCCTCCCGTATCAGCCTTCACAGCCAGTACGCGCAGAATCCCCAGGGATGGTTCCCGTGGATCTATGAGCAGTGCCGGATTGTGCCGGGGCTGCGGGTGCTGGAGGTGGGCTGCGGGGACGGCTCCCTGTGGACCAGAAACGCGGATAAAGTGCCGCGGCAGCTTTCCGTCACGCTCTCCGATATCTCCGCAGGGATGGTCCGGGATGCCCGGCGGGCGGTGGGCCAGGAGGATCCCCGGTATACCTTCCGGGTGATGGATTGTCAGAAGCTTCCGGATCCGGCAGAAAGCTATGACCGGGTGATTGCCAACCATGTGCTGTTTTACTGCCAGGATATTTCCAGGGCCGCCCGGGAAATATCCCGGGTGCTGAAGCCGGGCGGTATTTTTATCTGCAGTGCCTATGGCCGGGCGCATATGCAGGAAATCGGACAGCTGGCCGCGGAATTCGATGACCGGATCGTTCTGTCCGCCGACAAGCTTTATGACAAATTCGGCAAGGAAAACGGCGCGCGGATTCTGAAACCCTATTTTTCTTCGGTGGAGTGGATTCCCTATGAGGATTCTCTGAATGTGACAGAGGCGGAGCCGCTGATTTCCTATATTCTCTCCTGTCACGGAAATCAGAATCAATATATCGTGGACCGGTACAATGATTTCCGGAACTTTGTCAGAAAACGTACGGCCGGAGGCTTCCATGTCACCAAGGACGCGGGAATTTTTCTTCTACGGAAATAGCCTTCGGATATGATCTGCCTGAAAATTACGAAAATAACTTTTTTCCATAAATTTTACAAAAAAGACTTGAAGGTGCCCTTAGGGCACCTTTTATAATGCAGTTACAGAGCAAAAGAAGGCTGGCGGAAGGATATGTTTTCGGTGATCCGGCCAGACTAACCGGAAAGAGATTCTCCGGCCAGGAATAAGGAAGCCCCCTTCGGGGATACCTCTATGAAAGGAGTATTTATAATGAAAGGTATTATTTTAGCGGGAGGGAGTGGCACGCGGCTGTATCCGCTGACCATGGTGACCTCCAAGCAGCTTCTGCCGATTTACGACAAGCCTATGATCTATTATCCCATGTCGGTTCTGATGAATGCGGGTATCCGGGATATTCTGATCATTTCCACGCCCCAGGATACGCCGCGTTTTCAGGAGCTTTTAAAGGACGGCTCTCAGTTCGGCGTAAACCTGTCCTATGCGGTGCAGCCCAGCCCCGACGGACTGGCACAGGCGTTCATCATCGGCGCGGATTTCATCGGAGATGACACGGTGGCCATGGTGCTGGGCGACAACATTTTCGCCGGTCACGGTCTGAAGAAACGGCTGAAAGCGGCGGTGCAGAACGCGGATTCCGGAAAGGGCGCCACTGTATTCGGCTATTATGTGGACGATCCGGAGCGGTTCGGCATCGTGGAGTTTGACCACAACGGGAAGGCCATCTCCATCGAAGAAAAGCCCGCCCATCCCAAGAGCAATTACTGTGTCACAGGTCTGTACTTCTACGACAACCGGGTGGTGGAATACGCGAAGAATCTGAAACCCAGTGCCAGAGGGGAGCTGGAGATTACGGACCTGAACCGGATTTATCTGGAAAACAATCAGCTGAACGTGGAGCTGCTGGGACAGGGCTTCACCTGGCTGGATACGGGAACCCATGAAAGTCTGGTGGACGCCACCAATTTTGTAAAAACCATGGAGACCCATCAGCACCGGAAGATCGCCTGCCTGGAGGAGATTGCCTATCTGAACGGCTGGATCAGCAAAGAGGATGTGATGAAGACTTACGAGATCGTAAAGAAGAATCAGTACGGTCAGTATCTGAAGGATGTGCTGGACGGAAAATACCGGGAACAGCTGTATTAAAAAACCGCAGCGAAGTTCAAAAACAGAACAGCGATTTATGGCCATCGGGCCTGATACGATGAGAGGAGAACATGATATGACGATTATTGTTACCGGCGGAGCCGGATTTATCGGAAGCAACTTTATTTTTCACATGATGGACAAATATCCGGATTACCGGATCATCTGCCTGGACTGCCTGACGTACGCGGGAAATCTCTCCACCCTGGAACCGGTGATGGACAAACCCAATTTCCGTTTCGTAAAAGAAAGCATCACGGACCGGGAAGCGGTATACCGTCTCTTTGAGGAGGAGCACCCGGACATGGTGGTGAATTTTGCCGCGGAAAGCCATGTGGACCGTTCCATCGAAAATCCGGAGGTATTTCTGGACACCAACATCAAGGGAACTGCCGTACTGATGGACGCCTGCCGCAAATACGGCATCCAGAGATATCATCAGGTTTCCACCGATGAGGTGTACGGCGACCTGCCGCTGGACCGTCCGGATCTGTTCTTCACAGAGGAGACCCCCATCCACACCAGCAGCCCCTACAGCGCATCCAAAGCCAGCGCCGATCTGCTGGTGCTGGCTTACCACAGAACCTACGGACTGCCGGTGACCATCAGCCGCTGCTCCAACAACTATGGTCCCTACCATTTCCCGGAGAAGCTGATCCCACTGATGATCGCCAACGCCCTCAACGACAAGCCCCTGCCCGTTTACGGCAAAGGGGAAAATGTCCGCGACTGGCTGTATGTGGAGGACCACTGCAAGGCCATCGACCTGATCATCCACAAAGGCCGTGTGGGCGAGGTGTACAATATCGGCGGCCACAATGAGATGCGCAACATCGACATTGTGAAGCTGATCTGCAAGGAGCTGGGAAAACCGGAAAGCCTGATCACCTATGTGACGGACCGGAAGGGCCACGATATGCGCTATGCCATCGATCCCACCAAGATTCACAACGAGCTGGGCTGGCTGCCGGAGACAAAATTTGCGGACGGTATCAAGAAAACCATCCAGTGGTATCTGGACAACCGCAAATGGTGGGAGACCATCATCTCCGGGGAATATCAGAATTATTATGAGAAAATGTATGGAAACCGCTGATCAGACAACAGGAGGTTATGCGAAATGAGAGTATTTGTAACCGGCGTGGGCGGACAGCTGGGACATGATGTGATGAACGAGCTGGCCGCGCGGGGCCATGAGGGATTTGGCTCAGATATCAAAGAAACCTACAGCGGCATTCAGGACGGAACGCCCGTCTGCACCATGCCCTATGTGCAGGCGGATATCACGGATCCAACGGTTGTGGCCGAGGCCATCCGCAGCTGCCGTCCCGATGTGGTGGTGCACTGTGCCGCCTGGACCGCCGTGGACGCCGCAGAGGAGGAAGACAAACAGGAACTGGTAAAGAAAATCAATGTGGACGGCACCAGAAATATCGCCAGTGTATGCCGCGAACTGGACTGCAAGATGATTTATCTCAGCACCGACTATGTTTTTGACGGTCAGGGCACCACGCCCTGGGATCCGGACTGCAAGGACTACAAGCCGCTGAATGTTTACGGCGAGACCAAGCTGGCCGGTGAGCTGGCCGTTTCCGAACTTCTGGAGAAATATTTCATTGTCCGGATCGCCTGGGTGTTTGGAAAAAACGGAAGCAATTTTATCAAAACCATGCTGCGGGTGGGAAAAAATCATGACCGTCTCACGGTGGTGAACGATCAGATCGGAACCCCCACCTATACCTATGATCTGGCAAGACTGCTGGTGGATATGGCTGAGACGGAAAAATACGGGTATTACCACGCCACCAACGAGGGCGGTTATATCAGCTGGTATGATTTTGCCGTGGAAATCTTCCGCCAGGCCGCCGCGATGGGGCATCCCGAGTACGACAGCCGGCATCTGACGGTGGCCCCGGTGACCACCGCCGAGTACGGCATTTCCAAAGCGGCCCGTCCATTTAACAGCCGACTGGACAAGAGCAAGCTGGTGAAAAACGGATTTACCCCGCTTCCCACCTGGCAGGATGCTCTGGAGCGGTATCTGAAAGAGATTGACGGAACGGAATTCTGATTAAACGGCTTTTTTCCTGAGCTCTTTCACCTGAATACCGGCACGGATGCTGATGCCTATGATTACCACAAACATGATAATCGTGGACAGAGCATTCACCTCAGGAGTTACGCCTGTTTTTACCATGGAAAATATTTTCAGGGGCAGGGTGGTACTTCCGGGACCTGTGACAAAAAAGCTGATGATCACATCATCCAGCGACAAGGAAAAAGAAAGCATGGCCCCGGAGGTGACTCCCGGCATAATCAGCGGCAGCGTGACTTTAAAAAATGTCTGTATTCCGTTTGCCCCCAGATCCTGCGCGGCTTCCTCCAGCGATTTGTCAAAACCGGCGATTCTTGCCCTGACATTCATGACCACAAAGGGAATACAGAAGGTTACATGGGAAAGAATAATTGTCGTAACACCCAATTCTATTTTCAAGGCTGAAAAAATACATAGCAAAGCAACTCCCAATACCACCTCCGGAATTACCACCGGAATATACAGCAGCTGATCAATAAAATGTTTCCCTCTGAATTCAAATCGTTTTAAGCCGACTGCTCCCAGCGTTCCTATAACCGTGGCGATCGCCGTACTCACAACAGCGATGTACAGGCTCAGCCACAGGGCTTCCATCAACGATCGGTTCTGAAAAAACGTTCCATACCACCGCGGGGTAAAACCTTCCCATACAATATTCATCTGCGAGGTATTAAATGAAAAAATCACTACCATGACAATGGGAATGTAGAGGAACAGGAACACCAGCACAATAAAGAAATTCTGAAAAAACCGACTTCCTTTTGACATACTCACATACCTCCCAGTTCATCCATATTACCGCCCCTGCTCTGATACACTTTTACCAGAATCAGCGTGACAAGAATCAGGAATAATGACAGGGCGGCGCCCAGGGGCCAGTCCTTTGCCGTAATAAATTCATTGCGAATCAGACTTCCCATCACCAGTACCTTGCTTCCGCCCATCAGGTCAATTACAAAGAACAGACCCAGCGTGGGAATAAAGGTCATAATCGTTCCGGCGAAAATCCCGGGCATGGTCAGCGGAAGCGTCACTTTCAAAAATGCCTCCGCCGGCTTTGCACCCAGATCATAGCTGGCCTCCAGCAGCGATTTGTCCATTTTCTCAATGGAACTGTACAGCGGAAGTATCATAAATGGGAGTAATGTATACGTCAGACCAATGACGGCGCCCACATTATTGTAAACCAGCTGCAAAGGCTTATGAATCACCCCCAAAGCCAACAGCGCCTGATTGATGATTCCTTCTCTTCGCAGCAGATTGATCCACGCGAACAGGCGGATGAGCGAACTGATCATAAAGGGAACCATAACCAGCGCCATGATAACGGTTTTCTTCACCGGCGTTTTTTTCGCCACGAAATAGGCGAAAGGATAGCCGATCAGAATACAGAGAATCGTGGTAATGGCGGCATATCCAATGGATACGCCAAATACCTGAAGATAATCCGGATTGAACACCTGGAGAATATTCTCCAGTGTAAAACCCGGTTTCACACCGCCATATGCACTTCTGTGCATGAAACTGATCACGAAAATATACAGGAAAGGAACCAGCACCAGGAGCAGCATCCAGCCGGATACCGGTCCTACCATCACAAGAAAAGCCGGATCAATCTTCCTCTTTTTTCTTTTTTCTTTCATCTTCGTCTCCTCCCATCCCTGTTATGCCAGCTTTGCATTTTCCACCGCCTGATACACATGGTTATCCGGTGACGACATCACTACCGCATCGGAGATATCCCAGTACAGATTTACATGGGTACCCGCCGGCAGTTCCGGAAGTTTGGGAGACTGGTTAATTCGGACTTCCTTTCCGCTGGGAAGCGTCAGCATCACCTTACAGATATTTCCGACAAAAACATACTCTTTTACCACGGCAGGGCAGTCAAATCCCGGAATTGGCGTTTCTGACATTTTCAGATTTTCCGGCCGGACAGAGATATCCACAATTTCACCGGATGCCACCGCGCTTTTCCCCACCGATACCATTCCGGTTTCCAGTATCACGGATACCGTATCCTCCTGTATCCGGCTGACTGTTCCATAAAACAGATTGGATTCACCGATAAAATCCGCCACAAACTTTGAAGCGGGATGGTTGTAAATTTCCTTGGGGACATCCAGCTGTTCCAACACTCCGGCGGACATGACCGCAATCCGGTCACTCATGGTCAGCGCCTCTTCCTGATCATGAGTGACATACACAAAGGTAATTCCCAGCTTCTTCTGGAGTCTCTTCAATTCAAACTGCATCTGTTTGCGAAGTTTCAAATCCAACGCTCCCAGCGGTTCATCCAGCAGAAGTACTTTCGGCCGGTTCACCAGGGCTCTTGCGATGGCCACCCTCTGTTTCTGACCTCCGGAAAGCTGGTCCGGCTTTCTGTTTTCATATCCCATGAGCTGTACCAGATCCAGCATCTCTGCCACCCGCTTTTTTATTTCCTCCTTTTTTACTTTCTTCAAATTCAGTCCGAAAGCAATATTTTCAGAAATTGTCATATGCGGAAACAGGGCGTAATTCTGAAAAACCGTATTGACCTCCCGCTGGTACGGCTTTCTTCCTTTCATATCCTGCTCTTCAATCTGAATTGTTCCGGAGGTGGGCTGCTCAAATCCGGCAATCATCCGCAGCGTTGTGGTCTTTCCACACCCGGAAGGCCCAAGAAGCGTGAGAAACTCACCTTTCCGCACCGTCATATTCAGATGTTTTACCACCTTGTTCTCTCCAAAGTCCTTACAGACATCCTGTATCCTGATAATATCTTCCATTCCGTCGTTCCCTTCTTTCCCCACTGTCCGCGTTCCCAAAACCGTCCCGTCTGATTTTCTGCGGAAAATCCGTATCCCGCGGCCGCCGGTAAAGCCAGCGGCCGCGTCCATCTTCTGATTCCAGAAGATACCATCCACATTACATTTTCAGATTATTCATGATATCCACAATTTTCGAAGCATCCTCACCGATATCTGTCAGATATTCCACCCGTGAAAATACATCGTCCGGAATCACCTTCATCGGATTGCTGGTATACTCTTCACCCAGAAGCTCTGTGGCCGCCGTATTGGGATTAAAGTACGGATAGCATTTGGAAATATAAGCGCTGTTCTCCGCATCCATGATAAAATCCAGGAATTTGTATGCATTGTCGATGTTCTTTCCTTCTTTGGTGATGGAAAGCTCATCGAATCCAAAATACACACCCTCCTCCGGCCAGATTCCCTGAATTGCGGGATTTTCTTCCTGTGCCAGCGCACACTCTGCCGCATAAATATAACCAATGGGACATTCTCCGTTAATCATCAGGGTCTTTGGAGAATCACCGTTAAAAGCATGAATATTCGGTTTCAGCTCATCCAGAAAATCCTGTGCCGCCGCCAGCGCTTCGTCACTGGTATCATTGATGTTGTACCCCTGTGCCATCAGCCCCATACCGACCACGGCACGGGCGTCTTCCACAGATACAATCATATCTTTATATTCCGGATTTAAAAGATCCTTATATCCGGTAATATCATCCTTGATAACATCTGTATTTACAGCGATTACCGTACCTGCTCCCATATAGGGGATTCCATATTTTCCTTCCGGATCATAAGTCTCATTATAGCGGTACTGTTCGCCGATATTTCCTATATTTTTCAATCTGTCGGTATCAATTTCATCGATAATTCCCTCGCTGCGGAAGGCGTTATAATACTGCACGCCGTCGCAGATAATATCGTAAGTATCTTTTGGTGAGGAAGTCACCTTGGCCACCATCTCATCAGAAGAAGAATAATAGGTGATATTCACCTGAATACCGGTTTCCTCCTCAAATTTCTCGACCAGGTCTTCCGGCAGATATTCTGTCCAGATAATCAGGTTCAGTTCTCCTGCATCCGCCTGGGCAGATCCCGCATCGGATGATCCGCCGGATCCGCATCCCATCGTCAGGCCGCCCAGCAGGGATGCCATTCCAAAAGCCAGAACTCGTTTTCCGCATTTTTTCATAATAACCTCCTGACTGCCCCCTTGGGGGACAAAAAAAACACAGGCTTTAGCCTGTGCGTCTTTGCACTCCTTCATACGTTCTCTAAAGAGCTTTTATTCCTCTCTCTCCTGTACGGATTCGAACCACGTCCTCCATGGTTCTCACAAATATTTTTCCGTCTCCGGCGTTTCCGGTTGCCACCTTTTCACAGAGTCGCCAGATCAGCTCCTCGGTCTTTCTGTCCTCTACCACCACATTCACCTGGATTTTAGGAAGTAAATTTATATTTGTTCTCAGACCTTTGATAACGGTTGTGCTGCCTTCTGCAAACCCTCTCTGTGTACCACACCCCATTACGCTGGATATCGTCATACCCCCGCAATGGTATTCATCCAGAATTTCTTTTACGGTCTCCAGTTTTTCCGGCCTGATGATCATAACCAGTTCCTTCATAATCTGCGCTTCCTCCTTCCTGTCGTTCCATGTTGTCCTGCCAGAACATATGGTCATTATAATTCTGCCTTTTCCTCCTGTCCATAACTCATTTGGATTATTTTCACTACCCGGAAGTGTTATTTTTCATAGACCTTCACTCCATCCATAATTGTACAGAGCACTTCCGTCTCAAGAATTTCCTCCGCATCTGCCTCAAAAAGATTCCGGCTCAACACCACAATGTCCGCGTATTTTCCCGGCGCAAGTGTCCCCAGCGTATCCTCGGTATTGAGCGCGCAGGCAGTACCGTAAGTATAGGCGCGCAGCGCTTCTGCCAGAGAAATTTTCTGACCCTGCGTATACGGTCCGTATGAAACGCCATTGACCCCTTTTCTCGTCACGGCCGCGTAAATATTGGGGAACGGATCATAATCGGCAACCGGATAGTCGGTTCCCATCGCCAGCACTGCTCCGGAATCCAACAGGGACCGGTGCATCCATTCATAATGGCTTCTCTGTATCCCGCAGTGGTTTATTTTATCAAATTCATCCAGGGGAAGATGAAGCGGCTGCATGGATGGAATCACCCCCAGCTGCCGAAAACGACAGATATCCTCCGGACGGATTATCTCAATATGCTCGATGGTGTTGCGGATCCCACGGTTGGAATTCACCTGGTTGGAGGCCTCAAAACAATCCAGCAGCGTCTTTACCGCCGCATCTCCGATACAATGCACACGGGCGCCATATCCCTGACGGTTTGCCTCTTCCACCCATGCAAAATACCTCTCCTGCGGGTAATTCAGACAGCCCTTGTCCGTTCTTCCCTCATACGGCTCCATCATGGCCGCCGTAAAGGTGGAAGTAACCCCGTCGGCAAATCCTTTTACCCCGGCTATTTTCAGTTTTTCCGAATTATACTTTTCTCTGTACGGGGCCAGTTCACGAATTCGCGAGGCCTGGATATCCGTTCCCGGATATAGGAACAACCGGATGGTCAGCTCCCCGTTTTCATCCATTTTTTTCACATAACGGTATTCCCGGTCAATATCCTCCGGCAATACAGCGCTCATTTCCGTAAACGTGGTGATTCCTTTCTGATTCAGCTTCCGGATCAGCTTACGCTGGAGCATTTCCTCCTCCTGTTCCGGAAGCCTTGTATCATATTTTCTGCAGAGATAATCCCCTCCCTCCCGAACCAGACCGGTCAGTTCTCCATCCGGAAATTTGTCCACAGATCCATATTCCGGCTCCCATCCGTTCAGATATCCGCTTTCTTTCAGCGCGGCCTGGTTCATCCATTCGGAATGGCCGTCCACAGACCGCAGATAAACCGGTTTGTCCGGGAAAAAAGGATCCAGTGATCGTCTGGTGGGAAAAGGGGCATCCTTCCAGTAGGCTGTCAGCCAGCCATAACCGAAATACCGTTCCAGTTCCGGATATTTCTCCGCGAATTTTACCATCATCTGTACACATTCTTCTTCTGATCCGGCCCTGGACAGATCCGCGCAGAAATGGGGGCTCTGAAACTGCGCGCCCTCCATAAAATGCGCATGAGCATCACCAAATCCCGCCATAATCAATCCATCCGGATACGCTTCCACACAGGTATTCCCATCCTGGTATTCTTTCATTTCCTCTTCAGATCCCACCGCCAGAATCCGATTCCCTTTCAGAGCAACTCCTCCCCTGAAAAAAGTATCTTCTGTACCGGTAAATACATTACCCAGTAAAATTCTGTCTGCCTTTTTGTTCATGACTGCTCCTTTCTGCGCCGCGCGCCTGATTCTGATTTTTTGAAATCCTGTCTTCTCTGCCAAAGAAACCTTTCCCGTCCTGCGGGACAACATCCTTTTTTGCTGTATCCCCGCGGAACGTTTGCCTTTCATGGGAAATATTTTCCGATGAAAGGCAAAAGAGGCAGCCGCCCGATACGGCGACTGCCTCTTTGCAGTATTCTGCAGATATTATAAACATACTATAACTACTCAGAAAATTCAAGAGATTCTTTTCTGTCAATATTACGGCTGCTGAATGATTCCGCCGTCCCGCACTGTCTGAATCAGCGATTTGGCGGTTTCCACCGTGGTCTGATCCGGCACCATCACATAAACGCTCTGGCTCATGGAATACGGCACCTGCCGGTCTCCCGTTCCGGTGACACTGTAGCTGACAATATTCCAGTCGGATCCGTCGCTGATCTGACTGCGAACCAGAGAACTGATCACATCATAGGGTACGCTGGTCTCAAAGCTGTCCTCCACGGCATCCAGCACGTCTGTGTAATGCAGCAGCATATCGGTACTGAGGCATTTATTCAGCACTCCCCTGATCACTGCCAGCTGATTTTTGCCTCTCTGATTATCGCCGGTGGCAAACGCATACCGCTCCCGGCAGAAAGCCAGCGCCGCGTCTCCGTCCATAAAATTTTCTCCCTTGTTAAAATGGTATCCGGAGACATTTTTTGTGTCAAAGGTATAATCGGAAACCACCGTAACGCCGCCCAGCGCGTCAATGATATCTTTAAATCCCGTAAAGTTCAGACGGAAATAGTATTCGATGGGGGTATCGTACAGCATACTCAGCGTGTCCATACTCACCTGAACACCGTAAATCCCCGCATGTGTCAGTTTGTCCGGCACTCCCCCGGATATGGACAGCGGAACGTAATAGTCTCTGGGGGTGGAAATCAAAGCCACCTGGCGGGTATTGGCATTGACCACCGCCAGGATATTCACATCGCAGCGGCTTTTCGCTATCAGCTGGGTAGAACGGGTATCCACTCCACTGATGTACACGGTAAACACAGACTGATCCTGAGAACCTCCGCCTTCTTCCGCAGGCAGGGATGCCTGAGGAACCTCCGTTTCCACATGGGTGACCGTCACCTCGCGGATCCGTTCCCGGATATTCTCATAGCCTTCCATCTCTTCCAGCACGTCCAGATAAGCGGAGTTGAGAATCACGGCATTGGTTTCTCCGCCAAACAGACCGTCCATCAAAGCGGTCAGGGAATCATACTCTTTTACGGCGATGGAAATCCCCAGCTGCTCATTCAGCTGCTCCACCGCCTGATCCGTATTCTCCCGATCCATCTGCGCAAGAATACCATAGGTATAACCGGCGGCCGCCTGATTGAAATCATCCGTATTATCCGCCTGCACATAAATTCCCACTTCCGCTACCTCTGTCTTCACAGTGGTGATTTTGTCTGCTGCCTGAAGGGTTTTTCCCACATAAATGCTGCCCAGGGCAAAAAGAAGGGAAAACAGTAATGACAGTACGATGCCGATTCCGTATCGTACTTTCCTGGCCCCGCTCCAGGTCAGCCAAATCACCAGGGCCGCCACCGCCGCGAGAACCGCCGCGAGCAGACCGAAATAAAGCCCGGGCACCATCTGCGTACGCCAGAGCGCCGCAGAAAACAGAATCGCCGTCAGAAGATAGAGCAGTGAAAACAGCTTGCCGATGATCCAGCTCACTTTATTTTTCATCATGTCATCATTCCTCCATAAAATTCCGGAAAACTTCTTTCAAAGCTTTCCCGTTTTTGAGTTTTTACATCCCCTATAGACTACCACCGGAACAGTCAAAATACAACGTTCCACAGCAAATTTTCACATTTTATGTGACAGTTTTGCATGGCAGCAGAACTCCAACGGAGGAATACCGCAGAAAATAACATGCATTGCGTGGGGCCGGGTATCAGGAATTTCTTTATCCTACAGCCGTTTGGCCCGACTACGGTACCCTTGACAAATCCTTCTGTTCTGCCGCATAACATAGCAAAACGCTGCGACAGTAATCAAAAAAACTTCAAATCTGCAGCAGTGCAGAGCAAAAGTCTACGGCCCCCTGAAAATCGTAAATCTACCGTAATATTTCCGGCAACCTCCATCTTCCGTCAATAAATATTCCTATCAATCCACAAATACTTTACTTCCGCAGAATATCTTTCAGAATCCGTATACAAATGTTTCCTCCCCTGTCTGACGAAATCCCGCTGCCAGAAATGCCTTCCTGCTCTGACCATTGAAGGAATAGATCTCTGCTTTCACCTGGCGCCAGCCCAGCTGGCCGGCCCTTCGCAGTATCCCGGAAATTGCGCTGCGGCCAATACCGCGATTCTGATACTTGCGGCAGATTACAATGGAAACTGCTCCGCGGCACAGGGAGATATCTCCCACCAGATGCCATCTGCCATGCTCTCGGAATTTTATATAATAACATTCCCCGTTCTTTGACAGGAAACGGTACATGCGCTTCAGCCTGTCAAGATCGTAGGGCTCCTCCCGGTTATCCACCTGACGGCACAGGCCAGGATCCTGGTACCAGGGCAAAGTTCTTTTATAATATGGATAGTATTTTACCAGTTCCAGATTTTCGTGTATCAAAATCTTCTTCGGCTGTGCAAAACCATTTATCATAGTTCTCCTTTCTGCGATATATGTGACCATAAAATGGAACACAGAAACTGCTTTTATATAACAGGCAGCCTCGCCGCATCAGATGAGAGGTTCTTCCCAGTTCACAGAATATACCTGGACTGTCTCAGCCGCCCATGTTGAATTCCACCGTATCCTGCGCTGCCTGGATCTCATTGTCGATATTCGCGCCGGACTGGTCTTCCTGTGCCTGTACGGATGCCAGAATCCAGCAGCCATTAACAGTTCTCACAGCCGTTCCGTTATTCAGGGAAGCGATGTAGTGATCTTTGCCGGTAGCCTCCATCAAAACACCGGTATCTAGCAGCTCCGCATAGGTCTCCATTGCCACTCCCCACTCTGACAGAATACTGCCCGAAACTATTGTTCTTTATACAGTCCGATACAAAAACACCCCGGCAGCCGCTTACCGGCCCCGGGGCGTTCTTCTGGCAGTACCGCTTTATTGCGGCAGCGCTGCCTATTTATCTCTCCAGATAATTCTTCCCTTGGAAAGATCGTAGGGTGACAGTTCCAGCGTCACCTTGTCTCCCGGGAGGATCCGGATAAAATTCATTCTCAGCTTTCCGCTGATATGGGCCAGAACCACATGTTTGTTTTCCAGCTCCACTTTAAACATGGCATTGGGCAGTTTCTCCAGAACTGTTCCCTCTACTTCAATAACATCTGCCTTAGACATCTCATACCTCCTGTTGACAGCCGTATTCTCTGATTGCTCTGATGATATCAGAATCCTGTATTGTATTTCCCTGATCCAGAATTCCTGTGATCCAGGGACAAATCCGGCGGTCTATCTGTACATGTTTTCTCTTCTTTCGCTTGGGACGGTCAAGTGTACGGCACTTACCGTCCGCCAGATACAGATATGCTGCATCCGCATGGACGATCAGATAGACCTTTCCCCTGTCGTGACCGGCAAGGGATCTCGCCATCATACCTGCACAAACATTCTCCATCGGGCACCTCTTACATTGTAAGCGTGAGAATTTCCGGTTCGCCGTCAGTGATGAGAACAGTATTCTCATAATGGGCGGACAGAGAACCATCCTCCGTAACCACCGTCCAGTCATCGTCCAGCCAGCAGACGTCCGGCCGACCTATATTGATCATAGGTTCAATGGCCAGCGTCATCCCCGGCATCAGGCGGATACCGCGGCGTTTCTGGGCAAAGTTGGGGATCTGCGGATCCTCATGCAGCGCCGTACCGATTCCATGCCCCACCAGATCCCGGACAACACCGTAGCCAAAGCTTTCCGCATAAGATCCGATAGCTGCGGAAATCTCATAGAGATGACAGCCTGCCCTGGCATATTTAATCCCCTCAAAGAAGCTCTGACGGGTCACATCGATGAGCTTCTGTGCTTCGGGGCTGATCTGGCCCACCGCATGGGTTCTCGCCGCGTCGGAATGAAATCCCTTGTAAATAAGCCCTGCATCCAGGCTGACGATATCGCCCTCCTTGAGAATACGATGTTTGTTGGGGATTCCGTGTACCACTTCGTCATTGACCGATACACAGATGGATGCGGGATATCCCTGATAATGAAGGAAGTTGGGGACACAGCCCAGATCACGAATCAGCTTTTCCCCAATATGATCGATTTCCCAGGTTGAAATACCGGGGCGGATCACCTTTGCAAGCTCATTGTGAACTTTCTCCAGCAGCCGTCCTGCTTCCCTCATCAAATCAATTTCCCTGGCAGTCTT
>DVIN01000018.1 GCA_018711275.1 Candidatus Pullilachnospira intestinigallinarum
TTTGTTGGACAGCTTAATTTTACATCAAAAAGGAACAGGATTCCTTATATTTTGGCCATTTTTTAAAAGTTGTGGATAATAAAACTCAGCAGATTTATCTTAGGGGGATAATTCTGCGAAAACTCAAGGAAATAATGTATTGACAAAATGATTTGCCTGGAATAAACTATATAAGTGTGTTTACATTGGCCTGTCCGTGTCTCGGCCAGTGTAGGAAATGAAGAACTATATTTTCAGTGACAATATTGGAGGTCGAACAATATGGCAAACATTAAATCCGCAAAGAAGAGAATTCTGGTAAACAGAACCAAAGCCGAGAGAAATAAATCTATCCGCTCCGCAGTGAAAACTGCCATGAAGAAAGTGGATACCGCTGTAGCCAACAAGGATCTGGCAGCAGCTCAGGCAGCGCTTCCCCAGGCTGTAAAGGCCATCGAGATGGCTGCATCCAAGGGCGTATATCACAAAAACAACGCTGCAAGAAAAGTTTCCCGCATCAGCAAGGCGGTAAACTCCATCGCTTAATTTCTAAAGAATAAAAAAGGACAGTCATACCGTCAGTGACTGTCCTTTTTTTGTGCTCTGCCGTTTATCCCACAGCAGAGCTGTATTTCACAATCATCAGTTCCACGCTCATCACGTCCTGCAGCCGTCCGGACTTTACATCCTCCTCGGTCTGGGTAAATTCCTCCACCGCCTGGCGCAGCCGTTCCATGGAATACTTTCTGGCAAAGGATGCATAGTTTCGCACAATGAAACTCTGGATACCCAGCCGGTCCGCAATTCCTTTCTGATCAACGCCCAGTCTCTGCAGATCCTTCACCTGCAGCATCATATTGAACTGACGGGCCAGCAGGAACAGAATCCGCATGGGCGGCTCTTTCAGAGACAGAAGATCATAGTAAAGATCCAGTGCTTTCTTCTGATTCTGCTCCGACACAGCCCGCACCATCTCAAAAATCCGGTTGGTGATCTGGTTGGTGCAGATCTCTTCGATATCCCGGGCAGTCACCACATCCCGTCCCATGGTATAGGACAGCAGCTTTTCCAGTTCCATCTCAATGTTGGTCATATCCGTCCCCGTTTTTATCAGAAACAGCTCCATATCCTTCTGGGTAATCTTTTTCCCCTCCCGGGTCAGAATCCCCAGCACCCAGCGCATCAGCGTCCGCTCATCCTGTCTGGCAAATTCCACCACCGCCCCGGCATTTTTCACAGCCTTGTACATCCGGCTTCTTTTGTCCACTTCATCCTCCACAAAAAGCATGCAGAGATAATCCGGAAGATTCGCCAGGTATTCCGGAAGCTCCGGACACTGGCCTTTAAAAAATCCCGTATCCTCCAGCACCAGAATTCTCCGTTCCGCAAAGAACGGCAGTGTCTCTCCCAGAGAAATCACTTCCTTAACGTCGATGCCCTTTCCTTCAAAATGCGCCATATTCATGGTGTCCCCCTCCGGATTCATGGCATGAACCAGCCGGTCACGGTACTGCCTCTTCAGGTACTCCTCCTCGCCGTAAAACAGGTATACTTTTTTAAAATCATGATTTTTGATATCCTCAAGAACTCTTTTCATAACTGCTCCGTAATTTACTTTTTCAGTTTATATTTCCCATTTGTGTCTCCATGATCCTCGTCACAGTAAAATTATACCTTCTGATTTCCATCGGCACAAGAGCGAAATCCCCGCATATTTCATCCATCCGTCCTTTCCTGTTCTCCCGGCTGTCATCCTTCCCCGCGAAAGCAGGAAACGCGCAGCCTCCCTCTTTGAAGCTTCAGCGTCACCGCGCCCATGGTATCTGTCCGGAAAACCGCGCTGCCCTGTGACCGGATTCGTTCCATTGCATCCTTTCCCGGATGACCGTACCGGTTGGCAAGCCCGCAGGATATCAGAGCCGTTTCCGGCGCCGCCCGTGCCAGAAATTCTCCGGAAGAGGAGCCGGAAGAACCATGGTGTCCCACCTTCAGAAAATCACAGGGCTCCACCAGTTTCAAAATCTCTTCTTCCTCCTCCGAGGGCAGATCTCCCATAAACAGGCCGCGGATTCCCCCGTATTCCCAGGAAAGCACCAGTGAACCACGGTTGGGATCCTCCCATTGTTCTCCCGCCTGTGGATGCAGCACCGTCATACAGATTTTTCCCTGGCGAATCCGGTCGCCCTGTTTCAGAAATGTGCAGGAGGTCTGTGCCCGGCGGGCCAGGGCGCACAGGCGGATCCCGTCCGCATCCTCCCGCATCCACTCCGGAAGAAACAGGTGATCGATGCGCAAGCCGCCTCCATCCGCCAGGATGAGCAATTCTTCTATCCCATTGATGTGATCCGCATCCGGGTGCGTGACAAAAACCGCATCCAGTCTGGTGATTCCCTGGCTTTTCAGATAGGGCCAGATCACATAGGTTCCCACTTTGGAGCGGCTGCTGCTTCCCCCGTCAATCAAAGACCAGATACCATCCGCTCCGGCCAGAATGGCATCCCCCTGCCCCACATCAATCATGGTGACCTGCATGCCCCACCGCAGCCGAACCCCCATCAGCAGCAGCATGAGACATACCGCAGCAGTCCGGAGAAATGCCCGTTTCTTTCCCGGCGCCGGCAAATCCCGTATCTTCCCCTGTTTTTCCGGAATTTTCTTCTGCCGTTCCTTTTTCTTCCGGGAAATTTCCTCCCATAACAGCACGGCTCCCAGCAGATAATAGATCAGGATCCTTCCCCCTGACGGCTGCCCCGGCGTCCACATGCCGGCCGGAATTTTTTCCGTTACCTGGCCGGTCAGCGCATAAATCTGCAGCAGCACCCAGGCAGGAATTCCCGCCACACTGCCGGCGCCCACATGGAACACCCCTACCGCCAGGGAGAGAATTCCCGATATGAGAATTGCCGGAACCAGCGGAATCACCATCAGATTCCACAGGATTCCCGCCAGAGACACCTGGGAAAATGCCGCGAGAACCACCGGCAGCGTAGTCATCCAGAGTACCACACCCGGCTTCAGCGCCCCAAGGATTTTTTCCACAGGATTTTTCGAAGGTTTTTTTCTTCCCTGTTTCTGAAAGGCCGGAGCCACCACGCCCACCCCCAGCACCGCTGTAAAAGACAGCTGAAAACCGCTGTCGTACAGCACATCCGGATTATCCAGCAGCAAAAGCGCCGCGGCCAGTGACAGACTGGAGGGCAGATCGTAGGAACGCCCGGTGAGGCGGGCGCCCATTACCACGAGAAACATGAGGATCGCCCGCACCGCGGAAGCGCCGCTGCCGATCCAGATTCCATAGAAAACCAGAGCAAGGATACTTACCAGGGCGGAGGGCAGCATGGGAATCCGCAGAACCCCCAGTACTTTCCAGATGCCCGTTCCCAGAAGCGTGATATGAAGACCGGATATGGCCATCACATGGGAAATTCCCGCATACTGGTACCACTCCTTCACCTTTGCTTCCACACCGGATTTGTCTCCCAGAAGCATGGCTCCCAGAATTCCCGCCTCCCGCGAAGGAAAAATCTGTTTCAGCACATTCCTACAGTACTCCCGGCTCTGCGCCATCATACGGGGAAATCCTGAAGCGGCTTCTTCTTTCCGCAACAGGTGAGTATCTTCCAGATAGTAATCGATTTTTCTCGCGCGTTCATAGCGGAGCTGATGGAATTCCCCCGGATTTCCCGGCTCTTTTGGCAATGTCAGTGTTCCCCGCAGCCACACCTGCTGACCGGGCTCATATCCTTCCCCGGCTTCCACTTCGCATTTTAATTTTCTGATAGGGTATTGTACCGACTGAACAGTCAGACTTGCATGTTTGATGATAAGATAAGTCGTATATGTTTTTTCGTCCCGCGTCTCCACGGTTCCCTGTACCGTCACGGACGTCCCATCCCGGGCCATCCGCTCCAGACGGGTGCTTCCGGGGCCTCTCCAGATCCAGGAAAGCCCCAGCCGGCCCGCCAGAAAAACCGCCAGCACAAGAACCATGGCCAGCAGGCACATGGGCCTGTTTTTCATGAATTTTCGTCCTCAATCAATTCTTCATTCCATTCATACAGACGATCCAGATTCATGCTTTCCCGGAAGGTTACCCCGGTATCGCCGTTGATGGATATCTGTACTTTTTTCACGCTCCCTGACCGGATCAGTGAATTTACAATGGAATAGATGGGAATTTCTTCCTGCACGGTCAGCGTCCCCGTTGTAAAATTCTGATCCAGATTTACATAACCGATACCGTCCGACACGGAAACTCCAATGATCCGGGTATTCGGTGAAATAGCGGGATAATGTCCATCCTCCTGCGGCCCGCGGATCAGCTGCTCCACCACAACCCGCTCAATAGGCGTGCTGCTGATATAGTAAACCTTCCGCTCTTCCGGAACCAGATGTTGTCCGTCCTCCGTGGCAAAATACAGGGTAATATCGGAATACTGGTAGGAATTGATCTCCTCGCCGGAATTTTCCATAAAACTGTCGGCATTCAGAAGGCCCACCGTATTTCCCTGCGAATTTTTCAGATCCGCTCCCTCCACCGTAATCTGCACATAACTGATTTCCGGGATCTGTACAAAGGTTTTCACCACAACAGCCCGGGACAGAATCTCCTGCGCCGGATCCAGCCGCCCGTAGGCGCCGTTCATATCCACATAGAGAATCTCGCCGCTGCGCTCGCAGGAGATCACCGCCACCCCTTCCGGAAGCAGCGTATCCTCCTCTCCTTCCCCGGAAGAAAGCAGACCGGCAAATTCCTCCGTCAGCCCGTCCGTATCCTCTGCCTCCGGCTGATACGATTCCTCGCGGATGGTACTTCCTGCAACGGCATACAGATGATAACCGCCTTTCTCCTCATTTTTCTCCCCACAGCCCGCCAGCAGCAGGCCTAACACGAGAGCAGTCAAAAGAAACCGCACCCAACGTTTCATACTCCGCACCTTTCTTTTCCGGCCCTACGGCCGCCACAAAGGGCTCCTTCCATTTTCTCTTGTTATCGGCCCTATGGCCGAGGAAGAATCCTCCTACTCAATATATGTCAGAGGAATCCGCACAGAAAATGTCGTTCCCTCATTCTCCTTGCTGCGCACCCGGATGGCTCCCCGGTGCATCAAAATAGCGCTCCTGGTAATGGCAAGGCCTAGTCCGGTCCCGTCAATTTCCGAAGAGTGGGATTTGTCCACCCGGTAAAATCTCTCGAAAATATGATCGATGGAATCTTCCGGAATTCCCATCCCCGAATCCGCCACGGTCACATAAAAATACTTGTGATCCGCGTTCAGCGATACCCGCACCCATCCGTTTTCATGGTTATATTTGATACCGTTTTCCACCAGATTGGAAATGGCCAGCGTCAGCTTTGTCTCGTCAATCTCCGCCGTTACCGGGCGGAAGCTCTCCAGAATCAGCTCAATATTCTTTCTGGCCGCAATGGGCTTTAACCGTTTCAGGATCAGCTCCAGCAGTTCGTTGATATTCACAGACTCGATGGTGACGGTCGCCGCCTTCTTATCCAGCCTTACCAGGGTCAGAAGATCCGTGATGATCTTATTCTCCCGGTCGATCTCCTCGGTGATATCCTGCATGAACTCCTGATACAGCTCGATGGGAACGTTTTCCTGTCCCACCAGGGAATCGGCCAGCACTTTCATGGAAGCCAGCGGCGTCTTCAGCTCATGGGAGACGTTGGATACAAATTCCTGACGGGAATTGTCCAGGGACTTTACCCGGCTCAGCATCTTATTGAAAGCGTCTGTGATCAGCTCTGTCTCCGTATAGTCCGGCACGGAAATCTGGTCGTCCTGGAAACCGTCCGTGATATCCTCAATCGCTTTTGTCACCTTGGCAAAAGGTTTCATCAGAATCCCCGCCAGAATATACCCCAACGCCAGTACCAGCACGCCGATAATCAGAAGAAGCAGCATCCCCTTCTGTTCCAGAACATCCACGCTGGCCGCAATCTCTTCCGTGGACACGCTGATCATCAGAACCCCCGCCACGCTGCTGTTTTCCTCCAGCGTGGTGCTGATGGGAATCAGCATCTCAATATAACGGTTTCTGGCATCGTAATGGCTGGTCTCCTTGCCATCGGAAAAGCACTGGAGTACTTCCTGGGTAATCACATATTTTCCCCGATCCAGATCATAAGTATCCTTGATTACCTGAAAATCCTGATTCACAATCAGAATCCTGCCGCTGTAAACATTGGTCAGCATATCCAGCTCACTGTTGATGGCCACAGAGCTGGTGTCCTGCAGATACTTCTCCTGTACCAGCTGGTTGCTTAAGATGTCACACTGGTTTTTCACATTGAACATCCGCAGACTCACCGCACGGTCTTCATAGCTGCTGACGATGCCCTTTTCCACAAAAACACTGGGTACGATTCCGATAATCACCAGAATCACCGTGATCCGGAACCGGAGACTTTTAATAAACTTGAATTTTGGCTTCACCTTGTCCTCTTTTCCCGCTTACCCCTGGAAATAGTAACCGACGCCCCACTTGGTATGTACATATTTCGGCTCGCTGGGATTGGCCTCGATCTTCTCCCGGAGGCGGCGGATATGTACGTCCACGGTTCTCACATCGCCGGGATACTCATAGCCCCATACCATATTCAGCAGATTTTCTCTGCTGTACACCTTATTGGGATTAAATACCAGCAGTTCCAGCACATCAAACTCCTTGGCAGTAAGATTGATCTCTTTTCCCGCGATAAATACTCTCCGGCTTTCGCAGTCCAGCTTCAGATCTCCCACTTCCACCACCTTCGCCTTCTCCTCCTGCGCCGCAGGCCTGGAGGTACGGCGGATAATGGCTTTGATCCGGGCCTTTACCTCCAGAATGTTGAAAGGTTTTGTTATATAATCATCGGCCCCGTATTCCAGCCCCAGGATCTTGTCCATATCTTCGCCCTTGGCTGTCAGCATGATAATGGGCACGTCGGAAAATTCCCGCACCTGCTGGCAGACCTCCATACCGCTGAGCTTGGGAAGCATCAGATCCAGCAGCACGATATCATAATCCTTATTGTGAATGCACTCCAGCGCTTCCTCGCCGTCATAGGCGCAGTCCACCTCCATGCCATCCTGCTCCAGACTGAAGCGGATCCCTTTCACAATCAATTTTTCATCATCCACAACCAGTACTTTTTTCGCCATCTTTTCACTCCTCAATTCACAGTAATCTGATCTTTTAACTTCTCAAAGGTCTTTTCTTTAATTCCTTCCACCTGCATCAGATCCTCCGGCGCCTGAAATCCGCCGGCCTCCTGCCGGTACGCCAGTATCGCTTCCGCTCTTGTCTCTCCAATACCCGTCAGCGTCATCAGCTCCTCTTTTCCGGCGGTGTTGATATTCACCTTCGCGGCTTTTTGGCCTTCGTTCTGTTCTGCCGCCTGTGTGCCCGGAAGAGTTCCCTGCCGCGCCATCTGCTCGGCCTCCTCTTCCGTATATACGCGGATCTGCTGTCCATCCTCAAGAATTCCGGCCTGGTTCAGATTCTCCAGGGAAGCGTCCTCCCGGGCGCCCCCTGCCAGAGAAATGGCTTCAAACACCCGGCTTCCTGCCGGAAGCGTGTAAACTCCGGGAGAATTCACGGCTCCCGTCACATCCACATAAATCTCCGTCTCCGTTCCATCTTTGGAACCCTCCGGCTCCCCGGCGTCTCCAGTCGTAATCTCTTTCGCCCCGTCCCCGGAGTTCTCCGGCTCCCCGGCCTCTCCGACTGTATCTTTCTGTCCGGTTTCGGACTCTTCCAGTTCCTCCTGGTTCCCTTTGGCAGAAGGAAAAACAGACGTGGTGCTGCTGCACCCCGCCGCTGATAAAAACAAAGCGGCCAGCAGACCGGCCGCTGTATTCCTGTAAAACTTTTGTATGCTCATGTATCTCTCTCCTTTCCGCATAAGCGTCAAGGCTCCCTCCATACATACACACTTCTTATTTTACCGAATTCCATCTGCAATTACAAGGTGATTTTTCAGGAAAGATACCTGCTACTCCCACTTAAAAATCACAATCCCCGCCACCGCTACCGCCAGGCCCAGAAACTTCCGCCACAGAAACGGCTGCTGCTGGGTTCCGAACAGTCCGAACAGTTCGATCAGATAAGCCACCGCCAGCTGAGCGATGACAATCAGCAGCGCCGCCTTTGCCGGCCCCAGGCTGCTCATGCTCTGGATAACCGTCACCGTGATAAACGCCCCGATGACGCCACCCAGCAGCGTATACTTATTTTCCACCTGCCACAATGCACCGATACTCTCTCTTCCGGTAAAGAGCCACGCCGCAATGCACACCAGCAGCGCGGAAAACTGCACCCAGCCGGTGGAAACCCAGAGACTGCTCTGCTTTGTCACCTGCGTGTTAAAAACCCCCTGAATGCTCATCAGAGCTCCGGACAATATGGCAACCCAGAATCCCAACATAAAAAAATCCCTCCATCCTGCAGACCTCCGGCTTTGCTGCCGGAGGCTTTTTTCTACAGTATACAGAGATTTTTTCTCCTTTATTCATCTTTATGCCGGGCCAGAGCCGCTGTCCGCTGCGGCGTCTCACAGGAATTCTTGCTTCTCTCTTTCTATCACTCCCAGCAGTTCCAGCAATTCCCCGTGTGTTCCCCCCGGATCTGCCTGAAACACATCCACATGATCCAGATCCGCGCAGCGCTCCGAAAAGGCCGGAAACAAAAATCCGCACTCCGGCGCTCCCGGTTCATATTCGCCTTCCAGCGGACAGATAGCGCAGATCAGGTATTCAAATACATTCTCCGATTCCCCCTGCCGCTGGTGGTCCGTTCCCTTAGCCGGTACATCATACCTGTCGTGAAACATAAAAACCGCGTAATCGCCTCCGGCGCGGTACCGGGACGCCACTTCCTCATAGAAAATCTCCATCAGTGCGTCATTTTTCAGTCCGCAGGACCGAAGCCCCCAAAGCAGCCGGTACATGCTGTCCGCTTCCCGGGCCTTTTCGCCGAAACGGTACCTTTTCAGTTTCCGGTTGGTCTCCGCAAAAGGAATCGTCTTTGCCAGAGCCAGATTTTTCTCTTTCTCCGCCGCGGACAGTTTCAGAAATGACGTATTAAAGGTTCCGTCAATCTCCCCATCCCGCTCCATGTAAGCGCCCGCGATCCGGGTCATGGATGTCCTTTTTACAGTCATCCGTCTGGTCAGTTCCAGCATATCCTCTCTGTCAATCATTCCGCAGCTCCCCTCTGACACCCCACTTAGAGAGTGCCGTTAAATACATACTTGTCCAGCCGTTCCATGGCGTCCTTCACTCTCGCGTACGGCACCGCCAGATTCATCCGGATAGCCCAGGGGCGGTTAAAGGGACGTCCATCCTGCCAGATCACCCCCACCTTTACACCGGCGCGAAGCAGATCATCCATGGTTTTTTCATGCTCCCGGCACCACTGCTCACAGTCCAGATACAGCATATACGTTCCCTGAGGCTTTGCCAGGGTCACCCCTTTGAAATGCTTCCGAATATAGTCATAAGCGTAGTCCACGTTCTGCCCCAGCACCTGACACAGTTCGTCCACCCATTCTCTTCCCTCCGGCTTATAGGCGCCGATCAGGGCGTGAACCGACAGCACATTGGGCGTATTATAATGGCTCATGGCAGAAACCTTTTCCACCCGGTCCCGAAGATACGGACTGTAAATCACATGGTAAGAGCCCACCAGTCCGGCCAGGTTGAAGGTCTTGCTGGGCGCGTAGACAGCAATGGTTCTGTTTTTCGCGTCCTCGGAAACGCTCTGGGTGGGGATATGCTTTCCGCCCGGCAGCACCAGGTCCGACCAGATCTCGTCGGAAATCACGATACAGTCATGCTTTGCGAACAGCTCCATGGCCTTCTCCAGCTCTTCCCTCTCCCATACCCGCCCGGTGGGATTGTGGGGAGAGCAGAAAATCACGCAGTGAATGTGGTTTTCCACAATCTTCTGTTCCATATCCGCATAATCCATCCGCCAGATTCCCTGTTCATCCTGTCTGAGATCGCTGAGAACAATCTTCCTTCCGTTGCTCTCCATGGTTCCGGTGAAACCGATATAGGTAGGCGAATGCATCAGCACCGGCTCCCCCGGCGCGGTGAATGCCTGCAGCGCGGAGGCCGCGCATCCCAGCACTCCGTTCTCATAACCGATGCACTCCCGGGTCAGTCCTTCTACCCCGAACCGATCCTTCTGCCAGCGGATGATGCTGTCAAAATATTCATCTGTCAGTTCAAAGTATCCGAAATGAGGATGGCCAAGCCGCTGCCCCACCTCCTCCAGAATGGTGGGAAGGGTGGGAAAATTCATATCCGCCACCCACATGGGAATCACGGAAAATCCATCGGCCACCTGAGCGCCGGGAATGGGAATTTTTTCCACCGCGATGGCGTCATGGCCTTTTCTGTCCAATATTGAAGTAAAATCGTATTTCATTGCATGTTCATCCTTTCGTGTGGGATTTTTCTTCTCCGCGGGAGTCAGCTCCCTGCCGCATGTAAACCATTATAGGACGAAAGCGCTGCCCCGTAAACCGTCTCTTTCAATTTTCCCCACTGTTCTTTTTCCTGATCTGTGATAAAATAGAATTGATTTATAAATATAGCCCCCCTGGAGGTTTATCTGAAATGAAACTGATACAATTCCTTCCTGTTGTGGAAGTTTTGATTTTTAATCTCCTGACCGCCATCATCTGCCTGAGCTGCGTCTATACTATGGGGTGCCTTTCCCTCTCTATTCAACTGGCCGGACTGTCAGGAGCCGGAACATCCCTCCCGATCGCCGCAGTGGAAGCCGTATTTTATCTTTTTACCGCTCCGGTTTTTTTCCGGAAAATTCTTCCCAAATACATTTTTATCCTGGACAGTATTCAGTCCTTTGGACGGCACTGGTACCGCTATCTGATACTGGACAGCATTCTTCTGTTTCTTACGCTGTCTTTTCTCAATAATCTGTTTCTGGAGCAGGAGGCATCCGTAAGGCAGGCGGCGGTCCTTGCTCTTTTCCTGGTGTTGGCGTTTACCTCGTACTTTATTCTTTACAAGATCATCCTGGACGCGCTGCGGATGACACAACTGGAGAAAGCCGCTCTGCGGGATCCCCTCACCGGACTGGGAAACCGGACGCAACTGTGGGAAGAACTGCAGGCGGCCATTGACGCCGATCAGATCTTCTCCATTATTTTCATGGATCTGGATCGTTTTAAACAGATCAACGATCAGTTCGGGCATATGGTTGGAGACCAGTATCTGAAACATTTCGCCCGAATCAGTTCCCGGCTGCTGCGGGGACAGGGAATCGTCTGCCGGTTCGGCGGCGACGAATTTGTGGCGCTGTGTTCGGGAGAAATATCCCCGGATCTGCTGCAAACCCTCAGAGAATGTCCCGGATGGGAAATAAATGCGCCCTGTCCTTTCAACCAGGTCAGTGCGGGAATGCTAGTCTGCCGTCCTCCCCATGGCGATGTGGAGGAAATTCTTCAGCAGGTGGATCACCTGATGTATCAGAGCAAGCAGGAAAAGAAACAATAAACCGGTTAACCCCTTAAAGCCACATACCGGATATGGGGCATATCCACCCCTTTGTAATGCTTCACCGCGGTGTCCGCGGGTACCATGCCGTTCCGGAGGGCTACCTTTCGGGAAGCCGTGTTGGTGTCACGGATAATGGAACACACCTCATCGGCCCTCAGCACATCAAAAGCATACTTTTTGCAGGCGGCCGCCGCTTCCGTGGCATATCCCTGGCGCCAATACGCGCGCCGGAACAGATATCCGATTTCCAGCACCTCCCCATCCTTCCAGGGCTGCATGGTCAGCCCGCACTGGCCAATCAGTTCTCCATTTTCCTTTAAAATCACGGCCCACAGACCAAATCCCCATTTTCTGTACCGTTCCATCTGCCGTTCCAGCCACTCCCGGGCCTCCACATCGTCAAAAGCCCCTTCGTAGGCGTACATGGTCTCCTCATCCTGCAGAATCAGGCACAGAGCTTCGTAATCTTTCTCCGTAAGCTCCCGAAGCTTCAGACGTTCCGTTTCCAGTATCCCTTCGCTGCTCAGAATGTCCTCCAGGCAAGCAGTACCTCCCTCATACGCATTCCTCACTTCCCGATACAGACTGTCATAAAAGAATACCGCCGCTGACTGCCGCTGTCCGGCCAGCATTTTCCCTTTTTCCGTATAAAATCCGTCATACAGCTTTTCCAGTTTACATCTGTATTCCTGGAAGAAGGAAGGAGCGGTATCTCCTTCTCCGTCAGAGACTGTCCCGTCTGCCCGCAGCGTGTAAAGCGGTTCTGACACGGCCCCCTTATGCAGCAGTGTTCTGGCAATTCCCACGGCCCCGGACGCTTCCAGCTTATCGGCGTCATACAGGATTCTGGCCTCCAGGCTTTGCGGCAGGTTTCCTTTCCGGTAACGATGGGTACGGATACATTCCCGCACCTTACCGGCATAATCCTCCGAAAAACCGTGTTTTTGCAGGAAACAATATGCCTTCTCCCCTCCTGCAGCCGCATGATCCACTGACGGATCTTCTGCCTGTTCCTTCCGGCAGATATCATGAAGCAGACACGCTCCGATCAACACATCGGTGTCTGCCTCCGGCTCCGTCTGCGCAATCTCCAGCGCCTGGTACAACACCCGGTAAACGTGCTCCCGGTCATGTGCGCTGTCCGCCATGCAGCTTTGCATGTAATTCTCCAGAATCTTATAGGATCTTCTGTCCATAACAACCTCCCGCATACCATTTTCCTCTGCTAAGACATACCGCAGGAAAATCCTGCAGCCGCACTGCCGGCGGTATACAGGCTTTTCCTGCGGCTCTTTCTATGAAATTATATCACAGAATCTGCCCCGGGAAAGCAGATTATTCCAGAATTTCCCCGTTTCTGGAAATTGTCACCACCTGCCAGGGGATGAATTTCCCGCTGTCCTTCAGGGCCTGCTGGGCGGCACGCTGAAGACCTCCGCAGCAGGGCACCTCCATGCGGACGATGGTAACGCTCTTGATATCGTTGTCCCGGATAATGGCCGTCAGTTTTTTGGCATAGTCCACGTCATCCAGCTTGGGACAGCCGATCAGGGTAATCTTCCCTTTCATGAACTCCTCATGCATACCGGCATAGGCGTAGGCGGTACAGTCTGCCGCAATCAGAAGCTTCGCGCCCTCAAAAAACGGCGCGTGTTCCGGCACCAGCCGGATCTGGCAGGGCCATTGTCCCAGTCTGGAAGGCTGTTTTATGGAGACCATGGCTGACGGAGTGCCGAAGGTATCCGGCTGATTCCCCGCAAGCCGCATTGCCCGGGAACCGGGACACCCTCCCTGCGCGGGCTGCGAAGCCTCTTTTCTGTCCTGCATCTTCTTTACCGCTTCTTCATCATAAGCCGGGGCTTCCCTCTTCTCAATTCTGATGGCTCCGGTGGGACAGGCGGGCAGGCAGTCTCCGAATCCGTCGCAGAAATTCTCCCTTGTCAGCTTTGCCTTTCCGCCGATCATTTCAATGGCCCCTTCATGGCAGGCAGAGGCACAGAGTCCGCATCCATTGCATTTTTCTTCGTCTATATGGATTATTTTTCGAATCATTTTTCAATTCCTCCTTGACTTTATGATTCTATCCTATTACATTGAAACAGGAATTTCTGTGGTTACAGACACATTTTTGAAAAAACGGAGTTTATTATGGATATAAAAATGCTTCAGTCAACAGGATTTTTCCAGGAAATGACGGAATCGGAAGCATGTTCCGCCATGAAACATCTGGACGCGTCAGAACAGACTTTTCGGAAAGGAGCGGTGATCCTTTCCGCAGGCACGGTCACGCAGCGGCTGGGAATGGTTCTTTCCGGCAGCGTCACCATCGAAAACAATGACCTCTGGGGAAACCGCACCATTTTAAGCCATGCGGAAAGCGGACAATTCTTTGCGGAAACCTATGCGCTTCTGGAAAATGAACCGTTGCTGGTGGATGTGGCCGCTAAGGAGGACTGTCAGATTCTCTTCTTCCGGATCGGCAGTCTGCGGCATCTGAGAAGTCTCTCCGAACCCTGGGCCATGAAACTGATTGCCAATCTGCTGTCCATCTCCTCCCGGAAAAATCTGCTGCTGTCCGAGAGGAATTTCCACACAGCCCCCAAAACTATCCGCGGCCGGATCATGTCCTATCTGAATTCGGTGTCTCTGCAGAAACACAGCCGACAGTTTGATATTCCCTTTGACCGTCAACAGCTGGCGGATTATCTGAATGTGGACAGGAGCGCCCTGTCCAAAGAACTTGGCAAAATGCAGAAAGACGGAATTCTCTCCGTTCGGAAGAACCATTTTACCGTACACGGCGGCGCTGAAAAAACAGCGGGCGACGCGCCTTTCTCTTAATCCGCGAAAGCCGCGCCCCTGCGCTTTTGGAGACGGAAAAAACAGACAGAAAAATATCCGGCAGCCGGATCCTGACATTACAGTCCCTCCGGCTGCCGGATACTTTTTATGCTCCGTCCTATTTCTCCATGTATTTGTAAACCGTCGCACGGACAGCGCCTTTGCCCGCAATCATTTCCCGGAACATTTCCTCGATCTTTTCTCCCAGGCCATTCTCATACAGATTTGTAAAGAAAATCTTCTCATTGGAGAGAATGGGCTTTAACTGATCTTTCAGCGTTTCCGGTTTTCCGATCACCACATCCTTCAGCGTCTCTGCCATCGCGGGGGCCATGGGATCCGGCGCCAGCACATAGGAATTTCCTTCGTCATCCACCCCCATCGTATACCGCAGCCACCCGGCGATCCCCAGAGGAATCGCCGTCAGCCGTTCTGCGCTTCCATATCTGGCAGTGTATGCCTTAATAGTCTCCCCAAAACGGACCCCCAATCCCTGGGACTCATCCGTGACAATCCGTAAATTGGTATCCAGAAGGTATTCATTCACGAAACGCACCTGAAACAGTTCGTCCGCGAATGCCTTCGGATCAAGAATTCCGGGATCCGACAGCATCGGCATGCCCTCGGTATATGCCACCATCCTTGCCAGTTTCATCAGTTTCGGATCGTGATTAATCATGTGCGCAAAATATTCCTCTCCCAGAAGAACGCCCAGCGGCGCCACCGCAGAATGTACCGGGTTCAGCAGCGCGGTGACTTTCATCCGCTCCGATTTGTTCACCGTCTCCCGGTCTCCCAGATAAACACCCTTTCCTTTTTCCAGCGCCGGACGGCCGTTGGGGAAACGATCCTCAATCACCAGATACTGGGGATCCTCGCCGTTGATGAAGGGCGCGATATAGGTGCGTCTTGAGGTCTCCACCGGCTGCATATGCTCTACTCCCAGTTTTTCCAGATCCACGGCAATGTCCGGGTTGGGGCGGGGGGTTATCTTGTCGATCATGGTCCAGGGAAATGCGATAACCTTTTCATCCGCCACATAGGAGGCAAATCCATCGTCCACATACCCCTTCTTCTTCCACTCCTCTGTCATGGTCAGTACCGATCTGCGCAGCAGGCTTCCGTTCTGAGAACAGTTATCCATGGAAACCAGCGCCAGCGGAGCTTTCCCATGACGGTAACGTTCCAGCAGCATGGCGGTCACTACCCCCATGGCGCCGGTGGCATGATCCGGTCCGTTGTCGATATCTGCCTGCACAAAGGGAAAATAGCTTCCGGCGGCATCCGTCAGCGCATAACCCTTCTCCGTAATGGTAAAAGATACCATCTGCAGGGAGGGAGCCGCAAAAATCTCTTTCAGTCTGCCCCATCGACGCGGATCCGAAGACTGTGCGCAGACTGCCTCTCCAAAACATCCCAGCACCTTGTAATCTCTTTTCCCGGTCTCATGAAGGATCACGCTCAGTCCCAGATTGTCATACGGCCGGTAAATCTTGTCCACCACATCATAATCGAAAGTTTCCACACAGGTCAGCGCCGTATCCAGATCGCCGCTCTCCAGCATCCCGTCCGCAATTCCTCCGATGAAAATACGGAAAATATTTCCGATGCCGAAATGCGCCCAACGGGGCGCTTCCTTTGCTTTTTTTGCGGCCGCGTCCACATCATAACCGGGCAGCACAATCCCGGCATCCTCCCATTGTTTTTTCTCCCTGATTCCGTTTCTTGAGAGTTCCATGTTCCTTCCTCCTGGTTCTTCTGCCATTTCGCGCATCCGAAAGTTCGGGCACTGCCACGGCTTTTCAAATCCGGCAGCTTCCGCCGGACAGCGGGTACGGCAGGTATCTTTTGCCTTTTTCACAGCGACTCCGGCGCCGGACGGCAGCAGTTTCTCTACGGCCACTATAGCACAGAAACCCGGCCTTTTCAATGGGACTTTTCTTGTCCCGGCCGGGTTTCCGCAGCAGTTTGTCTTTTAACTTCACTGTGGCAATTTTCTGTTTTTTATCCTTTCGCGAAACGGGTCAGGAACTCTTTTGTCCGCTGCTGTTCCGGATGTGAAAATACCTGTCTGGGATCTCCCTCCTCACAGATCACGCCTTCCGACATGAACACCACATGGTTGGAAACATCCCTTGCGAATGCCATCTCATGAGTGACTACCAGCATGGTCATTCCGTCCGACGCCAGACTCTGCATAACATCCAGCACTTCGCCCACCATCTCCGGGTCCAGTGCGGAGGTGGGCTCGTCAAACAGCAGTACCTCCGGCTCCATAGCCAGCGCGCGGGCGATGGCCACTCTCTGTTTCTGTCCTCCGGATATCTGGCGCGGCCGGGCATTGATATAGGGGGTCATTCCCACCCGGTCCAGATATTTGAGGGCATTTTTTCTGGCGGTCTCTTTCTCTTTTTTCAGTACCTTCACCTGGCCGATCACACAGTTGTCCAGCACCGTCATGTTATTAAACAGGTTAAAGGACTGGAACACCATTCCCACCTTTGCCCGGTAGCCGGACGCATCCACTCCTTTTCCCGTGACATTTTTCCCGTGAAAAAGGATTTCTCCTCCGGTGGGTGTTTCCAGCAGGTTAATACACCGCAGCAGGGTGGATTTTCCGGATCCTGACGCGCCGATAATGCTGGTCACGTCTCCCGGGCGCACCGTAAAATCAATATCCTTGAGGACGGTATTGCTTCCAAAGGCCTTGGATAAATGCCGGACCTCTAAAATCGCGTCACTGCTCATCACTTTTTCCTCCTGTTTCTGCCGTGTCTGTCCTGTCCGGACTTTCCTTTCTCCTGCTCCTGATATTCTTTGCTTTTTTCATCAAAAGGCGTTCCCCGGTCAGGATAACTGTAAGTACCCGCTGACATCACCAGCTGATCCGCCTGCGCCAGTTCATAGCTGTCGGAACCCTCCAGCCATTTTTCCGCCCGGCGAAGCAGGAAGGAGGCAATCAGCGTCATGCACAGATAACCGATCATCTCGATAGTGGCAGAGGGGAAATACTGGTAGGTGGCTCCCACCGCCGCTCTGTGCACCGCGAAAAATTCTGTGAAGGAAATAATAAACATAACGGAGGTATCCTTCACATTGATAATAAAGTTGTTTCCAATCTGCGGCATGATATTTCTCAGGGCCTGGGGAAGAATCACATACACCATTGTCTGAAAATGATTCATTCCGATGGCTTTGGCTCCTTCTGTCTGCCCGGTATCCACCGACATAATGCCGCCCCGGACGGTTTCGGCCATATAAGCGCCTGTGTTGATGGAAACCACCAGAATCGCCGCGGCCCAGATATTATTGAACATCAGGGCATTGTTGGTGAAATACGGAAGTCCGTAGTATACGAACACGGCCTGCAGTACCATGGGGGTTCCCCGGAACACTTCCACATAGACCCGGATAATCACGCGGATCAGTTTCAGGAAGAACCGCTTCACCAGAGAATCCGTTTTTGCGTATGGAATCGTCTGCAGAATACCACAGATGAATCCGATCAGACATCCGATCAGGGTGGCCACCAGAGCCAGGATCAGCGTATTCTTAATACCATTCAGATAGCTTCCCCCGTACCTGTTCCAGAGACTCACCATATCGGAGCCCAGTTGAACCAGTCGATTCATGAGGATTCGCTCCTTTCCAAATTATTCTGCACTCAGCGGCTGAACAGCAATCGCATCGTTCATAATCTCATTGAAATCATCTGCTGTCATATCGTCGAGCACACTGTTAATGGCATCCTTCAAAACGGTATTTCCTTTTCTCACAGAAATTCCGATGTTGACCTCTCCCTCATCCACCTGGAATCCGTCATCGCTGTCGGAGAAGTCCAGAATCACCATGTCGGGATAAGCGGCTACTGCTCCCATGGCTGTGGGCATATCGGTACAGATATAATCCACAACGCCGGTCTCCAGCGCGGTCAGCATGGCAGGCGCGGTCTCCGCGGCGGTCTGAATCTTCGCGTCCTTGATCTGGGGCAGCATGGAATCATACCAGATGGTGGCAATCTGCGCCGTACAGGTTCCGCCGGACAGATCGCTCAGTCCGGTCGCCGTGGCATAAGGGCTGTCCGCTTTGGTGACGCAAACGATGGAGGCATAGAAATACGGTCCCGCGAAATCCACCTGCTGCATACGCTCTTCGGTCATGGACTGTCCGGCGATAACCGCGTCATAAATTCCGGTCTGCACACCGGGTACCAGGGAATCCCAGTCGGTGCGGACAATCTCCAGATCCCAGCCGTTGGCCTCACAGATTTTCTTTGCCATCATCACATCGTAGCCGTTGGCGTATTCATTGGAATCCTTGATGGGCACTGCGCCGTTGGAATCGTCCGTCTGTGTCCAGTTGTAAGGAGCATAGGCACACTCCATGGCGATGGTGAGCACGCCGTCTTCCACACCGGAGGTTCCTTCTCCATCCGCGGTATCGGAAGCGTCGGAAGCCTCAGAGGCATCGGACGCTCCGGAAGTACCTGAACTGTCCGCACTGCCGCATCCGCCCATGGAGGCCGTCAGTGTCAGCATTAAAAGCAGCGCAATCATTTTTTTCTTCATAATAAGTTCCCCTTTCCTGTTGTTAAAACTTCCTCAGGCTTTTTGCCTTTGTATAAATCCAGGGGAAAGCACATTTCAATGACTTTTCCCTGTCATGAAACAATGGAAAGCACGCGGCGCGAACTTTTCATTGTCATACATTAAAAACGGCCACAGCGCACAGCGCCATAGCCGTTTTCCATCCGAAAAACACATTGGGAAGGACGATAGCGCTCCACATACCGTGACAGTCGGCAACATCTTCTCCTGCCGCCCAACAGAACGCTTCTCAATCCAGTGTTCCATTTCGGCAGAACCCCCCTTCTCCCTGTTTCGCGGACGGTTGAGCGCCTCCGCAGGAATACTCATGAGTTCTGCACCTCTATCATCTTTAATTGACGGCATTATATCACACGGACCATACCTTGTCAATCACCGGAAACAGAAATTGACATTTTTAAAATTGACACAATGTCAGTTTCGTGCTATGGTAACATCATAAACACTGACACAATGTCAGCGATCTCAAAAAGGAGGGCCATCTATGAAAGCAAAGGTTTATTTTACACGGGAAATCACCCCGGAGGCTGTGGTGAAGCTTTATCAGGCGCTGGGTGTTTCGCTTCCCGGAAAAGTAGCGGTAAAAGTACATTCCGGCGAGAAAGGCAACCAGAATTTCCTGCATCCGGAGTTCTGGAAGCCCATGGTGGATGCGGTGCATGGCACCATTGTGGAGTGCAACACGGCCTACGGAGACGCCACCGCCGGCGTCCGCGACAACACGGATTCTCATTGGAAGCTTCTGGAGGAGCACGGCTGGACAAAGTATTTTCCGGTGGATCTGATGGACGCGGAGGGCCCGGATGTGATCTGGCCCATTCCCAATGGTAAAATTCTGAAAGAAAATCATCTGGGGAAACATATTGTCAACTATGATTCCATGCTGGTGCTGGCCCATTTCAAAGGCCATCCCATGGGCGGCTACGGCGGAGCCCTCAAGCAGCTCTCCATCGGCTGCGCTTCCCGGGCAGGCAAAGCGCTGATCCATTCCGCGGGAGCCACCGACGACCGGTTCGAGACCTGGCAGAAGCATGCCAGCAGCGTGGCATTTCCGGAGGCCATGGCGGATGCCGCTTCCAGCGTGGTGGAACACTTCCAGGGCAAGATCGCCTTTATCAATGTGATGAAGAATCTTTCCGTGGACTGCGACTGCTGTGCCGTAGCGGAGGATCCCTGCATGAAAGATATCGGTATTCTGGCGTCCCTGGATCCAGTGGCCATCGATCAGGCCTGCATCGACCTGGTGGTCAACTCTGACGATCCTGGCAGGGAGCATTTTATGGAGCGGGTAAACAGCCGCAACGGTATCCATACCATTGAGGCGGCCGCCGACCTGGGATACGGAAGCCGGGAATATGAACTGATTGAACTGTAAAATTAAAGGAGTGAACGTGATGAGTAAGACACTGGTTGCTTATTTTTCTGTCAGCGGCGTCACCGCCCGCGTGGCAAAGGAGGTGGCGGATGCCGCAGGCGCGGACCTGTATGAAATCCGCCCCGCACAGCCCTATTCCCCCGGGGATCTGGACTGGAGGGACAAAAAAAGCCGCAGCACCATGGAAATGAACGATCCCGCCTGCCGTCCGGCCATTGACGGCCAGGTAAACGGGATGGAGCAGTATGATACGATTCTGATCGGATTCCCCATCTGGTGGTATGTGGAGCCCCGGATTGTGGACACGTTCCTGGACAGCTATGACTTCTCCGGAAAAACACTGATTCCCTTTGCCACCTCCGGCGGCAGCGGCATTTCCAAAGCCCAGAAAAGTCTGCAGGAGCACTGTCCTGCGGCCAACTGGAAGCAGGGGCAGCTTCTGAACGGATCCAACGCTGCCGGATGGGCAAAAGAGATCCTGAACGGGTGACAAAAACAGATGCCCAAATGCTCCGAGGAATTCGTATCCTCAAGAAAAGAAGAGATCATCAACGCCTGCGCCTCCCTTTACGAGACCATGGGATTTCGGGAGATTACCCTGGTGGATATCGGAGAAAAAACTTCTTTTACCCGTACCTCCATCTACAATTACTTTCAGACAAAGGAGGAAATCTTCCTGGCCCTGCTCCAGCGGGAGCATGAGGCGTGGGCCTCTGATCTGGATGAGATTTACCGGAAAAACGACGCGCTCACTGCCGCCGGATTCGCGGACGCGGTGGCGCGCTCACTGGAAAAGCGGGAATGTATGCTGAAGCTGATGGCCATGAATCTTTACGATCTGGAGGGAGGCAGCCGCATGAAGAATCTGGTGGCATTTAAAAAAGCATATGCGGGAACTCTGCAGGCTGTGACACGCTGTCTGGAAAAATTTTTCCCGTATATGACCGCCGCCGGCAGACAGGAATTCCTGTATATGTTTTTTCCGTTTCTTTTTGGTATCTATCCCTATACCTCCGCCACCCCAAAGCAGAAGGAAGCCATGGAGATAGCCCGGATCCGGCCTCCCCGGTATTCCATCTATGATATCACCAGTAACTTTATCACAAGGCAGCTGCGGGATTTCCAGCAGGAAGAATCCCGTTCCTGATAGGGAAAAGCAGCGCCCCGGACAGTTTGAAACCTTCCGGCGGCGCTGCTTTTTCTGTTTTCCGAATCCCGCTGCACATCCGCCGAAGGCAGCATGGCGGCGGAGCCTAAACTGCCGCTTTCTTTTTCATCCGCATCACTGCCAGAACACTGAAAGCCAGATAAATGCCCACTGACAGCACCGACGCCTCAATGCCGAACTCCCCTCCGGAAAGCCAGAAGGATGCATTGTCCAGCACAAAACTGAAAATGGCTTCCGGATCCGCAGCGGTTCCGATCTGCCAGATTCCTCCCACCACCGCCAGATTCCAGACGCCGTGGACGATGGCGCTGTTCCAGACAGAACCGCTCTCCATCGCAATCAGGGAAAACAGAATTCCCACAATGCTCCCCGCCGCCAGCACCTGCAGGGCGCTGAACGGATCCAGATCATTTCCAATGATATGAACCGCCCCAAACAGCAGGGAAGGCAGCAGCACAGCCGTTGGAACGCCGAATCTTTTTTCCAGGCAGCCCATGATCAGCCCCCGGAAAACGATCTCCTCCGCCAGTCCTGCGGCAAATCCATAGAACGCCACCGCGCCGGTAACGATGGCCCAGGCTTCCCCGGCGGCAGGGAAATTCCTTTCCCAATGCCCGCCAACGATCCGGCAGCATCCCAGCAAAAGCAGCGGCATGAGAACCGCCGCAGCCAGCCAGATGGGCCTGATGGAAAATCCGGGCAGGCGCATTTCCCTCGGGGGAACCTTCAGAAGTTTTCTGCACACCAGGGCGGCCAGCCCGCAGACCAGCGCCGCGTAAATGACACCGGTGACCACGTTGCAGATGGCGCCGGGGATGCCCTGACGCAGCAGTATTTCTCCGGCGGCCAGCGCCAGGCATTGGGCGGCGATCAGCACCAGAAGGGCGGCCACGATTCCGGATATGGTTTTGGGGGTGGATAATTTTTTGTTCATAATAGTTTTCCTTTCCGCATAAACCGGCCCCGGAAGCATTCCGACGAAGTTCTTCCGGGGTCCTGGTTTGATTTTCTGTAATGTATGATAGCGGAAAAGTACAAATCAATCGCAAAAAAAGTACTAAGGAAAGGTTAAGATGGGGCAAACAGATTTACTGAATCGCTCTCCCCAGCTCATATGCCTCCCGGATCTGCGGCTTGCTCTCCACATCTCCCACGTTCATATTTCCACCTGCGAGCACGTGTCCGAGATTTTTCCAGCGCAGATGCTCCATCAGATGATCGTAATACAGCACCGCATCCGCAAATCCATTTCCCTCCGCCGCCATGAGAAGCGCGGAGGCTCTGTCATGGCCCCGCAGAAGATTTCCGTCCCCTTCCTCCAGGGCGAACAGCCGGTCGCACGCCGTCCTGAGCTGGCCGCTCAGATTCCAGTAATACAGCGGCGACGCCAGCACCACCACATCGCTCTCCTTCACAGCCGGGTAAATCCGGGCCATATCATCCTTCTGCACACAGGGACATTCCCGGCCGCTGTGCCCTCCGAAACATCCCTTGCATCCGTGGATCTCCATTCCGTCCAGAAAGAATTCCGTGACCGTGTTTCCCGCGCTTTGGGCCCCTTCGGTAAATGCCTTTACCAGCAGAGAGGTATTTCCTTTCTTCCGGGGGCTGCCATTTAAAATAACAATCTTTTTGCTCATACCGGACACTCCTTTACAGTTTTTCTGCCAGAGCCGCCGCCTGCCGGCAGCCATCCGTCTTTTCAATATCACCCACGTTCAGCACCCCGGGAACCAGCACTTCTCCCGCCATGTGCCATTTCACCAGCGCCGCCGTCCGTTCTATGGGGATCCGCACGCCGTCCAGAACCGACTGGTCATCCTCTTCACAGCAGGCAATCAGCATACATTCCTTGCCGGCAATGTCCTTACCCGCCACGCAGAAGGAATACATTTTGTCAATGACCGCCTTGATCTGGGCCGGAATGGAATACCAGTACACCGGCGTGGAAAATACCACCACATCCGCCTCCAGCAGTGCAGGCGCAATCTCATTAAAATCATCGTCAAAGGAACATGCCTTGCCTGTTTTGTAACAGGTCTCGCAGGCATGGCAGCCGCCCACATTCTTTTGAGCCGCGTCAAATCTTGTGACACTGTGCCCCTGTTCTTCGGCCGCCCGGATAAATGCGTCCGTCATGGCAAAACTGTTTCCGTCTTTTCTGGGACTTCCCGTAATTACAACAATTTTCTTACTCATAAAATGATCCTCCTTTGCCGGGCGGGAATTGACTTCTCCCGCTGCTGATACTATAATCATAGCAAGCATAATCCAAATAACAAGTACGTACCTTAAAGTGCGATACTTACATCAAAGCTATATACTTACCAAAAGGAGAGTGTAACCATGAGCAAACGATGCATTTCCAACGAATGTCTCAGCACCACCGGTTTCAGCTATACCCTGTCCCTGATCAGCGGAAAATATAAAATGACCATCCTGTACACCCTGATGGAGTTTGGCGTGGTCCGGTTCAATGAGATGAAAAAATATATCGGCGGCATTTCCTACAAAACCCTTAGCTCCACACTGAAGGAGCTGGAAGCGGATCAGCTTGTCCACCGGGAGGAATACCCGCAGATTCCGCCCAAAGTGGAATACAGCCTGACAGAGCGGGGCAAATCCCTGATCCCCATCCTGGACGGGATGTGTGAATGGGGGGATCAGCACAGGCTTTGAGTGTTTTTCTCACGCTTTCCTTATGGGATGCCGGATCACCGTGCGCCATTTTTCCGCCGGAATACGTCTGGCATCCGACAGATAAATTTCATGATGCAGCCGGCTGTCCGAAAAATCATTGACATATCCCTGCGCTCTGATAAACTGATCCATCTGCGCAACCGTCTCCGGCTCCTCATCAAAGGGACCGATGTGCATGCATTGCACACACAGCCCTTCCCGGATGGTCAGAAACTCCACTTTTGAAAAATCCTGTTTCTTTTTTCTCTCCGCTTCCTCCACGGCCCACCGAAAATCCTCTCTCTGCACAAAATCCGGCAGACGAATCACAGAGATCCACTGAAACTCCTCTTTTCTCCCATAATCAATTCCTTCGATTCCCTCCTGTTTCCAGAAGCCCTCCAGAGGAGGCACCACATAATCGAAATAGCCCTGAATCGCATGGCTTCCCTTTTTACTCATTTTGATGGTAAATGCAATGCCGTACAGAAGGCCGATGGCCCTCTTATAGTCACCGCCTTCCTGGTTGGGATCTCCCTTTCCTCTGACGGCGATAAAGTTCATATCGGGGATTTCCACAATCTGCGGCTTTTTGCCCGGAAGATAAAACTCTTTATACTCTTTCTTATAATCAAATGCCATCTTTCGCCTTCCTCCTTTTCCCGGATTTCTTTTCCTTCGGCATGGGAAGCTGGGGATACATTTCCCTGACCATTTCGCACAGTTTTTCTCTGTCCTCCAGTATCGTACAGGGAAGCAGGGCTGCCGGTGTGTCCTCCCATACTTCTTCCCGGCAATCCGGCATAAATGTCCGGGACACTTCCGTATCCTTCACCGCAAAACCATCCCCGTAAATGCCCCCGATAAGCTTCTCCCGGTAATAAAACAGCCAGCCGCCCATCATGGGAATATAACGGATCTCCCCCAGCGGCGTCAGCTGTTCCGCCACATACAACGCCAGTTCCTTCTGTGCCATCTTCATCCCTCCCTGCGAATTTTTCTGTTACTGCTTTTCGCTTTCTGAACTTCAAGGGTCTGGTGCTGGCCCAGCCAAACATCCGGCAATGTCTTCACCTACCACCTGAATCGTTCAGCACATTGTGCTTATTTTCCGTCAAGAGCCATTGCCCCTTCTTGGTCGAACCAACACGCCGCAGAACGCCTTCCTTGCAAAGCTGCTGCATGATGTAGCGCACACCACTTCGGGAAAGTCCTGTTACGGATTCCAGCTCCTTTTGGGTAATGGACGGGTTCTTCCTGACTTCATCTAAAATTCTATCTCTGTTGGTGCTTTTCTTGGCCGGTTTATTGTCAGTTTCTTGGTTGGTTTTTAATTCTTGGTTAGTTTCTTGGCTAGTTTCTTGGTCGGTCACTAAATTTGTACCCTCAACTCGTCGATAGAGGTTAATGCGTAATCCAATCTCCAGATCCCTGAACTCCGGCTCACGCAGGCCATATTCCCGCATGGCTTCCATCAATTTGGGAATCCCACTGCCCCATGCTTCAATTAGGTTCATGTAAGAGAAGGCGTGGGCCAACGCACGGTTTCGGATTTTGGAGTAGCCCTCTTTCATCTTGTCCAACGTTACGCCAGGCATAAGGCCGCCAGGGGAGGTTATTTCAAGCCGGTCATCATAGATGGCCACCTGAATGTGCGAATTCTGCAAATAACTACAATTCATCACAGCATTAATGATCAACTCCCGGATGCTATCAGGCGGCAGCTCATAGATGTCCTTGCGGTAAATGCCCTCCAGTTTTGCCCCGAGGTGGATATTCCGCAACACAAATTGGAACGCATCGTCAACCTGCTTCCACAGAGGGCCGCCGTACTCGCGTTTATCCACAAACACCGCACGGTTTTTCCCTTTGAACATCCCGCATTGAATATGCGAAAGGAAATCGTCCTTACCCAACAAAAAGACATACCCGTTGGTGGGATGGATACTGCCATCTTCTGCTTCCGCCAGAAGTCCCCAGCTGAGCAACACGTTCTTGGTCACATCTTTGACAGCTTCTTTCTGCGCCGCAGATTTTGTGTTTGAGACAGCCACTTCTTTCATCTGACGGCATAACTCTGCGATTTCTTCATCTGTCACCGTCAAGTCTTTGCGGATGACCTTATCGTAGGAACGGCCCTCGTCCTCATAGTACATCTCAGCGGTCAAATCGCGCCCGGCAGGTCTGGACGTACCGGAGACACGGATATAGGTTCCGTCCTTGATACCCTTAGATTTGATGTAATAGGGTCGCTGCTTTCCAGCGCTGATCTCTGCAATGATAATGGTTTTATCGTCAATAGTCTGCAAATAGACATCTGGAATAACAACCGGCTCGCAGCTATCGGAAATCGCCGATGTAATAGCATCAATCTCTGAAAAGAGAATGTCTTTTGGGATGCCGACCACTTCACGAGTTGTATCGTCAACGCCAAACACGATGCGGCCGCCCTCGCCATTAGAGAAGGCAACAACCGTTTTCATATACTTTTCGCTGTCCTTTGGCCGCTGTACCTTAAACTCCACATTTTTCGATTCGCCTGCTAAAATTTCCTCTATGGTCAATATAATCACCCCTTCAAGTCTTATGATACTGCCATTTTTATCGCCTTCTTGTTAATCAGGCGGTTTCCAAGCTATAACAAAACTATATTGCAATTATACCATGTGCGATTTTTCAAGTAAAACAAAAATGCCGATCAACCGGTCTGTTTTCATTCTCTCTCACCGCCTTTATCATAGCAAATCAAACATGACATCAGTATGTCCTGTTCCTTATTATAGTATATAAATTACCCCGGAAGAATCCTTCCGGGATTCCTCCGGGGCTGACATTTATTTATTTACATAATCATTTTTTTGTCATCCGGTAAAAGGTACCTTCCCCCATACCGGTGGTGAGCTCATAAGGCTCTCCCTCTATCCGGAATCCGGCCTTTTCGTAGCACCTTACGGCTCTTGTATTCCAGGTGCGGACCTCCAGATACATGGGCTTCTCCGGATACCTTTCCCTGGAAATCTCCCCGGCGGCGGCGAGAATTTTCCGGCCGTAGTGCCTGCCGCAGCAGTCCGGCGCCACGCCGATGCCAATAAATACCTCCGTATCCTCTTCCAGAATATTAACGAAACCCACCAGCCTCTCCCCGTCCAGAAAGGCCAGATAATTGTTTTCTGTCTCCGGATTCAGAAACCCGATTTTCCGCTCGCGCATTTCCTCATAAGAGGGGAGATTGTAAATAGCATACTCCCCCGGATATTTCCAGGCGCAGATCTCTTGCTTGTCTTTCTCCGTCATCGGTCGGCTGGTCAGTGACTGCATGGCATTCTCCTTATTTCAGCTTCTTTCCGTCATGAAAGGCCGCTCCCACCTTTTCTCCAATCACATGGTAGGCACTTCCCACCGGGTCAAAGGTTATGGGAGCCAGTTTCATTATATCGATCTTCCCATCTGTGAGAATACGCTCATCGGCGCTGACATTGACAATCTCTCCGAAGAGATGACAGCTTTCCGGATCATAACTGATCAGCCGGCACTCCAGCGTCATGGGCAGTTCCTCGATCACCGGCGCGTCCACAAATTCGGATTTCACCGTGTGGAAACCGGCTTTTTCCATCTTATCCGGCGTATTGTTGCCGGAGGTGATCCCCACATAGTCGCAGGCGGTCATCTGATCCGCCGTGGCCATGCTGACGGTAAATGCTTTTCTTTCCAGAATGTTTTTGGTGGTCTTATGGCCTTCGCTGATGCACATGCAGATCTCCGTATCACAGCTGATACCTCCCCAGGCCGCATTCATCGCGTCCGGTTTTCCGTTCTCATCGTAGCTGCCGATGATAAATACCGGCTGCGGGTAGGTCCATGGTTTTGCTCCAAAATTTTTTCTCATTGCGGTGTCCTCCTTTGCTTTTTTGCTGCTGTCATTCAAAACAATTGTATTCTCTTTTACGGCTCAAGTCAACAATACAGCTCACTTGAGTTTTCGCAGAATTATCCCCCTAAGATAAATCTGCTGAGTTTTATTATCCACAACTTTTAAAAAATGGCCAAAATATAAGGAATCCTGTTCCTTTTTGATGTAAAATTAAGCTGTCCAACAAA
>DVIN01000019.1 GCA_018711275.1 Candidatus Pullilachnospira intestinigallinarum
TGGTAATATATTATTCGCAGCACGAAAGAACGTTTGTGCAGGCGGGCGGAAGTGTCGGAATTGGCAGACGAGCAAGACTAAGGATCTTGTGGCAGCAATGTCGTGTGGGTTCAAGTCCCATCTTCCGCAGGCAGGAGCCTTGTAGATATGATATCTACAAGGCTTTTTTAAATATGACGGGTATGCCGTCAGTCTGTGGCGAAAGTCCGCAAGGGGCGTAGTTGCCGATGAACCCCATAGAGACTCCCAAGGTTTCCATCGCGGGGTGTGGGCGAGAAGAAGGGATCGAGAAATCGTAGCCTGACAAACAGAAACCTGATATAAGGCTGGTTCACAAGATGATCAGTGATGGCGATACAGAATCCCCAATCCGCGAATATCTGAAAGCAGGGGTGGATGGCGCCGCAGGGCTACGAGAAAATAAAACCATGAGTGCAAAAAGAGTGATGCGGACGGGGCTTGATACCGGACGTTTTTGCTTGCAAAACCAGGCCTTTTGTTATAATATGTGTATAACAAATGAAATGCCGGTACACAAAAAGAGAAGGTCAGGTGAAGAGAATGTATGTGGACTTGATTGAAATAGACTTTAACAGTGATGAAGCAATTTATATGCAGCTGAGGAATCAGATTATTCTGGGAATTGCCACTTCCCGGATTCATAACGGCGATACACTTCCGTCGGTGAGACAGCTGGCAGATCTGATTGGCATTAACATGCACACGGTGAATAAAGCCTATTCCGTTCTGAAACAGGAAGGGATTGTCTCCATTGACAGGAGAAAAGGAGCGGTGATCAGTATAGATACCAACAAGTTGTTTGCCATTGAGGAGCTGAAAGAGGATCTTCGGGTGGCTCTTGCCAAGGGCTGCTGCAAAAAAATCACCAGGGAAGAGGTTCACCGGCTGATCGATGAGATTTATGAAGAATATGAGAACTGAGCGGACAGGAGGAGACAGATGAACATACGGTATACGGAACAGGCGAAGGCTGCGGTGAAATATGCGGAGAAAACCGCCCGCAGGTATCAGCACAGCTATATCGGAACAGAGCATTTGCTGGCGGGGCTGGTGCATGAAGAGCACGGGACCGCAGGGATGGTTCTGCGCGATATGGGGGTCAGCGAAGAAAAACTGATGGAGCTGATCGACCGTTTTATTGCCCCTTCCGGGGATGTGATGACCGTATCGGTACAAGGTTATACGCCCAGGGCGGAACGACTTTTGCAGGAGGGAAGACAGGAGGCGGAGAATTTCCACAGTACCCATGTGGGTACGGAGCACCTGCTGTTGGCCATGCTGCGGATGGGGGACTGCGTGGGAACCCGTCTTCTTCATACCATGGGAATGGATGTTCAGAAAATCCAGAAGGAAACGCTGACGGCCATGGGGGAAGAAAATAATCAGAATCGTGAGGACAGCGGAAAGAAGAATGGCCGGACCAGAACGGTCAGTACTACTCCCATGCTGGATCAGTACAGCCGGGATCTTACAGAGCAGGCAAGGCAGGATAAGCTGGATCCCGTGGTGGGAAGAGACCGGGAGATTGCGAGGCTGATTCAGATTCTCAGCCGCAGGACAAAGAATAATCCCTGTCTGATCGGGGAACCCGGCGTGGGGAAAACAGCCATTGTGGAAGGACTGGCTCAGAGGATTGTCCAGGGCGGCGTTCCGGATACCATTCGGGATAAACGGGTGGTGGTTCTGGATCTTTCCGGAATGGTGGCCGGATCCAAATACCGGGGAGAATTTGAGGAACGTATCAAGCGGGTGGTGCAGGAGGTGATGGAGAATCAGAAGATTTTTCTGTTTATCGATGAACTGCATACCATTATCGGAGCGGGCGGCGCGGAGGGCGCGCTGGATGCGTCCAATATTTTGAAACCGTCGCTGTCCAGAGGAGAGATACAGCTGATCGGCGCCACCACAGTAGAAGAATATCGAAAATATATTGAGAAAGACGCTGCTCTGGAGCGGCGTTTCCAGCCGGTGATGGTGGAGGAACCTTCCGAGGAAGAAGCGGTGGAGATTCTACGGGGGCTGCGGCCGTATTATGAGCGTCATCACGGCGTACAGATATCGGACGACGCTCTGGAAGCGGCTGTGAAGATGGCAGTGCGCTATATTAATGACCGTTTTCTCCCGGATAAAGCCATTGATCTGGTGGATGAAGCAGCCTCCATGGTACAGCTGAAAGGGATTAAGGTTCCCGAGACGCTTCTGAAGGAGGAAGAGGCGCTGAAGAAAATCAGAGAGGAAAAAGAAGAAGCGATCCGGGCAGGGGAGTTTCCCCGCGCCAGAAACCTTCAGCAGAAGCAGAAAGAACTGGAGGCTTCCTGCCAGACGGCCCGGAGCCGTTATGAGAAGCGCAGCAGGAACAGAAAACTTCTGGTGACGGAAGATACCATTGCGCAGATTGTATCCGGGTGGACAAAAATTCCGGTGCAGCGTCTTGCGGAAAAGGAAACCAGGCGTCTGGCGAAGCTGGAGGATACGCTGCATCGCCGGGTGATTGGACAGGAAGAAGCGGTGGCGGCGGTAGCCAGGGCTATCAAGAGAGGACGAGTGGGGCTGAAAGATCCTGCCCGTCCCATCGGCTCGTTTCTGTTTCTTGGCCCCACCGGTGTGGGGAAAACGGAGCTTTCCAAAGCTCTGGCAGAGGCAGTGTTCGGAACGGAACAGGCGATGATCCGGGTGGATATGTCAGAGTACATGGAAAAGCACAGCGTATCCAAGCTGATCGGTTCCCCTCCGGGATATGTGGGGTATGAAGAGGGCGGTCAGCTGTCGGAAAAGGTGCGCCGCAATCCTTACAGTGTGATCCTGTTCGATGAAATTGAAAAAGCGCACCCGGATGTATTCAATATTCTTCTTCAGGTGCTGGATGACGGTCACATCACCGATGCGCAGGGGCGTCGGGTGGATTTCAAGCAGACCTGTATCATCATGACATCCAATGCGGGAGCGCAGAGCATAGTAGAGCCGAAAAAGCTGGGATTTGCCTCTTCACAGGATGCGAAACAGGACTACGAAAATATGAAAAACAATGTGATGGAGGAAGTCCGCAGGATTTTCAAACCGGAATTTCTTAATCGAATTGATGAGATTCTGGTTTTCCATATGCTGACCAGGACGGAGATCCGCAGAATAGTTTCTCTTCTTTTGAAAAAACTGCAGCGGATCAGCAAAGAGCAGCTGGATATTGATCTGACTGTGCGGGACAGCGTCAGAGATTATCTGGCGGAGACCGGATATGATGCCAGGTATGGAGCAAGACCGTTGAAACGGGCCATTCAAAGCAAAATAGAAGACCCCATGGCGGAAGAAATCCTGGAAGGACGGATTCACCGGGGAGATCATGTGGTGGTTTCGATTCGTAAAAAAGATATAAAATTTACGGTCTGTGACTAGATGTTTTGAGAGTTTTATTATATAATAGCACAAGAAAACAAGTAAATCCGGACGGGGGAACCCCCGGGCGGCTCTTTGTAAAGATGCATAAGAGTACAGGAGATTTACCAGGGAGGACAAGAATGGCTACAATTAAAGAGTTGATCAGAACCGAAGCTGCAGGGGGATTGAGTTTTGGAAATTATGAGCTGGATACCAAGTCCAAGCTTTCGGATTTCGAATATAACGGGGACCTGTACAAAGTGAAGACATTCCGGGAACTGACCAGACTGGAGAGAAACGAGATGTTTGTATATGAGTCTGTACCGGGAACGACGGTTCTGGACATGAAGCTGGGCGGCAACGGCATGGTTTTCTTCGTGGAAGGTATGGAGAATACTCAGATAACGGTGGAACTGGAGCCGGACACAGAGTATAAAGTGATTGTGGACGATATGAACCTGGGCAATATGAAGACCAACCTGGGAGGCAAGTTATCCTTCAGTGTGGATCTGAATCCGGGAACTGCTGTAAAGGCGGAGATAGAAAAACTGTAACAGATATCAGAACGGGGGCCGGTGAAAACCGGCCCTGTTTACACGAAAAGCACAGGAAGGAGGCCTGAATGGCCATCCGGCCGGGAAAAGAGGAGACAGATAATGGCGAAGGGGAAACGCACGGTGTTTTTTTGTCAGGAATGTGGATATGAATCTTCCAAATGGCTGGGACAGTGTCCCGGCTGTCGGCAGTGGAACACCTTTGTGGAAGAAACTGTGACGTCGACTCCGACGGGAAGGAAGGGGAAGGCAGAAGCCGGACACAAAATTCCGGAACCGGTGCCGTTGTCCCAGGTGGCGATACGGGAAGAAGAGCGGCTGCATACAGGAATTGACGAACTGGACCGGGTACTGGGCGGCGGAATTGTGGCAGGATCCATGACGCTGGTGGGCGGAGATCCGGGAATTGGCAAATCCACGCTGCTTTTACAGATGTGCCGCTATCTGGCCAGGACCAAACAGGTGCTCTATATTTCCGGGGAGGAATCGCTGAAGCAGATCAAGTTAAGAGCGCAGAGAATCGGCGCGTTTGAGGATCGGCTGCAGTTGTTGTGCGAAACGAATCTGAATGTGATCAGCCAGGTGATCGAACAGAAAAAACCGGATGTAGTGGTGATCGATTCCATTCAGACCATGTATAACGAGGAAGTGTCCTCCGCCCCCGGCAGCGTCTCGCAGGTACGGGAATCGACCGGAGTATTGCTGCAGATTGCAAAAGGGCAGGGAATCTCCATATTTATTGTGGGACATGTGACAAAAGATGGAAATGTGGCAGGCCCCAGAGTTCTGGAGCATATGGTGGACACAGTACTCTATTTTGAGGGAGACCGTCATGCCTCCTATCGGATTCTCCGCGGAGTAAAAAACCGTTTTGGGTCTACTAATGAAATCGGCGTTTTTGAAATGCGCGAGGAAGGATTGGTGGAGGTGAAAAATCCGTCAGAATTCATGCTGAACGGTAAGCCGGAAGGGGCTTCCGGATCTGTGGTGGCCTGTTCCATGGAAGGGACCAGACCGATTCTGATAGAAATTCAGGCCTTAGTATGTGCCAGTAATTTCGGAATTCCCAGAAGAACGGCCGCCGGGACTGATTTCAACCGGGTGAATCTGCTGATGGCGGTACTGGAAAAACGATTGGGTCTGCATCTGTCCTCAAGCGACGCCTATGTAAATATTGCCGGCGGTATAAGGATGAATGAACCTGCCATTGACCTGGGAATACTTCTGGCTATTGTATCCAGTTACCGCGATATTGTTATTGACGATAAGGTGATGGTATTCGGTGAGGTGGGCCTCAGCGGAGAGGTCCGCGCAGTGAGTATGGCTCAGCAGAGAGTCCTTGAGGCCAGAAAACTTGGCTTTACAACCATTATTCTCCCTGCCGTCTGCATGAAAAATCTGCAGAATATAACGGATGTTCAGCTGATCCCTGTGGAAACCATAAAAGACGCGGTACAGTATCTGACGAGTCATAAAGGCTGAAAAAGAACAGAAAATAAGAAAACTAAGAAAATTGGAAAAAAAACAAAAAACCTATTGACAAAATGAAAACCGGGTGGTAATATAAACGAGTTGTCGCCGAGAACGGAACGAAAACAGATGGAAATGAAAAAACATGAAAATCTGATGAAAAAAGTTCTTGACAAAGCGGAAACAAAGTGAT
>DVIN01000020.1 GCA_018711275.1 Candidatus Pullilachnospira intestinigallinarum
TTTTGTTGGACAGCTTAATTTTACATCAAAAAGGAACAGGATTCCTTATATTTTGGCCATTTTTTAAAAGTTGTGGATAATAAAACTCAGCAGATTTATCTTAGGGGGATAATTCTGCGAAAACTCAAGTATGGGAAGGATATTGCATGGCATTCAAAAGTATGCTAGTGTAGAAGTAATTTGAAAATCTGACGGATTCGCCGGCGGTTCGGCCCCCTGGCAGAGCGGGACGGCGCGGAAAGATTTATCTGGGAAAAACAGAAGAAGGAGATCGACAGCGATGGAAAAGATACTGATTGTTCTTCCGGTGGAGGAGCGCCACCGGGAGATGTTTCAAAAAGCCGCTCCCGAAGCGGAACTTATCTACTGCCTGGCAGATCAGGTGACCAGGGAGCAGGTACAGGAGGCCAATGTGATCATCGGGAATGTTCCCCGGGAATACCTGAAGGATTCCCCCAATCTCCGGTGGATTCAGCTGAATAATGCGGGAACGGAGGGATTCTGCGATCCCGGTGCGCTTCCGGAAGGGACCCTGCTTACCAACGCCACCGGCGCATACGGCATGGCCATCTCCGAGCATCTGATTGCCATGCTGTTCATGATTCAGAAGCATTTGGGAACGTACCGGGATCAGCAGAAGGAGCATCTCTGGTTAAAACAGGGTCCCATGCTGGTGACGGAAGGAAGCACGGTGCTGATTCTGGGACTGGGAGATATCGGAAGTACCTTTGCCAGAAAGATGAAGGCTATGGGAAGTTATGTGATCGGTGTGCGGCGGACGCTTCGCAGAATGCCGGAATATGTGGATGAACAGTACACCATGGATGCCCTGCACGAACTGCTGCCAAGGGCTGATGTGGTGGCGCTCAGTCTGCCGGGTTACGCGGCCACCCGGGGAGTGATCGGAAAAGAAGAACTGGACCTGATGAAACCCGGCGCCATTCTTCTGAATGTGGGAAGAGGAACGGCGGTGGATACGGACGCGCTTTCCGATGCTCTGTACGCCGGAAAACTGGCGGGCGCAGGGCTGGATGTGACCGATCCGGAGCCTCTGCCGGCCAGGCATCCCATCTGGGACGCCCCGGGCGCTCTGATTACGCCTCATGTATCCGGAGGGTATGCCCTGAAGCCGACACTGGAGAAGATTCTCGCCCTTTCCGCCCGGAACCTGGAACGGTATGAAAAGGGAGAAACTCTGGAAAACATGGTGGACAGGACTACCGGATACGCCAGAAGATAAAAGAAAGATGCAAATAAAGAAAGACAGCGGACAGCCGCCGCGGAAGAGCTCTGCCGGCGGATGGAGAAAACAAAGATGAACGACGAGAAAAAACAATTTTATAAAATGGTATTTGCCCTGGTTCTGCCTATGGCGCTGCAGAATCTGATCAATGTGGGTGTTACGTCTGCGGACGTTATTATGCTGGGGCGGGTGGGGGAGACTGCGCTGTCCGCCTCCTCCCTGGCGGGGCAGGTGTATTTTATCCTGAATCTGATCTATTTCGGACTTACCTCCGGTGCGGCGGTAATCACTGCACAGTACTGGGGAAAGGGGGATACCAGAACGATCGAAAAGGTTCTGGCCATTTCTCTGCGGTTTGCGCTGCTTGCCGGAGCGGTATTTACGGTGGCAGTCTGGGTGATTCCGGAGCCGATTATGGGGCTTCTCACCAATGATCCGGAGATCATCCGGGAGGGGGCTTCCTACCTGCGGATCGTGGGCTGCTCCTACATTATCAGCGGAATCACCATGGTGTATCTGAATATCCTGCGCAGTGTGGAGCAGGTGGTGATTGCCACCGTGGTTTACGGGGCGTCCCTGGCCACCAATGTGGTGCTGAACTCCATTTTTATTTTCGGCCTGCTGGGATGGCCGGCCATGGGCGTGGCGGGCGCGGCCCTGGGAACCTGTGGCGCCAGGGTAGTGGAACTGGCCATTGTCATCTGGTATGCGAAAAAGAAAAATCATATCCTGAAGTTCCATTTTCAGGATCTCTTCCGGAAGGACGCGGCGCTGATGAAGGATTTCCGTATTTATGCGGTGCCGGTGCTGTTGAATGAGCTGGCCTGGGGCGGCGGCATGGCCGTTATCACCGCGATCATGGGACATCTGGGGAGCGCGTCGGTTGCTGCGAACTCTGTGGCTCAGGTGGCCCGTCAGCTGTCCATGGTAGTATCCTTCGGTGTTTCCAGCGCCACCGCAATCGTCATCGGGAAAACCATCGGAGAGGGGAGCAAAGAACTGGCGGAGATGTATGCGAAGCGGTTTGTGCGTCTGGCCTTCTGGCTGGGGCTGGCAGGGGGCGCGGTGATCCTTTGCGTATCCCCCATTGCCTCCCATTTTCTGACGCTGACGGATCTGGCCCGGGAATATCTCCGGTATATGATGTATGTGATGGCCTATTTTGTGGTGGCCCAGAGCCTGAACAGTACCCTGGTGGTGGGGGTGTTCCGGGGCGGCGGGGATACCCGCTACGGACTGATACTGGATCTGTCCACCCTGTGGGGCGGCGCCATTGTCATGGGACTGATCACCGCTTTTGTGCTGAAACTGCCGGTGCCGTGGGTATATGTATTCCTGGTCAGCGATGAGATCATCAAACTGCCCTTTGTATTTTCACGATTTAAAAAGAAAAAATGGCTGAAAAATATCACCCGGGCTCAGGCCTGACACAGAGATTTTTGGTAAAAACAGAGAAGAGGAGAAAATGTCAAATCTCCTCTTTTCTTTTTGTCCGTTTGATGGTATACTGATTCCTGCATGTATACAATATATTGGGAAAAATGAAAAGAAAACACCAGATATAGTAGTGAGGAGTAGCAAAATGGTATATGTTATCAAAAAAGACGGCACAAAGGAAGCCTTCTGCGCGGACAAGATTATACGGGCAGTGAATAAGTCTGCCAGAAGGGTGATGTATCATTTTTCAGAGGAGGAACTGAAGTTTATCTGCGATTACGCCACCGAGAGAGCCCGGCAGCTTTCCCGCAAAAGACCGGAAGGTATTGTCATTCAGGATATGCACAATATCGTGGAGGGCGCGCTGGAAGAGGTGAATCCGGCGGTAGCCAAAAGCTACCGGGATTACCGGAATTATAAGGTGGATTTTATTCACATGATGGATGAGGTGTACACCAAAAGTCAGTCTATCCGCTACATCGGCGACAAGAGCAACGCCAACACCGACAGCGCGCTGGTGGCCACCAAGCGGAGCCTGATTTTCAATGAGCTGAACAAAGAGCTGTACCGGAAGTTTTTTATGACCAGAAATGAACTGCAGGCCTGCAAGGATGGTTATATCTATATACACGACCAGTCCGCCCGCCTGGATACCATGAACTGCTGTCTGTTCGATGTGGCATCGGTGTTAAAAGGCGGATTTGAGATGGGAAATGTCTGGTACAACGAACCCAAGACTCTGGATACGGCCTTTGACGTGATGGGGGATATTATCCTCAGCACGGCGGCTCAGCAGTACGGCGGGTTCACGGTTCCGGAAGTGGACAAGATCCTGGCCCCCTATGCCGAGAAGAGCTACGCAAAGTACCGGGAAGAATTTCTTGATTATGCGGATCCCTCCTGGAAGGGAGCCGAAGAAAAGGCGGAGACCTACGCCTGGAATAAGGTGCAAAGAGACTGTGATCAGGGATGGCAGGGTATTGAATATAAGCTGAATACGGTGGGGTCCTCCCGGGGAGATTACCCCTTTGTAACCGTGACGCTGGGACTGGGGACCAGTCGGTTTGAGAAGATGATTTCCCTCTCTCTGCTGAAGGTACACCGGGAAGGACAGGGAAAAGCCGGACATAAAAAGCCGGTGCTGTTCCCTAAGATCGTATTTCTCTACGACAAGGCCATCCACGAGCCGGGCTGCATCTGTGAGGATGTGTTTGAGGCGGGCGTGGCCTGCTCCGCCAAGACCATGTATCCCGACTGGCTGTCCATGAGTGGCGAGGGTTACATTTCCAGCATGTATAGAAAGTACGGCAAGGTGATCAGCCCCATGGGGTGCCGGGCATTTTTGAGCCCCTGGTATGAGCGGGGCGGCATGGAGCCGGCCGATGAGGAGGATGTGCCGGTGTTTGTGGGCCGGTTCAACATCGGCGCGGTAAGTCTGCACCTGCCGATGATTCTGGCGAAAGCCCGGGCGGAGAGCAGGGATTTCTATGAGGTGCTGGATTTTTACCTGGAGATGATCCGGGGGCTGCACAAAAGGACCTACGATTACCTGGGAGAGATGCGCGCTTCCACCAACCCGCTGGCTTACTGCGAGGGTGGATTTTACGGCGGACATCTGAAACCGCAGGATAAGATCCGCCCGCTGCTGGCGCCCATGACCGCTTCCTTTGGCATTACGGCCCTGAACGAACTGCAGGAACTGTACAACGGGAAATCCATCGCCGAGGACGGTGCGTTCGCCCTGGAGGTGCTGCGGTATATCAACGACAAAATCGCGGAATACAAAAAGGAAGATCAGATTCTTTACGCCATCTACGGAACACCCGCCGAGAGCCTCTGCGGCCTGCAGGTGGAACAGTTCCGGAAGATGTACGGTATCGTCCGGGGAGTATCGGACCGGCCCTATGTCAGCAACAGTTTCCACTGTCATGTGACTGAGGACATTACCCCCATTCAGAAGCAGGATCTGGAGGGACGGTTCTGGGAGCTGTGCAACGGCGGAAAGATTCAGTATGTGCGATATCCCATCGACTATAATATCAAAGCCATTAAGGCGCTGATCCGCCGGGCGATGGACCTGGGATACTATGAAGGCGTCAACCTGTCTCTGGCCTACTGTGATGATTGCGGCCACCAGGAACTGGAGATGGATGTGTGCCCGGTGTGCGGCTCCCGCAATCTTACCAAGATTGACCGGATGAACGGCTATCTTTCCTACAGCCGTGTACACGGAGATACCCGGCTTAATGAGGCCAAGATGGCGGAGATCGCCGACAGAAAATCCATGTAGTTTTGTGTTCCGTGCGGCGCGGGAAGCCGCGGAGACAAAATTAAAAAAGTAGAAACCGGTTCGGGAAAACCCGTCCGGAAACAGACCGAAGCAATTCGGAGGTCTGTTTCCGGACGGGTTTTTTTGATTCATGATAATGGAAAATTCAGAATGTCTCCGGTGCAGCAGAGTCAAAAAATGAAAGTTTACGAAAATTTTCGGAGTCCTTCTCGCACTTGTCTGAGAACTTTTTTTATGATAACATAGAAAAAAATGTGGGGGATATCTGAAATGGGAGAAAAGACGGTTAATATGACCCAGGGCGCGATCTGGCCCAAGATGGCGGGATTTGCCTTTCCTGTGCTGCTGGGCCTGCTTTGCCAGCGGATTTACAATTTTGCGGACGCCTATATTGTGGGGCGGTATCTGGGCGATAATGCGCTGGCCGCCGTGAGTATTGCCGGGACAGCTACCTATATGCTGTTTTCCGTCATTATGGGGCTGACCACCGGAGTCAGTGTGGTGATATCGAGACATTACGGGGCAGGGGAGGAAGAACAGGTGGTGAAAACTTTCGCCACTTCTATTTATGTGGCGCTGGCCGCTGCGGTGCTCATTACAATTCTGGGAGTGGTCTGTACGAAACCGCTGCTGAGGATTCTGCAGACGTCACAGGAGCTGATGCCGCAGGCTTCCGTTTATCTGGTGATTATATTCGCGGGGGCTGCAGGTACCATGCTGTACAACTGGATAGCGGCCGTGCTGCGTTCGCTGGGAAATTCCGTGGTTCCGCTGATATTTCTGGTGATCTCCAGTGTTCTGAATGTGGTGCTGGACATCGCGTTTGTGGCCTGGATTCCCATGGGAGTGGCCGGCGCGGCCATCGCAACGGTGGCCTCCCAGGTGATTTCCGGTCTGCTCTGTCTGGCTTACGCGCTGAAGGTTCTGCCGTTTCTGAGAATTTCCCGGAAACAGCTGGTGTGTCACAGGGAGCTGGTGCGTGCCATCCTGGTATATGGGATTCCCACCGGTCTCCAGATGAGTATTATTTCCGTATCGGATATGACGCTGCAGGCGGTGGTGAATACCTACAGCACAGCCCTGGTGGTGGCTTACGGGGTCTGCCTGAAGGTAGAAGGTCTGGGATTTCAGCTGGGAGACGCCATCGGAACGGCTCTTGGAACGTTTGTGGGACAAAATGTGGGGGCGGAACGGTTTGACCGGGTAAAAAAGGGAGTTCGGTGCGCGTACCTGATGAATCTTATCAGTTACGGGATCTTTACTCCTTCCGTGTTTTTTCTGGCAGAACCTATTATGAAAGCGTTTACGGATAATGCGGATTCCATCCGGTATGGAGTGGAGTATATGCGCATTTTCAGCGTATTCTTTCTGGCCGGCGGTCTGCTGGTGGTTTACCACAATATTCTGCGGCCGGCCGGAGATGTAAAGGTGACGATCCTTATGGGAGTCAGCGAGGTCGTGACGAGAATCGGTTTTGCCTTCCTTTTTTCGGCTCTGTTCGGTTACTACGGGCTGTGGTGGGTATCCCCCGTTACCTGGGTGTGCGCTGCGCTGGTGGGATGCGTGCGCTATTATTCGGGGAAATGGGAGGAAAAAGCCCGCAGGCAGCTGCGGCAGGAGAAGGAAAGCGCAGAAGGCGCGTTCATAAGAACAGAAAAACAGTGAAAGAAATGATATAGGGGGTTATTTGTGAGCGGCAGGAAGAAAAAACCCAAAATGGAATATCGGTTCTATGAAATCCCGGCAGGCTCCCCGGTGTTGGCTCTGCTGGGGGAAAAATGGATTCAGAATTACGGAAGGGATATTGACTATCTCCATTTTCATAATCACATGGAAATCGGATTCTGCTATAACGGAAGGGGAACGCTGACCCTGAAGGATGATGAGGTTCCGTTTGAAGGACAGATGTTTTCCGTGATCCCGAGAAATTTTCCTCATACCACCGACAGTTATGAGAGAACGGTCAGCAAATGGGAGTATCTGTTTGTGGACGCGGACGGATTTCTCAGAGAGCTTTACGCGGGCAACAGTATTCTTGCGGACGATCTGATCCGCCGGGTGAACAGAAAGGCTCATTTTTTCAGAGTGGAGGAACAGCCGAAGATGGCGGAAAAAGTCCGGCAGATTATCGAAGTTATGCGGGGAGGCCGGGAATTTTATCAGGAAGAAGTGAAGGGGCTTCTCCAGGCATTTCTGATGGAATTGGCCAGACTCAACCGGGAGACGGTGGAGGGCGAAGATCTTATGCAGGAAGACGCGCCCAACAGTATGCTGATTTCCCGGGCGCTGGATTATATCAGTGACCACTATGACAAATCCATCCGGGTGGAACAGCTGGCGGAGGTCTGTCACATCAGCGAGACGCATTTCCGGCGGGTGTTCTGTCAGTGCATGAATATGACGCCGGTGGAATATCTGAACCGGGTGAGAGTGAAAATGGCCTGTGATCAGCTGCGGAAAACCAACGATCAGGTGGGGGTTATTGCCAGCCGGGTGGGGTTTTCCACATTGTCCACATTCAACAGGAATTTTAAACAGATTATGGGCAAAACGCCACAGGAATGGCGCAGGAATCCGGAGCATTTTGAGAGAAAATTGTTGAATTATGACATAAAAACGGAGGAAGGATGGTGATTTTATTAACGAATTGACCAACTATGGTCGAATATGCATAAAACAGAGTTGAATATGAGAACACATGGAGAGAAACTATGGTATAATATTTACATATTAGTTCACAGAAAGTTTAAAAATTATACATAATTGCCAAACGAATTTCAGGCTTTTATACGGGGTAACATTAAACGGTGAACAAAATATACAAAAACATCATAGGAGGGTATGTAGTATGAAGAGAAAAGTAATTGCAGTTCTTCTGACATCCGCGATGGCGCTGTCCATGGCAGCCTGCGGAAGCGGTGGTGACAGCGGATCCACCGGAGGCGGTTCTGACAGCGGTGACGCCGCGGCAACGGACGACGGAGCAGACAGCGGAGAAGAAGTATCCGGATCCGGCGGAGACAACACTCTGACCGTATGGACCTGGGATCCCAACTTCAACGTTTACGCTATTGAGAAAGCAGCTGAGATCTATGCAGCTGACGGACATGACGGATTCTCCGTTAAGGTTGAGGAAGTTCAGTCCGATGATATCGAGACAAGACTTACCACAGCAGTTTCTGCCGGCGATCTGAGCACCCTGCCTGACATCTTCCTGATGCAGGACAACTCTTTCCAGAAATATGCTACCAACTATCCGGATCTGTTTACTGACCTGACCGATTCCGGCATCGACTTCTCTCAGTTCTCTGAGGCGAAGGTTGCATACTCCACAGTGGATGGAAAGAACCTGGGTATTCCGTTCGACAACGGTGCTGTTGTCAACTGTATCAGAACCGACCTGATTGATCAGGCTGGTCTGACCCTGGATGATTTCACAGATATCACCTGGTCTCAGTACATGGAGCTGGCAAAACAGGTTCTGGATGCCACCGGTGTTCCGATGCTGACCTCTCAGGCAGGATCTCCTGACCTGATCATGGAGATGCTGCAGTCCTGCGGCGCTTCTCTGTTCAACGAGGATGGCTCTGTTAATATCGAAGGAAACGATGCTCTGAAAGAGTGTATGGAAGTTTACGCACAGATGGTTTCTGACGGAACTCTGGTAGAGGTTACCGACTGGGATCAGTACATTTCTTCCCTGAACACAGGTACTGTGGCGAGCGCTATTAACGGCTGCTGGATCATCGCATCCATCACCCCGCAGGAAGATCAGTCCGGAAACTGGCAGATCACCAACATGCCGCGACTGGATAATCAGGAGAATGCCACCAACTACTCCAACAACGGTGGTTCTTCCTGGGTTATCTCCGGAAACAGCGAGAACAAAGACCTGGCCATCGACTTCATGAACTCCACCTTTGCAGGAAGCACGGAGCTGTATGATGATCTGATTCAGAAAGGTGCTTTGGCAACATGGGCTCCGGCAGGAGATTCCGAAGCATACGCACAGCCGGTTGAGTTCTTCGCAAATCAGGAGATCTACGCGCTGATCGTTGATTACGCTACCAAGACTCCGTCCAACATCACCGGACCGTTCTACTATGACGCCCGTGACGCTGTAGGTGTTGCTCTTTCCAACATCATTCAGTCCGGCGCCGATATAGACAGCGAGATTGCCAAAGCTCAGGAAACTGTAGAGTTCAACATGGGCGGCTGAAAGTCAGGAGACAGGCAACTATAACAGATGAATGAAGCAGGGGTCTGTTGCTGCTGGTAAAACAGCGGCAGACAGACCCCTCTTTTCACAGAGAAGAAAGGGAGGGTATGTACATGAGTGGCCAGAAGAAAAAGGGACTGACCCTGGCAAGAAAACAAAACCTCACAGGATGGGTGTTCCTTGCGCCGGCAACGATCCTGATCTGCTGGATGAGCTTCTATCCCATGATTCGCGCATTTATTTTATCATTGCAGACAGGTATGGGAATTAATCTTTCCTTCGGAGGAATTGCCAACTACACTCGTATCCTGAAGGATGCTACATTCCGGCAGACATTATTTAACACATTTTTCTACTTGATCATTCAGGTGCCCGTGATGCTGATTCTGGCATTGGCACTGGCATCCATGCTGAATGACAAGGATCTGAAGTTTAAGGGATTATTCCGTACGGCGATCTTCCTGCCCTGCGCTACATCCCTGGTATCCTATTCCATGATTTTCCGTTCCATGTTTGCCAACGATGGTTTCATCAATACCGTACTGAGAAATCTTGGCCTGACACCCATCATGTGGTTCAGTAACGCATGGACGGCAAGAGCAGTTATCATTATCGCCCTGATCTGGAGATGGACAGGGTACAACATGGTATTCTATCTGGCAGGTCTGCAGAATATTGAGTATTCTGTATATGAGGCCGCCAAAATCGATGGAGCCAATCCGCTTCAGACGTTCTTTAAGATTACCGTACCGCTGCTGAAACCTACGATTCTGGTAACAACGATTACCTCCACGAATGGTACGCTGCAGCTGTTTGATGAGTCACTAAACCTGACCAATGGTGGTCCGGGACGGTCAACGATGACCATGTCCCATTACATATATAATACATCATTCGTACAGAGCCCCAACTTCGGTTACGCGGCTGCTATGTCAATGATTATTCTGGTTATGGTGGCCATCCTGGCATTCCTTCAGATGAAAGTAGGTGACGAGCGATGAATAAAGGTAAGAGATTTTTACAGTATGTATTTTTGACAATTGTTTCTCTGCTTTCCGTGTTCCCGCTGTACTACATGGCATGCGGTGCCACCAACAAAAGTGTGGATGTGGTTTCCGGACGTCTGATACCGGGTACATATTTGATCGGGAATTTTAAAACACTGATTGCCAATCAGAATCTGGGACTGGCTCTGTGGAACTCCGTAAGGAACTCTGTTGTGCTGACGCTTCTCTGCGTGCTGGTTTGTTCCATCGCCGGTTACGGTTTTGAGATTTTCCATGACAAAGCAAAGGATATCGTATTTTCCATCCTGCTGCTGGCTATGATGGTTCCTTTTGCGGCAATCATGATCCCCATGTTCCAGATGTTCTCTGCGATGGGTATGGTAAATACCATGTGGGCATTCGCACTGCCCAGTATATCGACGCCGTTTATGATCATGCTGTTCCGTAATAATGCCCGGGCGTTCCCCAAGGACATTATCGAGGCGGCCAGAATTGACGGCCTCAGCGAGGTTGGTATCTTCTTCCGGATGTTCATTCCGACCATGAAGTCCACCTACGGCGCAGCCATGACCATCACCTTCATGAACGCATGGAACAACTATCTGTGGCCGAAGGTTATTCTGCAGAATAACGAGTCCATCACCATGCCGATGCTGGTATCCAACCTGCTGGGCGGTTACGCGGTAGATTACGGTATGCTGATGCTCGGTGTATTTATCTGTACGGTTCCTACCGCAATCGTATTCTTCTGTCTGCAGAAGAGCTTCACGGAAGGTATCACCGGTTCTGTGAAATAATCAGGCAGCCGGAAAAAGCAGTTATATTTTGAAATTTAGGCGGATATTTCCAAAAGATATCCGCCTGTTTTTTAAGGAGGATATCTATGAAGACATTTAATTATCAGCTGGTGAAGGATCCGACTTATTTTTGCGACAACCGGGTGCCTGCACATTCGGATCACCGGTATTATGCTTCCAGGGAATGTATGGAGCTGGGAGAGGATACCTTCCGTTACAGTCTGAACGGTCTGTGGAAGTTCCATTACGCAAAAAATTATAACAGTACCATCCCCGGATTTGAGAAAGAAGATTACTGCTGCGGATCCTGGGATGATATCCGGGTGCCTGCGCATATCCAGATGGAAGGGTACGACGCTCCCCAGTATGCCAATGTACAGTATCCCTGGGAGGGGCATGAGGAGCTGAAACCGGGAGAGATTCCCACCCGGTTCAACCCGGTGGCCAGCTATGTGAAGTATTTTGAGGTTCCCGAACAGATGAAAGGGAGACCGCTGTATGTCTCTTTCCAGGGCGCGGAGAGTGGGATTGCCGTCTGGCTGAACGGAAGTTTTGTGGGTTACAGTGAGGACAGCTTTACCCCGTCAGAGTTTGAACTGACTCCGTATCTGAAAGAGGGAGAGAACAAACTGGCCGCTCAGGTATTCAAATGGACCAGCAGCAGCTGGTGCGAGGATCAGGATTTCTTCCGGTTCTCCGGTATTTACCGGGATGTGTATCTGTACACGGTTCCGGAGGTACATGTGGAGGATCTGCGAGTAAGAACCCTGCTGGACGACACGTTTACCCATGCGGATCTGGAAGTGGTGACAAATGCCACAAAGGCAGGAAAGGTGCGTATGACTCTTTCCCGGAAGGGGGAAACGGTTAAGACGCTGGAAGCGGATCTGGAAGAGGCCAGTACCTATGTGATGCAGGTGGAGCAGCCGCTTCTGTGGAGTGCTGAGGAGCCCAATCTGTATGATCTGATCCTGGAAGTATATGACGAGAAGGGACAGCTGACCGAGGTGATCCCTCAGCGGGTGGGCTTCCGCCGTTTTGAGATGAAGGATCATATCATGACCCTTAACGGAAAACGAATTGTGTTCAAGGGTGTGAACCGTCATGAGTTCAGCTCCCGCACGGGAAGATGTGTGTCCAGAGAAGAACTGGTGAAAGATATCGTTACCATGAAGCGAAACAACATCAACGCCATCCGTACCTGCCACTATCCGGATGCGGTGGGGATCTATGATCTGTGTGATGAATATGGACTTTATATGATCGCCGAGAACAATCTGGAATCCCATGGAACGTGGGATACTCTGCGGCCCGGCGATACGGATTTCTCCGGCGTGGTACCCTGTGATCATCCGGAATGGCTGGATATGATGCTGGATCGGGTAAATTCCATGTATCAGAGGGATAAGAACCATCCTGCCATTCTGATCTGGTCCTGCGGAAATGAATCTTTCGGAGGCAAAGACATTTATGAGATGTCCCGGTTTTACCGGAAAGAGGATCCCACCCGCCTGGTACATTACGAAGGGGTTATGCACGACCGCCGCTATAACGACACCAGTGACATGGAGAGCCAGATGTATCCGTCGGTGGAAGCCATTAAGGAATTTCTGGCAAAGGACAGAAGCAAACCGTTTATCTGCTGTGAATACACCCATGCCATGGGGAATTCCTGCGGCGCCATGCATAAGTATACGGATCTGACAGATACGGAGCCATTGTATCAGGGCGGATTTATCTGGGACTATATCGATCAGTCCATCTATAAGAAAGACCGGTACGGAAAAGAGTATCTTGCCTATGGCGGAGATTTCGATGACCGGCCCTGTGATTATAACTTCAGCGGCAACGGTATCGCTTATGGAGGGGACAGAGAACCCTCCCCCAAGATGCAGGAGGTGAAGTTCAATTATCAGAACATTACCGCGCAGGTGGAGAAGGATCAGGTGACGGTAATCAACAAGAATCTGTTTGTGGGTACGGATACCTTTGACTGTGTGGTTACATTGGCGAAAAACGGAGAGCCGGTGAAAAAGGCCGTGCTGAGTACCTGTGTGGCGCCCCTTTCTCAAAAGACCTACCCGCTGCCCTTTGAAGCAGCCACGCTTCCCGGAGAGTACACGGTGACGGTTTCTTTCCTGCTGAAAGAAGATACTCTCTGGGCGGAAAAAGGATACGAGGTGGCCTTTGGACAGACTGTTTACCGGGTGGAGGCTGAAAAACCTGCCTGCCGGGCACCGTTTGAGGTGATCAACAGCATCCACAACATCGGCGTGCGGGGAGAAAACTTCGAGGCCATGTTCTCTTATCTGAACGGCGGTCTGGTATCCTACCGTTACGGCGGGGTGGAGATGATCAAGATGATTCCGAAGCCTAACTTCTGGAGAGCCCCCACCGACAATGATGAGGGAAATCTGATGCCCATGCGTTATGGACAGTGGAAACTGGCCAGCATGTATCTGTCCCATAAGAAACCGGCGGGAGACCGCCCGTTCCCGGACATGGAGCCGCCAAGACTGGAGGTGGAAGAAAACTGTGCCCGGATTACTTATACCTATTTTATGCCGACGACGCCGGCAGCCGAATGTCAGCTGACGTATCGGGTGTTTGGGGATGGAACTGTTGAGACCACTCTTTCCTATGATCCGGTGAAGGAACTGGGCGATATGCCGGAGTTCGGCGTGATGTTCAAATTCGATGCGGATTATGAAAATGTGACCTGGTATGGCCTGGGACCGGAAGAGACCTATACAGACCGCTGCCAGGGAGCGAAGCTGGGAATTTACCGGAAGAAAGTGGCCGATAACATGGCGAAATACCTGAATCCCCAGGAATGTGGAAACAAAATCGGCGTCCGCTGGGCCCAGGTGACGGATCAGAAGGGCCGCGGCATGAGATTTGAGGGAGACAACATGGAATTCTCCGCATTGCCCTGGACGCCCCATGAGGTGGAAAACGCCAGACATGAATTCGAACTTCCGCCGGTACATTATACGGTGGTTCGGGTGGCCGCGCAGCAGATGGGTATTGCGGGGGATGACAGCTGGGGATCCAGAACCCATCCGGAGTATCTGCTGGATGTCTCCAAACCCATGGAGTTTACTTTCCGTTTCCGCGGAATCTGACCAGAGCCGGTGCTTTCTCTGAGAGATCTGGCGGCCGGAAGAGGGAATCGGCTTTTAATGCGGTTCCAGGTGAGCTTCAAAGATACGATATAACAGATGAACAGTGAATGAGAATGCCGCACCGGAACGCCGGCACGGGCGTCCGATGCGGCTTTTTCTATAGGAATGCCAACAGAGAACCTGCCAGGGCAGGAATCTGATGCGGCAGACGGAGGAAGAAGATGAGACAGGAAGTAACTTTTGGAAAAATGATTCACGGCGGTGATTACAATCCGGAACAGTGGCTGGATATGCCGGAAATTCTGGAGAAGGATATTGAATATTTTAAAAAGGCAAAAATCAATGAAGTATCTCTGGGAATTTTTTCCTGGGCAAAGCTGGAACCGGAAGAAGGCGTATTTGATTTCGCGTGGATGGAGGAAATTATCAATCGTCTGTATGAAAATGGAATTTCCACCATGCTGGCAACTCCATCGGGAGCCCGTCCCAAGTGGATGGCGGACAAATATCCGGAGGTACTCCGGGTGGCGCCGGACCGGACGAGGAATCTGTTTGGAGCCAGACATAATCACTGCTATACCTCTCCTGTTTACCGGGAAAAGGTGCGGATCATTGATAAAAAGCTGTCGGAAAAGTTTGGTAATCATCCCGGCGTGATCGCCTGGCATGTTTCCAATGAGTATGGCGGTGAGTGCCACTGTCCGCTGTGCCAGGAGGCATTCCGTCAGTGGCTCAAAGAAAAATATCAGACCATCGACAGGCTCAATAAAGCCTGGGCCACCACCTTCTGGAGCCATACCTACAACAGTTTTGATCAGATTGAAAGTCCTTCTCCCAGGGGAGAGATGGCAGTGCATGGGCTGAATCTGGACTGGAAGCGGTTTGTAACGGACCGGACGGTGGATTTTGTAAAGCATGAGATTCAGGCCATCCGGGACGGAGGATCCGATAAACCCGCGACCATCAACATGATGTATGATTTCCAGGGGTTGAATTATCACAAATTTGCGGATATTATAGATATTGTATCGTGGGATAATTATCCACAATGGCATAAAAAGGAAGAGTATCTGACAGCCATGGACGACGGTATGCAGCATGATATCATGAGAAGTATTCAGAAACGGCCGTTCCTGCTGATGGAATGTTGCCCGGGTGCCACCAACTGGCAGCCGGTCAGTAAGCTGAAACGTCCGGGTATGCTTCACGCCGCTTCCCTGCAGGCGATAGCTCACGGATCTGACAGTATCCAGTACTTTCAGCTTCGCAAAAGCCGGGGATCCAGTGAGAAATTTCACGGCGCGGTGATCGATCATTACGGAGGAGATGACACCAGGACCTTTGCCGAGGTGACACAGGTGGGCGAGTCTCTGGAAAAGCTGCAGGAGATGGCCGGTTCCCATACGCCGGCAAAGGTGGCGGTGATCTTTGACTGGGAAAGCCGCTGGGCGCTGGAGGATGCGCAGGGACCGAGAAATGCGGGCATGCATTATAAGGAAACTGTGGAAAAATCTTATTATGCCTTCCGCCGTCTGGGGCTGGATGTGGATATGATCGACATGGAACAGGATCTGGAAGGCTATCAGATCGTGGCGGCTCCCATGCTGTATATGTTCCGGGCCGGATTTGAGCAGAAGGTGAAGCAGTTTGTGGAACATGGCGGAACTTTTGTGATGACTTACTGGTCCGGCATTGTGGATGAAACGGATCTGTGTTTCCTGGGTGGAACACCGGCCGGTCTTATGGACGTGATGGGACTGCGCAGCACGGAGATCGACGCGCTGTACGACGGGGAGAGCAATGTGGGAATTCCCTGCAGGGGCAATTCCCTGCACATGGCGGAATCTTACCGCTGTACCAATCTCTGCGATCTGGTGAAAACCACCACTGCCCGGGTGCTGATGACCTACGGGGAGGATTTTTATAAGGGAATGCCCGCGCTGACCTGCAACACGTTCGGAAAAGGAAAGGCGTACTATATCTGTGCGGATTTTCAGCAGGAATTTTATAATGAACTGTACCGGAAGCTTGCGGCCGAAGCAGGGGTGAAGCGAACAGTAACCCATATTCCCTGCGGCGTGGAGATCACCACCCGGGAATCGGAGAAGGCGGTATATCTGATTGTGCAGAATTTCAACCGGAAGCCGGTGGAGATCCGCCTTCCTGTGGAGGAATATCCTGTGTGGTTTGGCTCTTATGACGGAACCATCGGAAAATGGGAAACCGTGATCCTGAAAAAGGAAAGGAAGGAAAACGTATGATTGAAAACAGTATTGTGAAACTGGTGCAGTATGGACTGGCCACCGGTCTGATCGGCGAGGAGGACAAGCGGTATACGGTAAACCATGTACTGGAACTTCTGAAAATTGACGCCATCAGCGATGAAGCGCTGGCGCAGGTGATGGATTTTGACGGAAAAGATAAAACAGTGGTGGATCAGCTGGAGAACATTCTTTCCGGGATCTGTGACTATGCCTATGAAAACGGTCTGATGGAGGAAAACACCATTGGCTATCGGGATCTGTTTGATACGAAGGTGATGGGGCTTCTGGTGGACCGGCCGTCCCATGTGATCGAAAAATTCTGGAAGGATTACCGTGAAGATCCGGTGAAAGCCACGGACGCTTATTACAAATTCAGCCAGGATACGGATTATATTCGCAGATACCGTATTCGTAAGGACATGAAATGGGTGGCGCCCACCCAGTACGGGGATCTGGATATCACCATCAATCTGTCCAAGCCGGAGAAGGATCCCAAGGCTATCGCGGCGGCCAAGCTGGCCAAACAGACCGCTTACCCCAAATGTCAGCTGTGCATGGAGAACGAGGGCTATGCCGGAAGACTGGACCATCCGGCCCGGGAGAATCACCGGATTATTCCCGTGACCATCAACGGCAGTCCCTGGGGCTTCCAGTATTCTCCCTATGTGTATTACAATGAGCACTGCATCGTATTTAACTCACAGCATGTGCCCATGAAGATTGAGCGGGCCACCTTTGCCAAGCTGTTCGATTTTGTGAAGCAGTTCCCCCATTACTTTGTGGGCTCCAACGCGGATCTTCCCATCGTGGGTGGGTCCATCCTGAGCCACGACCATTTCCAGGGCGGCCATTATGAGTTCGCCATGGCAAAGGCTCCGGTGGAACGGGAGATTTCCTTCGCCGGCTTTGAGGATGTGAAGGCGGGAATCGTCAAATGGCCCATGTCCGTGATCCGCATCAGCGGACCGGATACGGAGCGGCTCATCGAGCTGGCGGACAAGATTCTTACGGCCTGGAGAGGTTATACCGATGAGGCAGCTTTTATCTTTGCCGAGACGGACGGGGAACCTCACAACACCATCACCCCCATTGCCAGAAAGCGGGGCGATCAGTATGAGCTGGATCTGGTACTGCGGAATAATATTACCACCAAAGAACATCCCCTGGGCGTGTACCATCCCCATGCGGAGCTGCATCACATCAAGAAGGAAAATATCGGTCTGATTGAGGTGATGGGCCTGGCAGTGCTGCCGGCCCGCCTGAAAGGTGAGATCGAGGGTCTGTGCCGGGCGATTGTGGCCGGAGAGGATCTGAGAAAGGATGAGGCGCTGGCGAAACATGCGGACTGGGCGGACGAACTGAAAAAGACGTACACGTTCACCGCGGACAATGTGGAAGAGATCCTGAAAAAAGAGATCGGCATCGTGTTTATGAAGGTTCTGGAGCATGCCGGTGTGTACAAATGTACAGAGGAAGGGCGTCAGGCATTCCTGCGGTTCGTGGACAGTGTGAAATAAGAAGGTTTGCGGAGTAAAAAAATCGAGACAGAGTCTGTTGACTCTGTCTCGATTTTTTATAGAACCATTTTCACTTTCTCTGTTTCTTCGGAGAACGCTTTTTCACTGCGAATTTTCCGGGAAGCGCCCCCGCGCCCCAGCAGATGCCGCAGATCAGAAATACCTGCATGAGAATCCAGGGGCCGGAACAGAAATCGGAGGGATTTCTTCCGGTGCCGGTATATTCCAGACAGCTCAGGAAGATCCCCAGAAGGATGGTGACGCCGCAGCCGCTCAGGAAAAGCACCTGTTTTCCGGCGCCGGGGACGTGGGACTTTCCGAAAGACCGCACGGCCAGAAAGATACATCCGGCCACAGTCAGGATGGCCAGCGGAATCACGGCGATTCGATACAGGAGAATGAAGGCCTGGCCTGCCAGGATGGCATTTCCGGAAGTGAACTGTACCGGATCCAGAAGCATCTTGGCGTCTTCCACAAACAGATAATAATCCCACTCTTCGATGGCCTGATAAGCCAGCGGATAGCTGTCCTGGGATTCGCCGTTGAGGAAGATGGTCAGATAGTAATCCTCCATATCGGTCACCGGAGCCGTGATGGTGAACCGGCAGACCCGGGAAGAGGGATATTCCGGATAGGCCATAAACACATCCTCGCTGTTTTCGTAGGTGGCGTAAGCCACGGGAACGCCGTTTTTATCGGTGACAGTCACCTCCAGGTTATCCTGCTCGTCGGTGGGGAAGGCCCATCCGGTGACCGTCAGAGGTTCCGGATTCGGGTAGATGACGGAGCTGCCGGTCATGCTTTCCATGAAACGAAGCTGATCCGTATCGCCGTGGCCGCTGTAGGCCTCTGTCCATGCGTTTTGGCCGGAGGCCAGCCCCAGGGTGGTGACCAGCGTTTCCCGCAGGGTTTCCCCGGCGGTGGGGGATTCCGTCTCCTGTGTGGCATCCGACTGTACAAAAGCGGCAAAACGCTGGTAATAATGGAGATTCAGCAGGGAAATCCCCAGCCCGGCCACCAGGGTGATCACCAGAGGAAGCGCCAGGAAAGCGGTTCGCAGTCCGGCCCGGGACGTCTTTTCACGAAACAGTGTCAGCGCCGTATAAACCAGAAATACCACCAGCAGGGGCAGCGCCCACCAGCCGTTGGAACGCAGAAACCAGAAGGCGGCAAATACAAGCCCAAGTCCCACAGACCAGGGAAGGATCTTTTTTTTACGGTTCCGGTAAAGACCCATGGCCAGTGCCAGCATCAGCAGTACAAGAGAAGGAACCAATGTCTGATCCCAGGCCCGCTGCGCGGTGGCTTCCGTGAACATCACCGGAGAGTACAGCAGAAACAGATACAGAATGCCCCGAAGAAGCCGGGAGGGAAAGAGGGGCTTCCACACCGTGAGAAAGCAGAGGATGCTTCCGATGTACAGTGCGGCCACCGCCAGCATCACAGGGATGCACAGGGCATTGCAGATCAGTACAAAGACGGGATAAGCAATCCCCAGAGATAAGGTGAAATCATCGTAAGGGCCCAGCCATCCGCCTTGTCCCAGCTGCCAGGCGTGCTGCAGCAGATTCCAGTCATCGCTTCCGCCGTCCGCCAGTCCGCTTAGGGGCGTCCGCAGAAACAGAAGCACGCGCGCCACAGTGAAAAGCACCAGCAGTCCGGTGAACAGAAGACGCTGATGCGGACGGATGAAGGCTGAATAAAATTTCTTCATGGATAACCTCCTGTTTATGTAGATATTCTGCCTAAATTATAGCGAAAAAAGAGGTATTCTGCAACAAATGCGCCTGACATTTGCGCTCTTTTTTCTGGCGTCGATACCGCTTTGGGTGTATGATAGTATCAGATGAAACCGTTACGGAAAAATCGGAGTGCATGGCGGCCGGTTCGGGTTATGGAACTGCCGCAGAAGGGGAAAAGATGAACAGAAAAGGCAGCAGAGAACGTATCGCATCCTATATTTATCATCAGGGTGTTACCTCCAAACAGGAGATCAGCAGAGAACTGGCAATCAGTATGCCCACGGTTCTGCAGTGCGTGCGGACGCTGGTGGAGGATGGAATTGCCGAGGAGGCGGGAGAATACCATTCCACAGGAGGAAGAAAGGCAAAGCAGATTGCCATCTGCCGCAATTACCATTATGCGGTGGGCGCGGATATCACGGAAAATCATCAGTGCCTTTTACTGATGGACGGAAGGGGGCAGAAACAGGCTGTCCGGAGGATCCGCAGACCGTTTACCGGGGATGAGGCATACTGGGACGGACTGGCAGAAGAGATCGCCGGGCTGCTGGCGGACGAATCCGTGGACGGGCAGCGGCTTCTGGGGGTGGGAATTTCTCTGCCCTGTATCGTGGACCAGAAACGGCAGATGATTCTGCGGTCCCATGTTCTGCGGATGGAGCAGGTGGATCTGGCACCTGCGGCCGCCCGGATTCCCTGGCCGGTCCGGTTCTGGAACGATGCCAACAGCGCGGCTTACGGAGAGCTGCACGGGGAAGAGCGGGACGCAGTCTACCTGTCTCTCAGCAACACGGTGGGAGGCGCCATTTACCGGGAAGGAGCCATCTGTATGGGAGATCATTTCCGGGCGGGGGAATTTGGACATATGGTGCTGGTTCCGGAAGGAAAAAACTGCTACTGTGGAAAGGACGGCTGCATGGACGCTTACTGTTCGGTGCGGGCTCTGTGCGGCACAGAAGCGGATCAGCCGGAAGAATTTCTGGGGCGGCTGAAGGCCGGCGATCCCCGGGCGGCAGAGGACTGGGAAAATTATCTGTATTATCTGGCTTTGGCGGTCACCAACCTGCGGATGGCCTATGACTGTGATATCGTGCTGGGAGGTTACCTGGGAAGCTGTCTGGAGGAATATCGGGAACAACTGACTGAAAAAATGTGCCGGTGGAACCGGTTTGACCAGGATGCCTCCTATCTGCGTTTTGGAAAACGGGGAAAAGAAGCGGCAGCCATGGGAACGGCCAGACAACTGATGGAAGATTTCTGGGAAAATTTCTGAGAACCGTTGACAGACAGAGGGAAACGTGGGATAATACCACTTAGATAAAATACTTTATAAAAGTTTACGGGAGGTACGGATATGGAAGGTACAATGAAAGTGGCGGTGATGCTGGGAATCGGAAAGATGGGATTTGAGGAGCGTCCCATTCCTCAGCCCAAGGATGATGAGGTTCTGGTAAAGCTGGATTATGTGGGAATCTGCGGATCGGATATGCACTATTATGAGACGGGCGCCATCGGGGATAAAGTGGTGGAGCCTCCCTTCGTTCTGGGGCATGAGCCCGGCGGCGTTGTGGTGGAAGTGGGAAAAGATGTAAAGCACCTGAAGGTGGGAGACCGGGTGGCGCTGGAACCGGGAAAAACCTGCGGCCATTGCGAGTTCTGCAAAACCGGAAAATATAATCTGTGTCCCGATGTGATTTTCTTTGCCACTCCGCCGGTGGACGGTGTGTTTCAGGAGTATGTGGCCCACGAAGCGGATCTGTGCTTTAAGCTTCCGGACAATGTGAGCACCATGGAAGGCGCGCTGATCGAGCCGTTGGCAGTGGGATTTCACGCGGCCATTCAGGGGGATTCCCATGCAGGACAGAAGGCCGTGGTGTTTGGTTCGGGATGCATCGGTCTGGTGAGCATGATGGCGCTGAAAGCCCGCGGTGTATCCAATGCCTATGTGGTGGACATCATGGACAAGCGCCTGGAGAAAGCCATGGAACTGGGAGCGACGGCTGTGATCAACGGGGCAAAGGAAGATGTGGCAGAGAGAATCCGCCAGCTGACCGGCGGCGCAGGCTGTGATCTGGCCATCGAGACGGCCGGCACTGAGATCACCACCCGTCAGGCCATCGATGTGGTGAAAAAAGGTTCCAACATCGTGCTGGTGGGCTACAGCAAAACCGGGGAGATGACGCTTCCCATGAGCAAGGTTCTGGATAAGGAGCTGACGTTCAAATCGGTATTCCGTTATCGCCACATTTACCCGCTGGCCATCGAGGCCGTATCCCAGGGCAAGGTAAATCTGAAGGGGATTGTCACCAATGTATTTGATCTGGACGATATTCAGAACGCCATGGATTCCAGCGTGAAGAACAAAGCGGATATTGTGAAAGCAGTGGTGAAGATTCACTGAAAAAACGGTTGACTTTTTCCGGGGAAGTTGCTATATTATAGAAAATTACCGCCGGGTAACGCCTGGTCCCATTCTGTTAGGCCTTTGAAAGAATGGGACGCAGGCGTTTTTTTCTGCCCGGCAGGAAATAACAGGAGGTTTACAGATGTTTCGTAAGATGAGAAGAAATCGTCAGGAGTTGTCCGCGGAAGCATGCACGGTTGTTTTGAATCGGGGAACCTCGGGGGTTCTGGCCCTTCTGGGGGATGAAGGCTATCCTTATGCGGTTCCCATCAGCTATGTTTACGATGGGGGCAAGCTGTATTTTCACAGCGCCCGGTCAGGACACAAACTGGATGCTGTCCGAAGATGCCCCAAAGCGTCTTTCTGTGTGATTGATCAGGATCAGGTGGTTCCGGAAAAATATACCACCTATTTCCGCAGTGTAATTCTGTTCGGAAAGATCCGGATTCTGGAAGAGGAGGGGGAGAAAAGAGCGGCCATCGAAAAACTGGCGGACAGATACGCTCCCCATGGGTCCCGGGAAAGTCGGGATAAAGAAATCCGGCAGGAATGGAAGGCGCTGTGCGTGCTGGAAATGACCGTGGAACATATGACAGGAAAAGAAGCCATTGAGCTTGTAAAAGAAAAAAAGTAATAAAAGAGGAGAGCCCCTGACCAGGGAAAACTCTCCTCTTTCTCTATGGGCTTCATCGTCCGGCAAAATGCCGGGCGGAGAGCTCAGTGATAAATGATAATGGAATGTCCGCAGCGCGTATTTTCCATTATTATTAGAACAGACCGGTGATCTTTCCGTTCTCGTCCACGTCGATCTTCTCGGCAGCCGGTACCTTCGGCAGTCCGGGCATCGTCATGATCTCGCCGGTCAGGGCTACGATGAAGCCTGCGCCTGCGGAAATCTTC
>DVIN01000021.1 GCA_018711275.1 Candidatus Pullilachnospira intestinigallinarum
CCGGTTCCGGCGGGGCTTATTAAAGTGCCTCTATTCTTGGCACTGCCATTCTAGAACTCTCAAAAAAACGGCAGATTGGTACTTCGGGAAGACATACTCATCTTTTTATTGCAATTCGCGGAAACTCAAGATTATTTCGATGTTTTTCAGGTTCCCCGCGGCGGTGCCTGGCGGGACGGCACCTGTTTTCCGGTGTATAAAACAGTACGCGTGGGGAAAACTATGGAAAAAGCCTCAAAGGCCTGTGGAAAACCGAAAGGAGATTGAAAATGCTGGGAACGTATCGGGTGCGCACTGATCTTGCCGTGGAGAGCAGAGAAAAGTTTGAAAAAGACAATGTGGAAATTGAGGGGGTGAGCATTCGTGAATCTTATCAGGAAAACAGAGATTTGAAGACCACCGTGGTGAAAATTGAGACCGAGCAGGGGGCCAGAACCATGGAAAAACCCTGTGGTACCTATATTACCATGGAGGCGCCGAATCTGGTGGTGCCGGATGAAAATTATCACCGGGAGATTTCTCTGGAGCTGGCCCGCCATTTGAAGAAACTCCTGAGACTGGACCGGGAAAAATCTGTTCTGGTGGTGGGGCTGGGAAACCGGGAGATTACTCCGGATGCCCTGGGACCGCGGGTGGTACAGAATCTGAAGATTACCCGCCATATTGTGAAAGAATACGGCACTTCCGGAATGGGGGAAGAACGGGTGCATCTGGTCAGCAGTCTGGTGCCGGGGGTGATGGCTCAGACGGGAATGGAGACCACGGAGATTATCCGCGGCGTGGTGGAGGAAACCCGCCCGGATGTGGTGATTGCCATAGACGCGCTGGCAGCCCGCAGTACCAGACGCCTCAACTGTACGATTCAGCTGACGGATACAGGGATCAGCCCCGGCTCCGGCGTTTTCAATTTCCGAAACGGACTCAGTGAAGAAACTCTGGGCGTACCGGTGATCGGACTGGGCGTTCCCACCGTGGTGGATGCGGCTACCATTGTCCATGACGCCATTGCGGAGGTGTTGGAAAATCTGGAGGAATCAGAGCTGGAAGAATTTCTGGGGGAAGTGGTGACGCCCAGCCTTCACAGCATGTTTGTGACGCCCAAGGATGTGGATGAAACCCTGAAACTGCTGAGTTTTACTATTTCGGAGGCTATCAATATCGCATTGAACGGGGAAAAAACGGAGGAAGCATAAACGGACAGGGCTTCTCATATACTCTTATATCAGGTGTGGGACGACTTCCTGTGATGGCGCCGGACAGGAGCAGGAATACACCCGGCAGACAGGGCGAAAACAGGACATCCCTTCAGAGGAGAGAAAAAGTATGGGGAAAATGGACAGAATTATCCGGGACGTACTCTGGGCGGCGGCAGTTTGCCTGGCGGGGTATCTGGCCGGAAGAGGGTATATGGCACTTCGGGATCATCCCTCCAGCCAGGCGGAAAAACTGATGGAGCAGGCATATCAGACCGTAGGGGAAGCGGCGGTACGCAGCTGGCTGCCGGGCTGTCTTTACCAGGAAGGAGAGGAAAGTCAGTTCCTTCTGGCCGGTATATGGGAAAATGTGGAAGAACATTTTCCCCTTTTTACATATTTAAAGGAACAGGAAACCGTGGAACCTGTGGTGGAGGATGAGAGCACCAGACACGATATCATTGCGAAAAACGGCGATACCATCACAGACCGGATTCTGGCGGAAAATCAGGGCCAGGCGGTGGAAGAGGAAAATCAGGCTGCCCGGGATGAGAAAACCGAGGGGGAAACGGCAGGGGAAACATCCGGCCCGGAGGCATCTTCCGACTCCGAAACACCGGATACCTCCGGACAGGAGGGGGAGGATGCCGGTTCCAACGAGTCTGCCGGGACAGAGGAGGCAGGAGAGGAGACTTCCGGCGGGGAGTCGGGAGGAGCATCCGGGGAAGACGCTGCGGGAGAAAATTCTTCAGAAGGGGAAACGGCGGCGGACGGCAGAGAGATGCCGGCCTGGACGACGGCGGTGGAAACCTCGCCGGTCAAGGATCTGTCCATGGAACAGCTCAGTGATTTTAATTACCTGCTGAATAATTTCTTTGTGGTGGATCCCAATACCACCATCGACAGCAGTCAGATGAGCGCTGACCAGCTTTTGAATGATGATCTGAAAATCACAGGGGACAACGCCAGTCCTCAGATCCTGATTTATCACACCCACTCCCAGGAAGGGTTTGCAGATTCTGTGGAAGGGGACGAAAATACCAGCGTTATCGGCGTGGGAAATTATCTGGAGTCCATTCTGCGGGACGTATTTGGCTATAATGTGATTCACCTGAAAAACACCTTTGATGTGGTGGACGGCCAGATCGACCGCAGCGCCGCCTATAACTATGCTCAGCCGGTGGTGCAGCAGGTGCTGGATGAAAATCCTTCCATTGAGGTGGTCATCGATCTGCACCGGGACGGGGTGCCTGAGGATACCCGCTTGGTCACAGAAATCAACGGCAAGCCCACCGCTCAGGTGATGTATTTCAACGGACTCAGCTATACGGTGAATAATGGAACGCTGGATTCGCTGCCGAATCCGTATATTGCCGACAATCTGGCATTTTCTTTTCAGCTCTCTTATATGGCAGCCAGATACTATCCCAAGTTTACCAGATGTATTTATCTGAAGGGCTATCGTTATAATCTGCATATGAGACCCCGATCAATTCTTCTGGAGGTGGGCGCCCAGACCAATACGGTACAGGAGGCCATGAATGCCATGGAGCCGTTTAGTGTGATTTTAAATAAAGTACTAAAAGGAGAATGACAAATCCGGTTCATCTGTGTTACAATGAGCGTTAGCGGGAAATTGTCCTGCTTTTTTGAAGTTCAAGAGGCATTCGGCGCTGCCGGGCCAAAAAAGCAGCTGCGGAACCGATAAACCGGAGAGTGGCTGAAATATACCAAGAAATAGTCAGGAGGAACGAAAGTGGCAGCTATCGACCAGAGCAAGATTCGTAATTTCTGTATTATCGCACATATTGATCACGGAAAATCCACGCTGGCGGACCGGATTATCGAGCAGACCGGGCTTTTGACAGAGCGGGAGATGCAGTCCCAGGTGCTGGACAACATGGATCTGGAGCGGGAGCGGGGCATCACCATCAAAGCCCAGGCGGTGCGTACCATCTATAAGGCGAAAGACGGGGAGGAGTATATTTTCAACCTGATCGACACCCCGGGGCATGTGGACTTTAATTATGAAGTTTCCCGGAGCCTGGCGGCCTGCGACGGAGCCATCCTGGTGGTGGACGCCGCCCAGGGGATTGAGGCACAGACCCTGGCCAACGTGTATCTGGCGCTGGATCATGACCTGGATGTATTTCCGGTGATCAACAAGATTGACCTTCCCAGCGCGGAGCCGGAGCGGGTGATCAGCGAGATCGAAGATGTGATTGGCATTGAGGCGGAGGACGCTCCGCGGATTTCCGCCAAAATGGGTATTAATATTGACCAGGTGCTGGAGCAGATCGTGGAGAAGATCCCGGCGCCCCAGGGAGATCCCGAGGCGCCGCTGCAGGCCCTGATTTTCGATTCGGTATACGATTCCTATAAGGGGGTGATCGTGTTCTGCCGGATCAAGGAGGGAACCATCCGCAAGGGAACACAGGTGCGGATGATGGCCACCGGCGCGGTGGAAGAGGTGGTGGAAGTGGGCTACTTCGGCGCGGGACAGTTTATCCCCTGCGAGGAGCTTCCCGCCGGTATGGTGGGCTATTTTACCGCCAGCATCAAGAATGTGAAGGATACCCGGGTGGGCGATACGGTGACGGACAACAAGCGTCCCTGCGAAAAACCGCTGCCCGGTTACAAGAAGGTAAATCCCATGGTTTACTGCGGCGTGTATCCGGCGGACGGCGCCAAATACGGAGACCTGCGGGACGCGCTGGAGAAGCTGCAGTTAAACGACGCTTCCCTGTTTTATGAGCCGGAGACCTCGGCGGCGCTGGGCTTTGGCTTCCGGTGCGGATTTCTGGGACTTCTGCACCTGGAAATCGTTCAGGAGCGGCTGGAGCGGGAGTATAACCTGGATCTGGTGACAACGGCTCCCGGCGTTATCTACAAAGTGCATAAGACCAACGGGGAAGTGATGGATCTGACCAATCCCTCCAATCTGCCGGATCCTTCCGAGATCGACTACATGGAGGAGCCCATGGTGAAGGCGGAGATCATGGTGACCACGGAATTTATCGGGCCTATCATGGATCTGTGCCAGGAGCGGAGAGGCCAGTATCAGGGCATGGAGTACATGGAAACCACCCGCGCGCTGCTGACCTATCATCTGCCGCTGAACGAGATTATCTACGATTTCTTCGACGCCCTCAAGTCCCGGTCCAGAGGTTACGCCTCCTTTGACTACGAGATGCTGGGCTATGAGCGGAGCAATCTGGTGAAGCTGGATATCCTTGTAAATAAGGAAGAGGTGGATGCGCTGTCCTTTATCGTATTCGCGGATTCGGCTTACGAGCGGGGACGGAAGATGTGCGAGAAGCTGAAGGAGGAGATTCCGCGTCAGCTGTTCGAGATCCCCATCCAGGCGGCCGTGGGCGGAAAGATCATCGCCAGGGAGACGGTGCGGGCCATGAGAAAAGACGTGCTGGCCAAGTGCTACGGCGGCGATATCTCCAGAAAGAAGAAACTTCTGGAGAAACAGAAGGAAGGTAAGAAGCGGATGCGCCAGGTGGGAAATGTGGAGATCCCGCAGAAGGCGTTTATGAGTGTGCTGAAGCTGGATGAAGACTGATTTTTGCCGCACCGCTTTGGGGAAAAGATTTCCGTACCTTCTGACGGCAGATGGGTGTTGACCGGGAAATGAATTTTCACGGAGGACGGATGATATGAGAAAAGAGATTGACGTTAACAATTGGAGCAGAAAGCAGCATTTTGCATATTACTCAAAGATATCGACACCCCATTACTGCGTTGCTTTTAACATTGACATCACAAATTTGCTGCGTTTTACAAGGGAGCATCATATTTCATTCTATTATTCCCTGATTTATCTGTGTACGCAGTCGCTGAACTCCATCGACGAATTTCTTCTGGAGATTGAGGATAACAGGGTGTACAGAGTCGACCGGCGGGTACCCTGCTTTACGGACCTGAAAAAGGGAGCCACGGAGTTTCATATGGTAACCCTTCCGTGCGAAGGGGATATCGCGGAATTTGCCGCCGCTGCCCGCAGGGAGAGCATGGAGCATCCGCAGACTCCGGAGGCGATGGACCGGTCCGGAGAGCCAAAGATCATTTATTCCTGTATTCCATGGGCTGACATCACCATGTGCTCCAATGAGCGGGATTACAGCGATCCAAAGCTGAAGGATGATACCGCGCCGATTCTGGTGTGGGGAAAATACACGGAGCATGACGGCAGATATCTCATCAATATGACGCTGGATGTGAATCACCGGCTGATCGACGGATACTTTGTTGGTATGTTTGTGCAGAAGCTGGAAGAAATGATTGCAAATCTGGAGTAAATGGTTCTGAATGAGCCGTCCCGAATTACCGGGGCGGCTTTTTTTGAAAGCCTCTTCTTATAATCGGGTATACTATAACTGACCAATTATAAGACGGAGGAAATAAAAAATGGAACTGAGAATTCTGACACAAACAGATATCGGTAAATTCAGGAATTACCTGCAGGAAGATGAAAAAAGTAAAGCAACCGTGGAAAAATATCTCCGGGACGCACGGGCATTTCTGGTTTATGCAGGAGAGAAAGTCGTGACAAAGGCCCTGGTGATTCAATATAAAGAGTATCTGATAGAAAAATCTTACGCGGTACGGTCTGTCAATTCCATGCTGGCCAGTATCAACAGCCTTCTGGGATTTCTCGGGTGGGAAGACTGTCGTGTAAAAGCCCTGAAAATGCAGCGGGAGATTTACTGTGCGGAGGAAAAAGAACTGACCAGGGAGGAATATTTTCGCCTTCTGGAGGCTTCTGCCAGACATCCGCGGCTGCATCTGATCCTGCAAGCCATCTGCGGTACCGGCATCCGGATTTCAGAACTGAAATATTTTACTGTGGAGGCGGCAAGAAGAGGAGAAATCACTGTCTCCTGCAAAGGGAAGAACCGGACGATACTGCTGCCAGGCCTGCTGTGCAGACGGCTGCTGGCCTATGTGGAAAAAGAAGGGATTGCTTCCGGCATGATTTTTGTCACCCGCAGGGGAAATCCGGTGAATCGCAGCAATATCTGGGCGCAGATGAAAGGCCTGTGCCGGGAAGCAGGTGTAAAGGAAAGCAAAATTTTTCCTCATAATCTCCGGAAGCTGTTCGCCCGCACTTTTTATGGAATTGAAAAAGACATCGCCCGTCTGGCCGATATTCTTGGCCACAGCAGCATCAATACCACCCGGATCTATATTGTCAGCACAGGCACTGAACACCGGAAAAAAATAGAATGTCTGGGATTGGTGGTGTAAAAGAGCATAAAAAAACTACATAATTTCTATTATGTAGTAAAAATCTGCTTATTGCCGTCTTCTTTAAATTTACATATGAAATTTTACCACGGGGAAATGAAAAAATCAAGTTTTCCGTGCATTTCCCAGAAGAAAAAAGGGTCCGCCTTCCAGGAAAAACGCAAAGAAATATCTGACAATTCAAATTCTTTTTTGAGAAAACAGAATAAAAGAGCAGGACAAGAAAACCTTCCGGATTTTTCCACTGAAAAATGCGGAGGGCTTTTCTTTTTTGGGGTGCTTTGTCATCCCATATTTCTTTGATTTATCTGCGGTTTTCCGCCGGAGGCAAATGTCGGCCGCCTTTTCATACTACATAATAGAAATTATGTGGTATGAGCGCCTGTCGTGCGGTTATCCCAGTGGATCCGGACGGCGGGGAATATTGAGGCAGGGAGGTTGGTAAAGATTCATGAAGAATAAAAATCTGAACAGGGCCGGACGCAGGGCCCGCACCTGCGGAAGAAGTTCCCGGTGGAAAAAAGCGATTGCCTGTCTGGCCGCGGCAGCGTTGCTGGGTACCGCGTATCCTTCGGAATTTCTGGCCGAGGCAAAGGGCGCACAGGAAGAAACGCCTGCGCAGGAAAATTTGCCGGAAATCACTCCTTCGGCGGAGGTCTCCGGGACGCCCACACCGGCGCCTCAGGAAGAGATATCCAGCGGAGGGGAGGAAACTTCCCACATCCATACGAAGGAATGTTATGACGGGGAAGGCAGCCTGATCTGTGGTAATGGCACAGAGGAAGCGGATGGAAACATACCGGGAGAGCCGGGAGACTCATCCGGGCAGCAGGAAACTCCGGAACAGGAAGGCACGGAAGAAACCGGAAACGGACCGGTGAACACGATTCCCGATGAACCGGAGATCACAGACCAGGAGGAAGGCGAAAGCACGGACACACCGGACGGTCAGGAAAATTCGGAACAGAATCCGGTGGGCGATCAGGGAAAAAAGGAGCAGAATCCGGCAGATGCAGCAGCCCAAACGGTCAGTCTGGATGAAACACTTTCCTATGAGAATGATATTTTCTCAGCAGAAATTACGGTGAAAGGTGAGACGGAAGTTGTCTGGCAGCAGGATGAGACAGAGTCCGTAGAACCTGCCGCAGAAGAGCAGCCGACCGCTCCTGAAGGAGAACTGGAACTGGAGGCTGTGCCGCAGCAGGATGGTCAGCCGGAGTATGAGGCGGTGGAGAACTTCGCCAGAGAGAACGGATCCGAAGAAGAGGATATTCTTGATATTACCGTGCTGGATCTGAATTTTACATACGGCGGACAGCCGTTGGATGTTTCCGGCTGCGAGATTACGGCAGAGATTACTCCTTCGGATCTGGTGCAGCAGGCGGCCAATGAAATCGAGACCGCGTCCGATGCGGCGGAGGAAGCGCAGGCAGGTGTAGAGCTGACCGCAGTGACGGAGCACGAGGGACAAACGGAAGAACTGGACAGCGTGATGGTGGAAAAAGGACAGGAAACCATGCCGGTCATGACGGTGGCGCTCAATGCCGCAAGCCCCATGCTGCAGGTGGTGACCAGAACCGCGTTGAATCCGACATTTACGGTGCAGTACTACGCGAACCTGGAAGTGACGGACAGAGACGATGGAGGATATCTGGAGATTCTCAATACCGATAACGGAGGGAATAACCAGGGCGGAAAGCTTCCCACCAATGGAGGCAATACGCCGACGACAGGTCTGTACCTTGTTGATGCCGGCAACGGCAAGCGTGAGATCCGAACCCATATGGAACTCACCGAGCTCTACACCGCCAATGAGTATGACTACTTCAGTGCGCCCAGTTTACCCTATGTGAACATTTTCCGTGATAACGGCAACTATACGGCTAACGAGGTGTGGGTGCTGAAGGAAGGAAAAGATGCGTCGAGTACCAATGAGGAAGACTGGGAGGTACACAAGGGCATCGTGGGAGCGACGGAGCTCCACTTCACCAACAACCCGGACAAGGCCAGTGAGCCGAACACGATTCTCATCAAGGAGGGAACGGTCATCCGGTTGGTAGCCAACCAGACGGAAAGCGCTTATGACAATGCGGCCACGTTCTACGACTACGATATCACAGACGACGGTAAAACAACATGGGATGGAACGAACGGATCGCACGGTATCAACAGCGGCAGCAACTATACCGGCTCCGGCGCTAAACTGGCATTCGGAAATGCCAACAGCGGAACGGGACTTCACAATGAATCCTGGAACGGCAATACTCTCAACCAGTATAACCATTCCGGCGGCGGATTGCAGGGCTGTACTTTCGGTCTGGTGACCGGACTGGACAGTGAGGGGCATATTCAATATGCAAGTGGCGTCGACGCCCCGAATCTTTTCGACGACGGATCCGCAACCGGTAAGAGTACCTATACCGACTGGTCTCTGGGATTTAATCGTTCCGGCGATACTTATACCTTAAGTTCGGTAAACGGAGCGGATCTGGACGGGCTGGAATACTTTAACAACCCTCAGACTCCCGGAAAGGATCCTTATACCCATATCTGGACCAATAACTTCTGGCCGATGGACGGGAGACCCGGCATGGATGGTCTTACCGGTAAATATGATGCTCGTGGAGAATATTCCGGTTTTGATGGCGTTAAACTTTTCCCGACCAGCGATGACGGTCTCGCTCACAATAACATGTTCGGCATGCAGTACAGTGTCGAGTTTGAACTGACGGAGGACTATGTGGGTCCGCTGGAGTATTACTTCTTCGGTGATGACGATATGTGGGTATTTCTGGACGGCCGTCTTGTCTGCGACATCGGCGGTGTACACAGTTCGGTGGGGGCGTATGTAAATCTGTGGGACTATATCGCCAAAGGTGACGCGGGCAAACATACACTGAAATTTTACTACACCGAGCGAGGCCTTTCCGGCTCTACCTGCTACATGCAGTTCACACTGCCGTCGGTTTCCTCTGTGCCGCCGACCTATCAGAACGGTCAGCTGAAGATTCAGAAGGAAGTTGTGGGCGACGCGGATCCCAATACAGAGTTCAGTTTTGATATCAGCATCTGGTCGGATGACGGATCGGCACAGGGTTCTGATTACTCCATCGCCCGGTACACTCCGGATGGCCAGCACATTGAGAGTTCGCTGTTAAGCGACGGAAAAGGCACCTTCAAGCTCAAGGCAGACGAGTATGTGATTATCGATTACCTGCAGCACGGGACCCATTATACCATTAAAGAAACCAATGCAGAGGGCTTTTCAGTCAGCAATACCATCGACAATGGAAATTCCAATCAGTCTGCGGAGGTGACCGGTACGACGCCGGTTGGAAAGAACAGTATCGTTATTTTCACCAATACCTGTACCCCCAGGCTTCCGAATACCGGAGGGCCGGGCACGACTGCCTGTGTGTTCGGAGGGATTCTCCTGATGGGACTGGCGTACACAGGAATTGTATGCAGAAAAAGAAAAGGTTTCTATCAGTAATTATTTTATGGAAGGGATAACAGAAATATGAAGATGTTTAAAAAGTTAGCCGGCCTGCTGCTGGCCATGATCATGGTATTTTCAATGTCAACGGTTGCCTCTGCGACACAGGGAACAAATGATAACAGCGGATCGATTACCATTAATGATGCGGTGGAAGGACATACCTACAACGCCTATCAGATTCTGGTGCTGGAAAGTTATAATACGGATGCAAAAGCATATGCTTACAAAGCGAATGCTGATTGGGCAGTCTGGCTGAAAGCCCAGACGCAGTATGTTTCTATTGATGCACAGGGTTATGTGACATGGGTTGAAGGAGCAGATGCGGCGGCGTTCGCCAAAGCAGCTCTTGCTCATGCAACAGCAACAGGTATTAAGCCTGATGCTACAAAAACAGCAGACGGCACAGCTGTTTCCTTTACAGGTCTGAACCTGGGTTACTATCTGATCGATACGACTCTCGGTACACTTTGCTCTCTGGATACCACAACACCGAATGTGGAGATGCAGGAGAAGAACGAGGTTCCTTCTCAGAAAAAGGAAGTTCAGGAAGATTCCGATGGTTCCTGGGGTGATAAAAATACAGCTGAGATCGGTGATACCGTAAATTACAAAACTACGATCAATGCAAAAAAGGGTGCACAGGGCTATGTTCTCCATGATGTGATGTCCGCAGGACTGACATTAGATCCGGACTCTATTGAAGCAGCAGGACTGACAAAAGGACAGGATGCAAACAGCGGAGATTATCATGTTGTAACGACCGGCCTCGGTGATGGTTGTACTTTCGAGGTTGTGTTCCATCAGTCTTATCTTGATACGATCACAGCAAATACGGATATTGTGGTTACATACAGTGCAGTGGTAAATGAAAATGCTCAGGTTTCTCCGTCGGACAATCCGAACACAACCAAGCTGGAGTATGGAGAGGCAAGTAGTCCGGAAGATAAATTTACTCCTCCGTCAGAAACCAAAACCTACACCTTCAAAGTCGATGTTGTAAAGACAGATGACAAGAATAAGGTTCTCGACGGCGCCCGGTTCAAACTCTACGACGCGAAAACCGGCGGAAATGAGATTGCGTTGGTTGAAGTTTCCGATGGCTTTTACCGTCTTGCCAAAGATGGCGAGACCGGTGTGGAATATATCACCACAGTAGACGGTCAGCTGGAAATCAAGGGCTTTGACGCCAACACCAATTACTATCTGGAAGAGACCAAGGCCCCTGACGGATACAACAAACTGGCGGAACGTGTGGAGATCGCTGTGAAAGAGGCCAATCTGAATGCATCTGTTTCCAATGATACCTGGCAGAGCGGCGGCGTACATATCGTAAACAAAACCGGCAGCCTGATACCGTCCACCGGCGGTATGGGAACCACCATCTTCTATATCATCGGCGGCGTGCTGGTGGCAGCGGCGGGTATCTTCTTTGTGATCAGAAGACGCGTCAGCGCAGGAAAATAAAAAGGATTTTGCCGGACTGCGGGGAAGGCGTCTGCCTTCTCTGCTGCCGGCTTCACCGTTATCCTGCGGAAGGAAACCGCAGGATAACGGTGAAGCCGGAAGGCGGAATCGTTACATTTCAGGTTACAGTGAGAAGGAGAACTCTGCATGAAAAAACGAAAAGTCACCACTGTGTTTTTCCTGTTGCTTTTTCTTGCAGGGCTGTCTTTGTTATTGTACCCGACGGTCAGCAACTGGTGGAATACCATGCACCAGTCCAGGGCTATCACGGAGTATTCTCAGCAGGCGGAGAATATCAACCGGGAAGAATATGAGAAGATGTGGCGCGAAGCTCAGGAGTACAATGCCGCTCTGAGGGAAAATCCAGACCGGTTTCTGATGACGGAAGAGGAAAAACAACAGTATGAACAATTGCTGCAGGTATCGGATACCGGAATGATCGGATATGTGGATATCCCGGCTATCGACTGTTCCATGCCATTTTATCACGGAACGGATGAGGCGGTTCTGCAAGTGGCCGCAGGTCACCTGGAGGGGACGTCGCTTCCTGTGGGAGGAATGGGCACCCACTGCGCTATTTCCGGGCACCGGGGACTTCCCAGCGCCAGGCTGTTTACCGATCTGGACAAATTAAAAGAGGGCGATCTGTTTACCCTTCGGGTGCTGGAGGAAAGCCTTACTTATGAAGTGGATCAGATCCTGATCGTGGAGCCGGAGGATATGGAAGCTCTTGCCATCGATCCGATGCAGGATTACTGTACGCTGATCACCTGCACCCCCTATGGGATCAACAGCCACCGACTGCTGGTGAGGGGGCATCGGGTGCTGCTTGCGGAGGAGACAGAACCGGAGAAAACAGAGGAGGATCACTTTCCTGTGCTTCCCGTGGCGCTTGCCGTACCGGCTGCCGCAGTGATGGCGGCGCTGCTGGTGAAATGCAGAAGCAGAAAAAAGAAAAAAAGAAGAAAAGAAATATCTGACAGAAAATGAGGAGGGATACTCATGAAGTATGACGCATTGAAGAAAAAAGCAAAGAATTTTGCCGTGTTTCTGGCGGCGGGGCTTTTGTTTCTGGGAACGGCGGTTCCGGCCCGGGCAGAGGATTATTCTGCGGAAAGAGAAGGAAGCATCCGGATTCAGCTGAAGGATCTGGGAACCGGACTGGAGCAGGTGGAGTTCTGCGTATATCCGGTGGGCACCCCGTTTGTGAAAGACAAGAATGTTTACTGGGCGCTGAATCAGGAACTGGAAAGCACGGGAGTAGACCTGAATGAACTTACCACCGGAGGCCAGGTCAGAGAAGCGGCGGAAATTCTGGAGGATGCCGTGGCAGGCGCGGAGATTGTGCCGGAAAAAGGGTATACCGACGCGAACGGTACCGTGACATTTCCTGAAATGGAACAGGGCGTGTATCTGATCTGCCAGACAGAAAATGCGTATGGATCATCGGAACCTTCGCTGGTCAGCATTCCGGGGCGCGAGCTGGATGAAGACGGCGCTATGGTGGGCTGGGATTACGATGTGGAAATTACTCCGAAGTCGGAGCCGCCCAAACCGTCCGTAACCCCTTCCCCGGAAACGACGCCTGGCCCCACGGTCACTCCGTCTCCCCAGGATCAGAGAGAGAGCAGTCCGGTAAAAACCGGCGACAGCAGCGCTGTGTGGACATGGGGAGGAATCCTGCTGCTGGCAGGCGAACTGATCCTGCTGTCCGCAACGGTTGTCAGAAGGCGCAACGCCGGACGGTGATACCGATGGCAGAAGCTCACGGAGATCCGGACAGGGCAGGAGGCGGTCAGATGGAAATACGTACAGAAGATGAGAAGAGAAAAACGCCGGTTTCCCTGGAAGAGGAAATCCTCTGTCGGAACACGGAGGATCCCATGGATTTCTGGATCTGGCTGAACCAGCGGATTCAGCGATCTGTGAAGCCGGAAAATGATCGGGAAACAGGGGGGAAAGCCGGAGATTGAGGAAAGGTGCTTCTATGAGAATTGCAGTCTGTGACAGAAAAACGGAGGATCGGGAAGAGCTGAAAAAACAGATTTCCGAATACTGGCGGGACGTCTCGGTGGATGTGGCCGACAGCGGAGAGGAAATTTTCCGGCGTATCCAGGAGGGAAGCCGGTATGATATGGTCTTTCTCAATGTGGAAGACAATGACAGAGAAAATCTGGAAACAGGAGAGGCGCTGCACAGGCAGTTCCCTGATATCGCCCTGATCCTGGACAGCACAAGCCGCGTCTTTGGTGTGGAAGCTTTTGAAATGGATGCCCTGTATTATCTTGTGAAACCGTACACACCGGAAGTTTTCCGGAAGATCCATTCCCGGTTCCGGAAACCGGACGGAACCATGGGAAAGGTTTCCATGGACGGGAAGATTTCCATGGATGAAAATGTTTCTGTGGACAAAAGGCTCCCCGTGGACAGAACGATTCCCATAGGAAAAGAAAAGCTCAGAGAGATTTCCCATCGTCAGATTGTTTATCTGGAAAGCTGTCACAATTATCTTCTGATTCATCTTACCAGCGGGGCAATGCTGAAAATCAGGGGAAGTATGCAGGAAGTGATGGATACGGCCGGCAGTTATTTTCTGCGGGTAAACCGGCACTATATCGTCAACATGGAAGCCATCACCGGAATAAGGGGAAACAGCTGTGAGGCTGCCGGACGCGTTTTTACCTTCAGCAGAAAAAACAGAACCGCAAACAAAAAGAAATATTCGGACTGGCTGTTCAGAAAAGCGATCGGCGAGGCGGCTCTGGATTAAAACAGAATAAGAGGCAGCCGGGAGAACAATTCAACAGAAGAAACTGTTGTTGTTCTCCCGGCTGCCTTTTGTGCCTGCAGGTTTCCGCTATTCCTGCGCGTCATTCTTTTTCCCTTTTCGCTTCTTTACGCATTCCGTCAGCAAATATTCAATCTGACCATTGACGGAGCGAAAGTCGTCTTCGGCCCACTGGGCCAGCTCCGCATACAGCGATGCGGACAATCGGAGGGGAATCTGCTTTTTTGCCTTATCTTTTGACTTTGAGTCAGCCATAACAGCCCCCTTTCTGTTGGAACAATGTAATAATTGAAAATTTCAGGTCCGCTGCCGGAGAAATCAGTACAGGCTTCCGCTGTTGACGATAGGCTGTGCGTCCTTGTTGCCGCACAGAACCACCAGCAGGTTGCTGACCATGGCGGCTTTCCTCTCCTCGTCCAGCTCTACAATTTCGTTCTCGGACAGCTGCTGCAGGGCCATCTGTACCATGCCCACAGCGCCTTCCACGATTTTCTGGCGGGCGTCGATGATGGCGGCTGCCTGCTGCCGCTGCAGCATGGCGGAGGCGATTTCCGGCGCGTAGGCCAGATGGGTGATGCGCACGTCTTCGATTACGATGCCGGCGTCTTCCACCTTCTCCTGCAGCTCCTTCTGCATGATATCCGCGATTTCCTGGCTGCTGCCCCGGAGGGATTTTTCCTCGGCGCTTTCCGCGGTATCGTAGGGATATCTGCGGGCGGCATTTCTGGTGATGGCGTCACACTGGATGGACAGGTACCGGGCAAAATTCTCCACGTTCAGCACTGCTTTGGTGGCGTTGGCCACATGCCAGATTACCACGGTACCGATCTCCACAGGATTTCCCTGGGCGTCGTTGACCTTCTGCTTCTGATTGTTCAGGGTCAGCGTTTTCAGGGAAACACTTTTTTTCGCGCCGCTGACGGCAGGCATATCTTTGCCGGCTGCCACCGGAGTCCGCTCTGCTGCCGGATTGACGGCGGAGCAGAAGGGAACCACCCAGTAGAATCCTGCGTGATACAGGGTTCCGTAGTACTTTCCGAACAGGGTCAGCACCAGGGCTTCGTTGGGATGAATCACCTTCAGGCCGCACAGAAGCAGAAGTCCGGCCACCAGCCCCACCACAAACACGGTGATGGAAATTCCCAGAAGAACGGGATGCACCACTTCATTTCGATCCGGCCCGGCGGTGGAGAAGATAATCCCCACCACGAAAAAGGCGGTGGAACCGATCAGAAGAAACAGCGACAACAGCAGCATGGGAATTCCGCCCAACGGCTTCAGAATACGCTCCTCTGTGATTGATGATTTTTCCATAATCTGTACCTCCATGAGATAGAAAATGATATTAATTTAATATCATTATAATACTCCTGGGCGCAGGCGATGTCAATAAGGGAAGCGGAAATTTTATACAATAATGGTGGTAAAACTGAAGTTGCCTAAACGGAAGGGATTTGATAATATGAAACAGAAAATATATCAGACAAGGAATCAAACATGAGAGAAATACAACTATATCTTCATATTCCCTTCTGTATCCGGAAATGCGGATACTGTGATTTCCTGTCCGGTCCGGCAGACGAGAGGGCTCAGCGGGCCTACACGGAGGCGCTGCTTCGGGAGATCCGGGTTCTGGGGCAGCGGACGGAGGCGGCGGTATCCACCGTTTTCATCGGCGGGGGCACGCCTTCCGTGCTTCGCGCAGACTGGATGGAGGAGATTCTGGACCAGCTTCGGGCATCCTTCCGGCTGCTGCCGGAGGCGGAGATCTCCATGGAGGCCAATCCCGGCACGGTGACGCCTGAAAAACTGAAAGCTTATCTGCGGGGAGGCGTCAACCGGATCAGCTTCGGCTGCCAGTCGGCGGACAATGAGGAACTGCGGCTTCTGGGACGGATTCACAGCTGGGAGGAATTTCTGGAGAGCTTCTCTATGGCACGGGAAGCGGGATTTGCCAATATCAATGTGGATCTGATGTCGGGGCTTCCAAACCAGACGGCAGCCTCCTGGGAGCGGACGCTTCGGCGGACGGCGGCATTGGGACCGGAACATATTTCCGCCTACAGCCTGATCATCGAGGAGGGAACTCCTTTTGCTCAGAGGCCGCTTCCGCTTCCGGATGAGGAGGAGGAACGGCTGATGTATGAACGCACCGGCCAGATCCTGAAGGAATACGGGATGGAACAGTACGAGATTTCCAACTATGCCCGGCCGGGATATGCCTGCCGCCACAACATCGGCTACTGGACCGGAAAGGAGTATCTGGGCATGGGGCTGGGAAGCTCCTCCCTGATGGAGGGAGAGCGGTTTTCCAATACTTCTGACATGAAAGAATATCTGGAGGACAGCGGCCATCCCGGGCGGCTGCGCAGGGACCGCCAGAAACTGTCTGAAAAAGACCGGATGGAAGAATTCATGTTCCTGGGACTGCGGATGACGGCGGGAATCAGCGAGAAGGATTTTCTGGATACCTTTGGAAGAGAGATTCATACGGTTTACGGCTCTGTGATCAGAAAATACGTGGAGGGCGGATTTCTCGGGGAAGAAAAGGGAAGACTGTATCTGACCAGGAAAGGCATCAGCGTCAGCAATCCCATTCTGGCGGATTTCCTGCTGGATTAGGAAAACGCGAAAGAAACAGTTGACAGGAACATACGTTTGGAATATGCTAAGACAGAGAATATTCAAAGGAGTAGAATACAGATGGCGGCAGAAAAATCGAAAAAACAGTACATTAAGATACGGGGAGCCAACGAGAACAATCTGAAAAACCTGGACGTGGACATCCCCAGAAATGAATTTGTGGTGCTGACCGGTCTTTCCGGTTCGGGAAAGAGCTCTCTGGCCTTTGATACAATATACGCGGAAGGACAGCGGCGGTACATGGAAAGCCTGTCCTCTTATGCCCGGCAGTTCCTGGGACAGATGGAGAAGCCGGATGTGGAGAGCATCGAGGGACTGTCCCCGGCCATTTCCATTGACCAGAAATCCACCAACCGCAACCCCCGTTCCACCGTGGGAACGGTGACGGAGATTTACGATTATTTCCGCCTGCTTTACGCCAGAATCGGCATCCCCCACTGCCCCAAGTGCGGCAGGGTGATCGCGAAGCAGTCGGTGGATCAGATGGTGGATCAGATTATGGCGCTGCCGGAGCGCACCAGGATCCAGCTGCTGGCGCCGGTGGTCCGGGGGCGGAAGGGCCGCCATGAGAAGCTGCTGGATCAGGCCAGAAGAAGCGGCTATGTGCGGGTGATGATCGACGGAAACATGTACGAGCTGTCCGAGGAGATCGCCCTGGACAAAAATATCAAGCACAACATTCAGATTGTGGTGGACCGTCTGGTGGTGCGGCCCGGCATTGAGAAGCGCCTGACGGACTCCATCGAAAGCGTGCTGCATCTGGCGGACGGGCTGCTGGTGGTGGATACCATGGACGGCAATACCATGAATTTCAGCCAGAGCTTTTCCTGTCCGGACTGCGGGATCAGCGTGGACGAGGTGGAACCCCGCAGCTTTTCCTTCAACAATCCCTTTGGCGCCTGCCCCCACTGTCTGGGGCTGGGATACAAGATGGAGTTTGACGAGCGGCTGATGATCCCGGATCCCTCCCTCTCCATCAGTCAGGGGGCCATTGCGGTGCTGGGCTGGCAGTCCTGCACGGATAAAGGAAGCTTTACCCGGGCCATTCTGGACGCGCTGGCCCAGGAGTATCATTTCAGCCTGGATACTCCCTTTGAGGACTATCCCAAAAAGATTCACGATGTTCTGATTTATGGCACCAGCGGCCATTCGGTGAAGGTGCATTACCGGGGACAGCGGGGAGAAGGCGTCTATGATGTGGCCTTTGAGGGACTCATTAAAAATGTGGAGCGCCGTTATCGGGAGACGGGATCTGAGCTGAGCAAGCAGGAATACGAGACCTTCATGCAGATCACCCCCTGTCCGGCCTGCCACGGGCAGAGACTGAAAACGGAGTCGCTGGCAGTTACTGTGGGTGATAAGAATATTTTTGAAGTGACGGATATGTCCATCACCAATCTGACACAGTTCCTGAAAGATTTGCAGCTGACGGAGACCCAGAAGATCATCGGAAGCCAGGTGCTCAAAGAGATCCGGGCCAGAGTACAGTTCCTGATGGATGTGGGCCTGGATTACCTGACCCTCACAAGAGCCACCGCCACTCTTTCCGGCGGCGAGGCCCAGAGGATCCGTCTCGCAACGCAGATCGGTTCCGGCCTGGTGGGGGTGGCTTATATTCTGGACGAACCCAGTATCGGTCTGCATCAGCGGGACAATGACAAGCTGCTGAAGACGCTCTGCCACCTGAGGGATCTGGGAAATACCCTGATTGTGGTGGAGCATGACGAGGATACCATGCGGGCGGCTGACTGTATCGTGGATATCGGTCCCGGCGCCGGAGAACACGGCGGCCGGCTGGTGGGGATCGGTACCGCTGAAGAGCTGATGAAAAATAAAAACTCCATAACCGGCGCATATTTAAGTGGAAGGCTGAAGATTCCCGTGCCTACGGAACGGAAAAAGCCCACCGGCTGGCTGACCGTGAAGGGAGCCTCTCAAAACAATCTGAAAAACATTGATGTGAAGTTCCCTCTGGGCGTATTTACCTGTGTTACCGGCGTCTCCGGTTCAGGCAAGAGCTCCCTGGTCAATGAGATTCTCTATAAGAGTCTGGCACGGACTTTGAATCATGCGAGAACGATACCCGGAGCCCATAAGAAGATTCTGGGGATGGAACAGCTGGATAAGGTGATCAATATCGATCAGTCCCCCATCGGAAGAACGCCCCGGTCCAATCCGGCCACTTACACGGGCGTATTTGACCAGATCCGCGATCTGTTTGCCTCCACGGCGGACGCCAAGGCCCGGGGATACAAGAAAGGGCGCTTCAGTTTCAACGTAAAAGGCGGGCGGTGTGAAGCCTGCAGCGGGGACGGAATCATCAAGATCGAGATGCATTTTCTGCCGGATGTGTATGTGCCCTGCGAGGTCTGCCATGGAAAACGATATAACCGGGAAACCCTGGAGGTAAAATATAAGGGCAAAAGCATTTACGATGTGCTGAATATGACGGTGGAGGAGGCGCTGACATTCTTTGAAAATCTGCCCTCCATCCGCAGAAAGATCGAAACACTCTATGATGTGGGACTTTCCTATATCCGTCTGGGGCAGCCTTCCACCACCCTTTCCGGCGGTGAGGCCCAGCGGATCAAGCTGGCCACAGAGCTGTCCAGACGCAGTACCGGAAAGACCATCTACATTCTGGATGAACCCACCACGGGTCTGCATTTTGCCGACGTTCACAAGCTGATCGACATTCTGAAAAGACTGGCGGACGGCGGAAACACCGTGGTGGTCATCGAGCACAACCTGGATGTGATCAAGACAGCGGACTACATCATCGACATCGGACCGGAAGGCGGAGACCGGGGAGGAACCGTTATCGCCCAGGGAACACCCGAGGAGGTGGCGAAAAATCCTGCCTCCTATACGGGACAGTATGTCGAAAAATACCTCTAAAAAACGCTTTCCATTTGCCGGGGAATTGTTTATAATGGGAAAGAAAGTATCAGAAAGGGGATTGCTATATGGCATCAGCAGATATCGGAATTGATTTGGGAACTTCCAGTATTCTGGTTTACACAAAGGGAAAAGGGATCGTTCTGAAAGAGCCGTCCGTAGTTGCTTATGATAAAGATGCAGACAAGGTGAAAGCCATAGGAGAGGAAGCGCGCCAGATGATCGGGAGAACCCCGGGCAATATCATGGCCATCCGTCCGCTGCGCCAGGGAGTAATCTCCGACTATACCATTACAGAGAAGATGCTGCGGCATTTCATCCAGAAAGCCATGGGAAGAAAGTCCTTCCGGAAGCCCCGGATCAGTATCTGTGTACCCAGCGGGGTGACAGAGGTGGAGCGTAAGGCCGTGGAGGAGGCCACCTATCAGGCAGGCGCCAGGGAGGTGCATATCATCGAGGAACCCATCGCGGCGGCCATCGGAGCCGGTATTGACATCACCAAACCCTTCGGAAGCCTGGTGGTGGACATCGGCGGAGGAACCACCGATATCGCGGTGATTTCCCTGGGAGGCATTGTGGTTTCCGAGTCCATCAAGGTGGCGGGAAACGATTTCGATGAAGCGATTGTCCGCTATGTGCGCAAAGCCCATAACCTGTTTATCGGTGAACAGACGGCGGAGGCGGTGAAGATCAAGATCGGTACGGCCTGCAAACGTCCCCAGACAGTCACCATGGAGATTAAAGGCCGGAATGTGATCACGGGTCTTCCAAAGACCGTCACCGTCACTTCCGAGGAGATCCGGGAAGCGCTTCAGGAGTCCACCACAAAGATTGTGGAGGCGGTACACAATGTGCTGGAAAAGACCCCGCCGGAACTGGCTGCGGACATTGTGGAGCGGGGGATCGTACTGACAGGCGGCGGCGCGCTGCTGGACGGGCTAGAGGAGATCCTCACGGAGCGGACCGGCATCAATGCCATGACCGCGGAGAATCCCGCCTGTGCCGTGGCGGAGGGAACCGGCATGTACGCAGAGATGATGGCACAGATGGGGTCCCGTTCATAGGACGGCGCAGAGGAATCCTTTTGAGGAAAAGTGACAGATGCAGGATACAATCGAAGGATATGTGGATCATATCATCTATCGGAATGAAGATAACGGCTACACGGTGCTGAACCTGATGGTGAAGGGAAAGGAAACCACCTGTGTGGGCATTTTTGAATATGTGGGCGAGGGGGAGCTTCTGGAGCTTCACGGCGGATTTGTGGAGCATGCCACCTATGGACAACAGTTCAAGGCGGATTCCTATGAGACAAAGATCCCGGAAGACACCGTCGCCATGGAACGATATCTGGGCTCCGGCGCCATAAAAGGCGTGGGAGCCGCTTTGGCTGCCCGGATTGTCCGCCGGTTCGGGGAAGATACCATGCGGATCATTGACGAGGAACCGGAAAGACTTTCGGAAGTGAAGGGAATCAGTGAACAGAAGGCCAGGGAGATTGCCCGGCAGATGGCGGAAAAATCGGAGATGCGCAGTGCCATGATGTTCCTTCAGCAGTATGGGATTTCCGTGGCGCTGGGAGTGAAAATATATGCGAAATACGGCTCCGCGCTCTATGGAATCCTGAAGGAAAATCCTTACCGGCTGGCGGAGGATATTCAGGGAGTAGGCTTTAAAATCGCCGACGAGATTGCGGGCCGTATCGGTATCCATACGGATTCCGACTACCGGATTAAAAGCGGGCTGCTGTATGTGTTGTCACTGGCGGCGGGCGAAGGCCATGTATTTCTGCCGCAGAGTGTTCTGCTGGCCAGAGCCGCGGAACTGCTGGGGGTGGAAGCCTCTCTGATGGAGAAACATGTGATGGATCTGGCTATGGACCGTAAGGTGGTCCTGAAGGAGATGACCTTCGAAGACCGTCAGGAACCGGCGGTGTATGGAAGCTCTTTTTATTATCTGGAGCTGAATACCGCCCGGATGCTGAAGGAACTCAACGTCAGCAGCAGGGAGCCGGAGGAAGCCATCCGGAAACGGCTGGAATTCATTGAAAAGAAAAATCAGCTGACTTTGGAGGAGCTGCAGCGGCAGGCTGTCATTGAGGCGGTGAACCACGGGGTTCTGGTGATCACCGGAGGACCGGGAACGGGAAAGACGACCACCATCAACGCCATTATCCAGTATTTTGAACTGGAGGGGCTGGATATTTACCTGGCGGCCCCCACCGGCCGGGCGGCCAAGCGAATGACGGAGGCCACCGGATATGAGGCGTCCACCATTCACCGTCTGCTGGAACTTTCCGGGCTGGTGGAGGATTCCTCGGCAGGCGCTCATTTTGAAAGAAATCAGGATAATCCGCTGGAAGCGGACGTGATTATCATCGATGAGATGTCCATGGTGGATATTTCCCTGATGCATGCCCTCCTTTCGGCGGTACAGGTGGGAACCCGACTGATTCTGGTGGGGGATGTGAATCAGCTTCCCAGTGTGGGGCCGGGGAGTGTGCTGAAGGACATCATTGATTCCAGGGCGTTCCGGGTGGTGGAACTGAACAGGATTTTTCGCCAGGCATCCGAGAGTGATATTGTGGTCAATGCGCACCGGATCAATGCGGGCCTGGATGTGCGGCTGGATAACAAAAGTAAGGATTTCTTTTTCCTGAAACGGTATGACGCCGATATCATCATCGGTTCCGTGGTGTATCTGGTGCAGAAAAAGCTGCCGCCCTATGTGAAAGCCAAACCGCTGGAGATTCAGGTGCTGACGCCCACCAGGAAAGGACTTCTGGGGGTGGAACATCTGAATCAGGTGCTTCAGCAGTATCTGAATCCTCCGGATCCCGGGAAGAGGGAAAAAGAACACGGAGACGGCCTGTTCCGGGAAGGGGACAAGGTGATGCAGATCCGCAACGACTATCAGCTGGAGTGGGAGATCCGCGGTCAGTACGGGATCCCCGTGGAAAAAGGCGTGGGAGTATTCAACGGAGATATGGGAATCGTTCAGGAGATCAATGCCTTTGCGGAGACCATGACGGTGGTGTTTGAGGAGTGCCGGTATGTGGAGTATACATTCAAACAGCTGGAGGAGCTGGAACTGGCCTATGCCGTCACCATACATAAATCCCAGGGAAGCGAGTATCCGGCGGTGGTGATGCCGCTTTTGGGCGGCCCCAGGATGCTTATGAGCAGAAATCTGCTGTACACGGCGGTTACCAGGGCAAGAACCTGCGTGACCATTGTGGGCAGCGAGGTGACCTTTCAGGAAATGATTAAAAACAAGCAGGAGAAAAACCGGTATACCAGTCTCAGAGAACGGATTTTGGAGATGATGGAACTTTGAAAAGACGAAAAGGGATCCGGACCGGCCGTCTGGCGGACTGGATTTATCCCAGACGCTGTGCGCTCTGTGACGGCGTACTGGGTAAGGGGGAGCGGTATGTCTGCTCCCTGTGCCGCGGGGATCTGCCCCAACCGGTGGAGGAACCCCGCTGTATGCGCTGCGGAAAACCTCTGACCGATTTGGAGAAGGAGTTCTGTTTTGACTGCGGCCATTACGAACAGAGTTTTGAAAGAGGGCGGGGGATTTTTCTCTACCAGGGAAGAATCCGCGAGTCCATGATGCGGTTCAAATTCCGGGGACGAAAAGAGTACGGGGCTTTTTTCGGAGGAATGATGCTCCTGTACGGGCGTGATTTTCTTCTTCAGGTTCGCCCCCAGGTGATTATCCCCGTGCCGGTCCACTGGCGGAAGCTGAGGACCAGAGGCTATAACCAGGCGGAAGTCCTGGCAGAAATCATCAGCAGCGGGTTGTCCATACCCCTTCGTACCGATCTGGTGCTGCGTAAAAAATTCACGGTTGCACAGAAAAAACTGAACAGAAAAGAGCGAAAAGAGAATCTGAAAAGGGCCTTTGTCGTCCTGCCGGAAGCCGGCAGATATGAGCGGATTTTACTGGTGGATGATATTTATACCACAGGAAGTACGGTCAATGCCATCGCCGGAAAACTGAAGGAGCAGGGAGCCGGACAAATCTACGTCCTCACCGCCTGTATTGGAGGGGGAGACTGAGAAAAATTACTTTCATTAGCGGGGAAGATATGGTACAATAATCAGAGGTATGATTATCAGAAAGTGCAGGAAGTGTTTATGTTAGACGAAAAAAAGATCCGACTGATGACAAAGATTGCCAGATATGAGCAGAACGAGGGCAAAGAGGACCTTCGGATTGCGGGATACTACCGGAGCGATTTTATCGCGTCCGCGCTGCTGAAAAATTTTGTGCTGACGACCGTGGGCTATGCCGCGGTGGTAATTCTGTATCTTGCCAGCCGGGGCGACAGCTTTCTGGAGGAGCTGGAATTTGTCCATCTGATCATGATGGCCGTGGTGATTGCGGCGGGCTATCTGATTGCGCTGGTATGCTATTCCGGCGCTGTCTATATTCTGGAATCCCTCCGGTATTCCAGAGCCCAGAAGGATGTGCGGGCCTATGACGCCTGGCTGGTGTCTCTGGAGAAGCTGTACGGCAATGAAAAAGAAGGGAATACCGGCGAAAGGCGGGCGAAACCGAAAAGCAGGAGGAGAAAAGCATGACTCTTTTACTGGAATTCAGAGAGAAACTGAAAAATTTCTATGCGGGGTACAGTCTGTTTCTGCAGCCGCTGCTGAAATTTCTTCTGGCTCTGTTGATTTTTAAAAGCATCAACTGGTACCTTCCTTTTGTGAAACCGCTGGACAATATCTTTGTCCTTCTGGTGATGGCGCTGATCTGTTCGATCCTTCCGCTGAACAGCATTGTTCTGTTCGGCTGTATTCTTATTATCGGACAGTGCTACGGCGTGGGGATCGAGACGGCGGCTTTTGCCCTCTGTCTGTTCCTGATTATGATTATCCTTTACATTCGTTTTACGCCGGGTGATGCCATCGTACTGCTGCTTACGCCGCTGGCGTTCAGGCTGGGGATACCCTGCGCGATCCCCATCGGATTCGGACTCACCAGATCGCCGGTGTCGGCGGTGTCAGCCGGATTCGGAGTGATTGTTTACTATTTCCTTGATCTGGTACACGGATCCGCGGAGGTGCTGGAGGGCACCGATCCCGAACAGATGGCAGAGAATCTGAAGCTTCTGCTGGACGGTCTGGCGGGCAATCAGAACATGATGATGGAGATCATCGCCTTTGTCACCGTGCTTCTGGTGGTCAATGTGATCCGAAGACTCTCCGCCAGTTACGCCTGGCAGATTGCCATATGCCTGGGCGGTATCGCCTATGTGGTGATTCTGGTGGCCGGCGGACTGATTATTGATGTGAAAACGCCCGTGCTTCCCATGATCGTGGGAACCATAGGATCTGTGCTGATCAGTCTGATTCTGGAGTTTTTCCTGTTCAATGTGGATTACAGCAGGACGGAGTATCTTCAGTATGAGGATGACGACTATTACTATTATGTGAAGGCTGTGCCGAAGCGTTCCATTTCCGAAAAGCAGGTGGTGGTGAAAACCATCCAGGAAGAGCCGTCTGCCCGGCCGACGCCGGGACAGGAGGAAGTTTCCGACGTACAGGCAGGGCCGGTGCCCCAGGAAACCATTGCCTTCACCGGTATGATCCAGGAGGAGGAAAGGATGCAGACACCTGCGGGAGACGCGGATGAAACAGACAGGGGAGTGGATTTTCAGACGAAACTGGAAGAGTCTCTGAAGGATCTGTAAAACCGCAGGGATACCGAAAAATGGGGAGTGGAACATGCCAAAGCCGTTTGCGTTTTGCCGCCCTGAGGACAGGGACGGAGCCATACGTTTCGGGCAAATGATAACGGAGCGCATGGAAGACAGGGAAGCCGCAAGGCGGAACTGCAGCAGAATATAAGGGGAAGGATGTGAGAATATGCAGACAATCATGGATTATCTGGCGGCCGGTTTTTCGCGGATACGGATGATGCTTCCGGCTTCTTTCAGCGTGATCGATATCGTGGAGATCTTTCTGATTGCCTTTTTTGTTTATTACATGATGCTGTGGGTGAAAAACACCCGGGCCTATATGCTGTTGAAGGGAATTGTGTTTGTGGTGCTGTTTCTGCTGGTGGCGGAACTGTTCCACATGAATACGATTCTCTGGATTTTCAGCCAGTTGAGCGTGGTACTGATCACGGGAATCCTGGTTATTTTTCAGCCGGAGCTGCGGAGTATGCTGGAACAGCTGGGTGAAAAAAAGATTATCAACACAGTAATCCCCTTTGATTCCTCCAGGGATGTGGAAGAGCGTCTGAATGACCGGACGATCGGAGAACTGATTCATGCGGCTTACGCCATGGGCGAGGTGAAGACGGGCGCGTTGATTGTGGTGGAGCAGAAGATCATTCTGAAAGAATATGAAAAGACAGGAATTCCGCTGGATTCTCTGGTGAGCAGTCAGCTGCTGATCAATATTTTTGAGCATAACACGCCGCTGCATGACGGAGCCGTGATTGTCCGCAACAACCGCATTGTGGCGGCCACCTGTTACCTGCCGTTGTCGGATAATCTGTCTTTGAGTAAAAGTCTGGGTACCAGACACCGGGCGGCAGTGGGGATCAGTGAAGTGAGCGATGCGCTGACCATTGTGGTGTCTGAGGAAACCGGAAAGATTTCCTACAGTATGGGGGGCGTCATTCATACGGGAGTGACTCCGTCGCAGCTGAGGGATGCGCTGAACAGCATTAAGCTGAAACCGGAGCAAAAGGATGACACAGGAAAATTCAGATTATGGAAAGGACGGGGGAAAAATGAAGAAAAAGCTGGAAAATAACCTCGCCCTGAAAATTTTTGCCGTGCTGATCGCCGTGGGTATGTGGCTGTTTGTCAACAACGTGGATGATCCGGTGATCACCGCCCGATATTCGGTGAAGGTTACGGTTCAGAATGAAAATTATGTATACGACGCGGGAAAGACCTACCAGATCGAAGAGGACGCAAGGACGGTTACCGTTCTGATCCGGGGCAGGGAATCTGTGGTGCAGAACCGGTCGGATCTGGTGGTATATGCGAACCTGGCAGAGATTCAGGATATGGACGCCATTTCCACCTATGTCCCGGTGACGTTCCGGGAGGTCAGCGGTATTGCCCTGGAGGATGTGGAAATTTTCCCCAAAGTCATTCCCATCCGGATCGAGGATTCGGCCCAGAAAGAGTTTTCCGTGGAAATCCAGACAGAAGGAGAGACAGACAAACATTATGAGATCGGAGAAAAAACCTCCGATCCGGAGATTGTCACCATCCAGGGTCCGGAATCCATTATCGACAAGATCAATATGGTGCAGGCCAATGTGCAGCTGAACGGGGAAGCGACAAAAACGGTGAAAAAGACGGTGCAGCTGGATGTGATTGACAAAAACGGCGATGTGCTCACTGACGATCTGGAATACCTGAACTTTGATATTGGGAAGGAACGGCAGGTGACAGTGACGCTGACGCTCTGGGAAATCCGGGAGAATGTCCGCCTGAAGGCCAGCTATACCGGCGAACCGGCAGCGGGATATCAGGTATCCAGAGTAACGCTGACGCCGGATACCATCTCGGTGGCGGGCAGTGATGAAGCGCTGGAGACCCTGGCGGAGAACGGAAACACCATTGAAATCCCGGCAGATCTGATCAATGTTGACGGGCTCAGTCAGGATTATAAAGGAACCATAGATCTGTCCAGTCTGCTGCTGCAGGCGGATGAACTGAAACAGGTATCTGACGGAAATCAGTCCGTCCAGGTACAGGTGAGCATTATCCCGCTGGGAAGCCAGGAATTTGAAGTTCCCACCAGCTCCATAAAACTGGAAAATCTGGGAAGAGGCCTGCACGCGGTATTTATCCGGGAGAATCTGATCATGCGGATTCAGGCAGCCAATGCGGATCTGGCGAATCTGAATGTGTCGGATATCCAGGCATCCGTGAATCTGGAGGGGCTGGAAGCGGGCTCCTACAGTGTGGATGTGAATGTAACGCTGCCGGATGGCTATGAACTGGTGGACAATGTGAAAGCGGATATTCAGCTGACAGCGATAGATGACACGAACGATACGAATGAATAGAGGAAACACATTATGGTAAAACAAAGAGTGACAATCAAAAACCCCACCGGACTTCATCTGAGACCGGCCGGCATACTGTGTAAGGAGGCCATGCAGTTTAAGTCCCGGATTACTTTTGAATTTGACGGCAGCGTGTCCAATGCCAAGAGCGTGCTCAGCGTGCTGGGCGCCTGCGTCAAATGCGGCGATGAGATTGAACTGACCTGTGAAGGAGAGGACGAGGATGAAGCGCTGAAAAGCCTGGTAGGAGCGATTGAAAGCGGACTGGGAGAGTAAACCATGAGTTCCGGCGGAACGTAAACAATGGAAAGCGAGTATCGCGGACGTTTCATTGTCATGAACATCAAAAGGCTCCGGGCAAGATGCCCGGGGCCTTTTTAGGAAAGGGAAGGGGACAGATTTTCCAGCGTCAGGACGGTATGATAATCGGTGGGATCCAGTACCCGGATACTGAAGGAAAGCGTCCGGATCTGGCTGATCTGTTTGTTTTTCAGTTCGTCGAAGAACAGAGACAGAGAAACGACCGAATATTTTCCGTCGTCTACCGCGGCGGAAAACAGGGGTTCCACTGCGGTATCGTTTACCTGTGTGTCAGCGGCCTCAAAGGACAGGTTCTGGCCGGAATGATTCTCTATGCAGAGGAGAAAATCTGTTCCCCAGAGACTGCTGTCTGAACTGCCGACAAAGGAGATTCGTATGCCTTCCTGTTCCGCCAGAAGCTGTCCCGCGGGAATGGAAGCCTCCCGGGAGAGTCCGGTGTCCAGTGCCACCGCCTCGCCGGTATACAGGGTGGAATAGTTCATGCCGTCCAGTACCACCGGAGTAAAACCGATCCTTCCCGCTTCTGTGATGCCGCTTTCGGAAAAGCCGTCCTGCGAAAAGGTCATGCTGCCCTGCGCGGAGGCGTCGGCTTCCACGGAAAGACTGAAATCCGGCGACTGCATGGAATTGTTGACCCAGCAGCCGGAAGCCTGGATAGTCAGGGGGGTATCGGAAGTGTTTTCCGCGGAAAAATGAAGCGACAGCGTTTCCGGATCCCAGTAATCGGCGGTGAGGGTCAGTCCTTCCCACGTCAGGATTGTCTGCGGGTCGGCAGAGGAGGGATCGGCGGAAATTGAACAGGTGAAAGCGTCCTCCGGACGGGTATCAGAAACTTGCGTATCCCCGGCCCCTGCGTCTGAGAAATCATCGGAGGATGCGGAGTCCCCCCCACTGGCGTTGTCGGTATCGGCCTCCAATGATACGGTCGGCTCATTGGCTACGGAATCATCGGAAATCCGGTCGGATTCCGTGTCGCTTTCCACAGTTTCCGTGGGAGCGCTGTCCTTTGAAACCGTTGGCTCCTGCCGGCATCCGCCAAAGACGGAAAGAAGGGCCAGAGAGCACAGAATGGATATGGTTTTCTTTTTCATAATCAACACCTCCCGAAAATATTCAAAGGATTTCAGGCAGCCGCAGACCGTTCAGGACCGGCAGACTGGCCTGACTTTATTATAGCGGAAGAAGAGAGCAAAGTAAACGGAACAGAGAGGAGATTTGAGATGGCAGAGACAATGGGAAAATGTCCCTATGCCGCAAGATGCGGCGGATGTCAGTATCAGGGAATGGAATATCAGAAGCAGCTGGAAATGAAACAGGAGAATATCCGCCGCCTGCTGCGGGAGGCAGGACGTCCGGAGCCTATCATCGGGATGGAAAAACCCTACCATTACCGCAATAAGGTCCATGCGGTTTACAGGCGCCTGCGCAGCGGGGAAATCGTGGCGGGAACGTACCAGGAGGGAACGCATCGGGTGGTAGCTGTGGAAAACTGCCAGATCGAAGATCCGGAAGCGGGAAAAGTGATCCAGACCATCCGTCGTCTGCTGAAATCCTTTCGGATCAAAATCTACAATGAGGATACCGGCTACGGGCTTTTCCGTCATGTGCTGATCCGCACGGGAAGAAAAAACGGACAGATGCTGGTGGTGCTGGTGGCAGCCTCCCCGGTGTTCCCTTCAAAAAATAATTTTGTAAAGGCGCTGAAAAAAGAGCATCCCTCCATCACCTCCGTGGTTCTCAACGTCAATGACAGAAATACCAGCATGGTGCTGGGAGACCGGAACATCACTCTGTCTGGCAAAGGATTTATCGAGGATGAACTGTGCGGCCTGAGATTTCGGATCTCGCCCTCCTCTTTCTATCAGGTGAATCCTGTTCAGACGGAAATTCTCTATGCAAAGGCCATGGAACTGGCGCAGCTTACCGGTAGGGAACGGGTGATTGACGCTTACTGCGGGATTGGGACCATCGGACTGATTGCCGCAAAAAAGGCCGGACAGGTAATCGGCGTGGAACTGAACCGGGACGCGGTGCGGGATGCGGTGGACAACTGCAAAAGAAACGGAATCCGAAACGCCCGGTTTATCGCCCGGGACGCGGGAGAATTTCTCACTGCTATGGCCGCTGCCGGGGAGAAGGCGGATGTGGTTTTTATGGATCCGCCCCGTTCCGGAAGCAGCAGAGCATTTCTGGATCCCCTGAAGATTCTTGCGCCGGAACGAATTGTTTACATCTCCTGCGGCCCGGAGACACTGGCCAGGGATCTGAAAACGTTGGCGGGAAGCTATCGGGCGGCAAAGATACAGCCGGTGGATATGTTTCCGTTTACGGGCCATACGGAAGTGGTGGTCCAGCTTATGAGGCGCGGATAGACAGGAGACGGGAAGCGTCGTTCATACAGAAGAATATTCTGAGGGCAGTTCCCCCGGCGGGCTGCCCTCAGTTTGAAATTGTCCCGATAACGTAGCGGTCGCGTCCCTGATTTTTGGCAAGATAAAGATAATGATCGGCCTGCCGGTAGAGCAGATCGGTATCCTGAACGGTGGTGACGGGAGCCACGCCGATACTGCAGGATACGTTAATCCCGGTGCATGGAATCCCGTGTACCTTTTCCATGAAAGTATCCAGAGAAGTCTCCAGCTCTTCCCGGCGGATTGTGCCGTAAAGAAGAACGGCGAATTCATCCCCGCCGATTCGTCCCACAACGCCGGAATAGGAAAAGATTTCCTGGAGATAATGTGCGACAAGCGTCAGAATTTCATCCCCTTTGGGATGGCCCTGGGAGTCATTGACATTCTTAAAGTAGTCGATGTCCACAATCATAAAGTAACCGGGAAATTCTCTGGGGAAAATGGAATTGGCCAGTATGTTTTCACAAAGCGGAAAAAATCCGTTGCGGTTCAGAATGCCGGTCAGCGCGTCAGAACGTGCTTCATAACTCAGGTAAGTAGTGTGGCGGTACACAAATACAAGAAACAGCGCCACCAGAAATACCAGAGAAAGCAGTCCCAGAAGGAACTGAATCTGAAGATGAAACAGATTATAGTTGGTTTCCCCGCTGAGGTGGTAACCGCTGGTATCCAGCACATGCAGCATCCGCTGGAGGAAATACAGGGCAATGGCGCCGGCGGACAGTAAGGTGACAGCCATGACGCAGATCACAGGTATCAGAATTCGTCGGTCAATCAGCCGGATACGCTTGACGGTCATCATTCGCTGCGCGAATTTCCGGAAGGATTTTGTGTGGCAGAGTTTCCAGGCGCCGAACACCAGCAGACCGGATATCAGCGAGGTGAGAAGATTGCCGGGACTTCCCAGATCTTCCAGGGTATTATGAATGGAGAACCCTATTTCCGGAAACAGCAGACCCATAAAGGTGTATACCAGCGCAGAATGAAGCGCCCTTCCGATGAAGGCGATGACAAAAATCCACAGACTGCAGTGACGCCGGGATTTTTTCGCCAGATAAAAAAGAAGCCCTGTGATCAGCCCGAATAATACTCTTGAACCCAGGCTCAGCAACAGACTGGCGACGGGCCGGGAACTGAGAAAAGGGGAAAAGACCCGGTCTGCCGCGGTGACATACGGGGCGGAGGCCTTCCACATACTGGCGGTTCCGAACACCAGCCCCACCAGCGAGGACGCGCCCGGGCCGATCAGGCAGCCGGCCAGCAGCACCGGTATAAAGGCGATGGTGATGGAAATCGGTTCGACATGAAAATATCCCAGAAAAGAGAAAGACATCAGTAATTCAATGGCCGTCAGCGCGGCCAGCAGATATCCCCGAAGAGGAAGTTCTTGTTGAAGATTCTTGTTTGCTTTCAAAGACAACACCTCCATCCGCATAAAGATACCAGAGCCTTTTTGCCAAACCTGCGACTGCCGCCGTTGTTCGGGTTTCGCCAGAAGCAGGAAAACGGTGTCTTTTGTTGTATGCCGGCAGAAAATGTACTATGATATTACGCGACGCGGATTATTTAAAATCAGAATCGGGAAATCCCAATGGACCGTGAGGCCGCAAAACAGGGGGTCCCGATCAGCTATAGTATATAATAAAAACGGGAATTATACAATCTGAAGCGTACGGAATTGGTATAAACAGTATTTTTTAGGGAGGAATGAGATATGAAACATCTTTACATCATCGGGGGAACCATGGGCGTGGGAAAATCTACCGTCTGCCGGATTTTAAAAGAGAAGTTGGAGAAAAGTGTATTTCTGGACGGAGACTGGTGCTGGGATATGCACCCATTTCAGGTGACGGAGGAGACGAAGCGGATGGTGCAGGAAAATATCCTCTTTCTTCTGAACAATTTTCTTGGCTGCAGCGCCTATGATCATGTGATTTTCTGCTGGGTTCTGCATCAGCAGCAGATCATCGACGATCTGCTGGACCGGCTGGGGACCAAAGACTGTGCGGTCCATCTGATCTCTCTGACCTGCACAGAGCAGGAACTGAAGGAACGGATTCGGAAAGATGTGGACGCAGGACTGCGCGGAGAGGACGCGGTGGCGCGCAGCGTCAGTCGGCTTGCGCTGTATGACCAGCTTGCCACGCAAAAACTGGACGTAACAGGCCGCACACCGGAGGAAACAGCGGAGGAAATCCTGCGGATGAGCGGCAGCTTATCCTCCTCCGGGTGTCGGGCGTTTCGAAATTCCTCTTTGGAAAAACGGTGATCACTTCCGCCGGGACAGGATTTCTGATTTTCTTCTGCTGATAAAAAAGTGTAAAAAGTGCGACCGGGAGAAAAGATTTTTTCCGGTTGACGGACATGGCAGCGTATGCTACATTCGAAAATAAGAGAATTTCAGGCAGACAAGGAAAGCGCGCGCTGCGAAGTTTCGCTTGTCGGGAATAAGGGAGGCGGCCGCCCGGCCGTCCGGCAAAAGGAGGAAATAGATGAAGGTATTGAATATGGGATCTCTGAATCTGGATTATGTATATCAGGTGGATCATATTCTCACCGGTGGCGAGACGCTGGCTTCCGACGGTATGGAAGTATTTCCGGGAGGAAAGGGACTGAACCAGTCCATCGCCCTGGCAAAAGCCGGTGTCCGCGTGTATCATGCGGGCCTGATCGGAGAGGAAGGGCAGATACTGACGGATATCTGTAGTGAAAACGGGGTGGATACCCGTTATATCCGCCAAATTTCGGGGAAAAGCGGCCACACGATCATTCAGGTGGACCGGCAGGCGCAGAACTGTATTCTTCTGTATGGAGGCAGCAACCGTGCCTTTACCAGAGAGTATATGGATGAGGTATTGGCAGAATTTGAAGCCGGGGATGTGCTGCTGCTTCAAAACGAAATCAACCTGGTGGATTACGCGGTGGAAAAGGGCTGGGAAAAGGGCATGAAGGTGGTGCTGAATCCCTCGCCTATGGATGAAAAGCTGGACACCGTGGACATGAAAAAGATTTCCCTGTTTCTTCTCAATGAGGTGGAGGGCGCTCAGATCGCGGGGACGGAGGATCCGGACAGGATTCTGGAACAGATGGCGGAGAAATATCCGGACGCGGAGGTGGTGCTGACATTGGGAAGCAGGGGCTCCGTATATCAGGGCCGGGGCCAGCGGGTACGCCAGAATGCCTGCCGGGTTCAGGCCGTGGACACCACTGCGGCGGGGGACACCTTCACCGGCTATTTTATCGCGGGCATGTTAAAAGGCATGGAAGTGCCCCGGATTCTGGATATGGCCTCCCGGGCTTCTGCCCTGGCGGTTTCCAGAAAAGGAGCGGCCCCCTCGATTCCCCGGATGGAGGAAGTGCTGGCAGCCCGTCTGTAGCCGGTATCCGAGGGAAACAGGCGGCGCCACAGAGAAACATCCGGTATCTATGGGGCAATCGTCGGTATCCGGATAGAGGATCCGCAGCATATACTATAGAAAAAGATTCCGGAGGTTTTCCATGGATCTGACCAACTATGTGAAGCCGGAGCTGATTGTAGTGGCAGCGGTGCTGTGTATTCTGGGGAAAGCGGTGAAAAAAACGGGGGTGATCAGCTGTCGTTATATCCCGTTTCTCAATGGGGCGGCGGGCGTTGCCATCTGCGCGCTGTATGTGTTCGCCACCACAAAATTATCCGGAGCAGCGGATATCGCCATGGCTGTTTTTACTTCCGTGACCCAGGGAATTCTGGTGACCGGGCTGGCCACCGTCGTCTGCCGTGTGACCGGGAAAGAAAAGAACGTGACCCAGGGGAATACGGGAGAGGATGCGGAGAGGCAGACGGCGGGAAGAAAGGCGCAGGGTTCTGCCGACCGGGAACAAAAGTAGAAGCAACCGTTTCCCACAATCGCAAACCGCAAAACACGAAAACCGTCTTGACAACCGTTCCGGCTCCTGTATATAATGAACAGGAATCCGAAATCATTCATTTTTTTACAGGAAAGAAGGGAAGTTTTTGTCAACTGTGCAGGTAGTAAAATAGCAACTGAATTGTTGGAAAGGAAGAGATCCCAGGGGGGGATACTATGTCCTTTCATCGGCGTATGCGCCGGTATTTTACTGCTGAATGTACAGACTTCTTCATAGATAGATTTCCGACGGGACACAATTTCGGAAAGATATGAAAGCATGGCTGTTTTTAGCTGTGCTTTTTTCATTTCATGGAAATTTTGCTTTTTAAAAAGGAAAACGCTCCGCGAATAAAGTCCCCGGTCGGAAAAACATTCAAGCCCGCATACGCCTCAGAAAAGAAAAAGTGAGGTTTGTAAGAAATGAGAGATATGGAAAAAATTCTGGAAATGGATAAGATCAAGACCATGCTGAAAGAACTGGCCTGTACGAAAAAGGCAAAAGAGGAAATCGATACGATGAACCCTCTCCTGTCGGCCAGAAAGGTGAAAGCGGCCCTGCGGGAAACTACCCAGGCCCGCCAGCTGATGGAGCATCTGGGAAATCCGCCGCTGACTTCTTTTGCCAACATGGAGGAGTATCTGGCCTGCGCCCGGCAGGGCGGGTGCCTGACGCCGGAGCAGCTGGAGGAGGTGGCCCAGACACTGGCCGCCGTTTCCCGGCTGAAAGGCTATCTGAGCAAGGGAAAAACCTGGCAGATCGGTCTGTCCTGGTACGAGGAAAATCTGAATCCCATGGATACGGTGCGGGAAGAGATCTCCCGGATGATCCGGGGCGGCCGGGTGGACGACTATGCCACCGGCTGGCTGCGGGATATCCGCAGGGAAATCGCCGGTCTGGAAATCAAAATCCGGGAAAAGGCGGATGCTCTGGTAAAGGTATACCGGGAAATTCTGACGGATCAGTTTTCCACCACCCGCAGCGGGAGAATTTGTCTGCCGGTAAAAAAGCAGTTCCGCTCCCGCATCCCCGGCAGTCTGGTGGACCGCTCCGCCACCGGCAGCACCTGCTTCATCGAGCCCGCGTCTCTGACAAAACTGCAGACAGAGCTGGACGGCTGGCGGCTGGAAGAAGAAAATGAAGAGCGCACCATTCTCTACACCCTCACGGGTATGCTGGCGGACGCAGAGGAAATTTTCCGGGAAAACCAGCGAACCTTTGAGCGGCTGGATTTCCTGTTTGCAAAAGGAAAACTGTCCATACAGATGGAGGCGGTGGAGCCGGAGATTCTTTCGGAGAGAGAAATCCATCTGGAGCAGGGACGGCATCCGCTGATGGACCGGGAAACCTGCGTGCCGCTGGATTTCTCAGTGGGAGGCGGCTTTTGGGGTGTGGTAATAACCGGCCCCAACACCGGAGGAAAAACGGTGGCCATCAAGACGGTGGGCCTGAACTGCCTGATGGCCCAGTGCGGCCTTCATGTCACCTGCAAAAAGGCCAGACTCTGCCTCAACAACCGGATTCTCTGCGACATCGGCGACGGCCAGAACATTGAGGAAAATCTGTCCACCTTCTCCGCCCACATCACCAACGTGCTGGATATTCTGGCCAGATCCGGGCCGGAAAGTCTGGTGATCATGGACGAACTGGGCTCCGGCACAGACCCCACAGAGGGTATGGGAATTGCGGTGGCCATTTTGGAAGAACTGCGCAGATGTGGCTGCATTTTCCTGGTCACCACCCATTATCCGGAAGTGAAAAATTATGCCGAGGAGGCCGAAGGACTGCAGAATGCCCGGATGGCCTTTGACCGGGAAAGCCTGAAACCCCTGTACCGGCTGGAAATCGGAAAAGCGGGGGAAAGCTGCGCCCTGTACATTGCCAAAAAGCTGGGAATGCCGGCAGCCATGCTGCGCCGGGCCTCCCTGGCAGCCTATGGCCAGGAGACAGAAGATATCGCCAAAGACGCCGTATCGGAAACCATCCGCAAAGCCCCGGCCGCCCGTCTGGAGCGGGAGCCCGGCAGAAAACAGCAGGAACGGGCGGAAAAATTTCAGGTGGGCGACAGCGTGATGGTGCTGCCGGAAAAGAAAATCGGCATCGTTTGCCGTAAAAGCGATGAGCGGGGAATGCTGCGGGTACAGATGCCCTGGGGAAAAATCCGGGTAAGCCACAAGCGCCTGCGGCTGCAGGTGGCCGCAGACCGGCTGTATCCGGAGGATTATGATTTCTCCATCATCTTTGATACGGTGGCCAACCGGAAACTGCGCCACCAGATGGAAAGGAAACATGTGGAAGGGGCGGCGATTACAGTGGAAGAAAAAGGATGATTTGGGAAAATAGTACGGACGAAGTAAGTAGAAAATGTTAATGTGTTTTACGGATAGTTAGCTTCTATTTTTTAATAAGTAACTTAGGTTGACTAACTGAACGGTTACTTGTTGTCCCTTTTCTGACGCAGGGAATAACCTTTCGGGCCGGATACCCGTGTAAACATCCTGTTAAAATCAGGTATAAAATTGTATTACCATATGGAAGAGCAGAAGAAAGTGTACTAAAATAGGGAGGACGACATGAATGGATATACGGCCAGTTTCTGTGAATCCTCAAAAATCCATCTGGCTGATATCTGAAAAGAGGGGATAATAAATGAGCGATAAAAAAGAAAAGAACACTTCTCAGACCGCGCCCCTGTCCGCGGATAAAGGCGAAACGACCCGGCCTGCCAAACACCTTCTGCTGCAGCTGTTTCTGTCCACCCTGACGCTCAGCGCGTTTACATTCGGGGGCGGTTATGTGATTGTGACTTTGATGAAGAAGAAATTTGTTGACGAATATCACTGGATTGATGAGGAGGAAATGCTGGATCTGGTGGCTATTGCCCAGTCGGCGCCGGGGGCCATTGCGGTGAACGGGGCGATTGTGGTGGGTTTTAAGCTGGCTGGAATTGCCGGGCTCCTGGTGTCGGTGCTGGCCACGGTGCTGCCGCCGTTTGTGATTTTGTCGGTGATTTCGCTGTTCTATGAGGCTTTTGCCTCCAATGAAATCGTGGCGCTGGCCCTGGCGGGAATGCAGGCGGGAGTCGGGGCAGTGATCGCCTCCGTGGTTTACGATATGGGAAGCGGCGTGGTAAAATCCAGGGACTGGCTGGGGATTTTTCTTATGGCAGTGGTGTTTGTGCTGAACTATTTTCTGAATGTGAACGTGATGCTTCTGATTATAGCCTGCGGGCTTCTGGGAGTTGTGCGGACCTTGTTGGAATCCAAAAGAGAGAAGGGGGGAGAGGCATCATGATGATCTATCTGGAGTTATTTCTCAGTTTTCTGCAGATCGGCGCTTTCAGCTTCGGGGGAGGATATGCGGCCATGCCGCTGATTCAGCATCAGGTGGTGGAACTGCACGGCTGGCTGTCGCTGGGAGAATTTACAGATCTGGTGACCATCTCACAGATGACGCCGGGGCCCATTGCCATCAATTCCGCCACCTTTGTAGGAACAAAAATTGCCGGAATCGGAGGCGCTGTGGCAGCCACTCTGGGCTGCATACTGCCCTCCTGTATCCTGGTGAGCCTGATTGCCTGGGTTTATCTGAAATACCGCTCCATGCGGATGCTGCAGGGGGTTCTGAAAACACTGCGTCCGGCAGTGGTAGCCATGATTGCCGCAGCGGGAATGCTGATTATCGTATCCTCCTTTTTCGGGGAAGGAAATCCCGTTTCCCTGCAAACTTTCCACATAACGGAAGCGGTAATTTTTGCAGGCGCGCTGGCGCTTCTCCGATGGAAAAAAATGAATCCTATCCTGGTGATGGTACTTTGCGGCGCAGCGCAGGTGGCTGTGGGACTGGCAGAAAAAACGATAGGATAAAAAGCGGCGTAACAGGGAAGCCGGAAAACTGAACTGTAACCCAAGCGACTCTTCCATCCCCAAACATCTCTTGAGTAATTTGCGGGGAGCATGGTATAATAGCCGCAGAGCGGCTATTATACCTGTGCATAAGCGATTTCTGCGGAACCGCAGAAAGTCGCTGCACATCCAGTTGGAGGCTGAGCGCGGAGCGCTCATAATAGCCGCAGGAAAAGGATAAGAAGTGAAGGACAGGAGACACAGGATGGAGCAGAATACAGCGGTTATGAACCCCATTGCGCGGATATACAGTGATTTTCCAACAAAATTCGGGATTCCCAGACAAAGCGGCCTGGTGGAAGAGCTTCAGGCGTCGGTGGTGATGGAGCCGGAGTACCGGAATGCGGATGCTTTCCGGGGGCTGGAGGAATTTTCTCATATCTGGCTGATCTGGCAGTTTTCCGCTGTGCCGCAGGAGGGCTGGTCCCCCACGGTGAGGCCGCCCAGACTGGGAGGAAATCAGCGGATGGGGGTGTTTGCCACCCGTTCTCCGTTTCGACCCAACCGGATGGGGCTTTCCTGTGTGCGCCTTCTGGGAATTGACTTTTGCGGGGAACTGGGACCGGTGCTGCGGATCGCGGGAGCGGATCTGATGGACGGGACGCCGGTTTTTGATATCAAGCCTTATGTGCCGCTGGCGGACTGCCGGCCGGAGGCGGCGGGAGGATTTTCCGACCGCTTTCGTTCCTACCATCTGCAGGTACAGATGGGGGAGCAGTGGAAACAGAAAATACCTTCGGAGAAGCTGGAGGCTGTGCTGGGGGTGTTGGGACAGGATCCCAGACCCTCCTATCAAAAAGATCCGGATCGGATTTACGGAATGGAATTCGCGGGGCTGGAAATTAAATTCCGGGTGGATGGTCAGGTGCTGACTGTCTGCCGGGTGGAGAAGGCGGCAGATCATTCGTGCCAGACAGAAAACGGTCGGATATCTGGCCGCACGGAAAAAGAATCGGAGGGATGAAAATGCAGAACTATTCGGGAGAAAAGGATCTTCAGTATCATTTACAGATACGGCCGGGGGATGTGGGCAGATATGTGATTCTGCCGGGGGATCCCAAACGGAGCCGTAAGATAGCGGAACATTTTGAAAATCCGCATCTGGTAGCGGATAACCGGGAATTTGTCACTTACACGGGAACGTTGGACGGAGAGAAAGTCAGCGTGACTTCCACCGGTATCGGTGGTCCGTCAGCTTCCATTGCCATGGAGGAACTGGTACGCTGCGGCGCGGATACCTTCCTGCGGGTGGGAACCTGCGGAGGCATTGCCATGGAAGTGAAGGGCGGAGACATTGTCATCGCCACCGGCGCGGTGCGGATGGAGGGCTGCAGCCGGGAATATGCGCCCATCGAATATCCGGCAGTGGCGGATCTGGACGTGGTATGCGCCATGCGGGACGCCGCCCGAAGACTGGGCTACTCTTATCATACCGGCGTGGTGCAGTGCAAGGACGCCTTTTACGGACAGCATGAGCCGGAGAAAATGCCGGTGAGCTACGAGCTTCTGAACAAATGGGAGGCATGGAAGCGGCTGGGATGCAAGGCATCGGAGATGGAGTCGGCAGCCCTGTTTATCGTGGCCAGTCATCTGAAGGTACGCTGCGGATCGGATTTCCTGGTGGTGGGAAACCAGGAGCGGGATGCGGCCGGCCTCGACAATCCCATTGTCCATGACACAGAAGCAGCCATTACCGTGGCGGTGGAGGCCATCCGTCAGCTGATCCGGCAGGACCGGAAGGGATGAGACCATCAGGCCTTTATTCCAGTAGGAAAGGAAGTGTCTCGCGAGGGTGAAGAGATATAAAAGAATATTTGTGATTGTACTGGACTCCCTGGGAATCGGGGGCGCGCCGGACGCGGAGAAGTATGGAGATCTGGGTGCGGACACACTGGGCCATATCGCGGAGCGCGTGCCTTTGAAGATTCCAAATCTGCGGAAACTGGGGCTGGGAAATCTGCATCCGCTTCCGGAGGGAAAGACGGAGGCGCACCCGCTGGGGAGAACGATGACTCTGCGGGAGAAGAGCGCCGGGAAGGACACCATGACCGGCCATTGGGAAATGATGGGGCTGCATATTACAAAACCCTTTAAAACCTTTACGGAGCATGGATTTCCTCCGGAGCTGATTGCGGAGCTTTCCCGCAGATGCGGGCGGAAAATCATCGGAAACAAGAGTGCCAGCGGCACCGAAATTCTGGATGAACTGGGGGAGGAAGAGATTCAGAAAGGCCATCTGATTGTATATACCTCTGCCGATTCCGTGCTTCAGATCTGCGGCAATGAGGAGACCATGGGACTGGAAAATCTTTATCATTACTGCGAAATTGCCAGGGAGCTGACTTTGCGGGATGAGTGGAAGGTGGGGCGGGTGATTGCCCGGCCTTATGTGGGAAAGAAAAAAGGGGAATTTGTCCGGACCGCCAACCGCCATGATTATGCCCTGAAACCATATGGAAAAACAGCGTTGGATGCGTTGAAGGACGCAGGGTATTCGGTGATTTCCGTGGGAAAGATTTTTGATATTTTTGACGGGCAGGGGCTGACAGAATCCAACAAATCTCAGTCCTCCGTACACGGAATGGAACAGACCATAGCCATCGCGGACAGGAAGTTTACCGGTCTGTGCTTTACCAATCTGGTGGATTTTGACGCTCTGTGGGGACACCGGAGAAATCCGGAAGGCTATGCGGCGGAGCTGGAGCGATTTGATGAAAAACTGGGAGAGATGATGCCGCGGCTTGGAACGGAGGACCTTCTGATTCTCACAGCGGATCATGGAAATGATCCCACCTGGCGGGGGACCGATCATACCAGAGAGCAGGTGCCGCTTCTGGCCTGGTCTCCCTCCATGAAAGGGGGAGGAAGCCTGGGACTGTCCGATACTTTCGCGGTGATCGGAGCGACGGCGGCAGATAATTTTCAGGTGAAAATGCCGGAGGGAACCATCGGCTCTTCGATTCTTGATCAGCTCTCATAAAAGCAGAGGGATGCCCGGATGGAAGGAGGATATCGCAATGACAAAGGAAGAAATACTGGCAAGAGTGGATCACACCTTGCTGAAACAGACGGCCACCTGGGAAGAAATCCGGACGCTGGCCGATGAAGCCATCGCTTACCACACCGCGTCGGTATGTATTCCGCCCTGTTATGTGGCCAGGGCGGCAGAATATATCCAGGGAAGAACGGCCGTCTGTACGGTGATCGGATTTCCCAATGGAAATACTACCACCGGAAGCAAGACAGCGGAAGCCCGGGAAGCGGTGGCGGACGGCGCCGATGAACTGGATATGGTTATCAATCTGGGAATGGTGAAGGAGCGGGCCTGGGACTGTGTGCTGGAGGAAATCGACTGTGTGCGTCAGGCCTGCCCGGATCAGATTTTGAAGGTGATCATCGAAACCTGCCTGCTGACCAGAGAGGAGAAGGTAGAGATGTGCCGGGTGGTGAACCGTTCCGGCGCGGATTTTATCAAAACCTCCACCGGGTTTTCCACCGACGGCGCCACCTTTGAGGATGTGGAGCTTCTGAGGAAATATTCCGACCCCCGCGTCAGGGTAAAGGCGGCGGGAGGAATTTCCTCGGTGAAAGATGCGGAGACCTTTCTGGCGCTGGGAGCGGACCGGCTGGGAACCAGCAGGCTGATCCGGCTGCTGGGATGAAAGAATATGTGACAGATTCTCAGAGGAACGGAGGTGAGTCCCAAAATGAAATTTACGTTCAGAGAGGATGGAAAACGACTGTTTCTGGTCTGTCTGGGAGCGTTGATTTTCTCCTTTAACATGAAAAGTTTTGTGCGGGCCGGAAATCTGCTGCCGGGCGGAATTGCGGGAATGACCGTGCTGATCCAGCAGATAGGAAATGAGTTTTTTCACATTTCCATCCCGTATTCCGTGGTAAACCTGGTGCTGAACGCGATTCCCGTGATGATCGGCATCCGTTTTATCGGGAAAAAATTTACGCTGTACAGCTGTCTGATGATCGTGCTGTCCAGTGTGCTGACGGATCTGCTTCCTTCGCAGCCGCTCACCTATGACGCGCTGCTGGTGGCAGTGTTCGGAGGACTGCTCAACGGCTTCGCCATCAGTCTGTGTCTGCTGGGAAATGCCAGCAGCGGAGGCCTGGATTTTCTGGCGGTATTTCTTTCCAACCGAAAGAATATCGACGCGTGGAATTACACACTGGTTTTAAATGCGGTGATTCTGGCCACAGCCGGATGCCTGTTTGACTGGAACCGGGCGCTGTATTCCATTATTTTCCAGTTTACCAGCACGCAGGTGGTGCACATGATGTATCAGAAGCACCGGCAGCACACTCTGCTGATTATCACCAATCATTCCCGGGAGGTCTATACCACCATTTCCCGCTGCACCAGCCACGGGGCTACGGTGTTCCGGGGAATCGGAAGCTACGACGGAAAAGAGCGGGATATGGTGTATTCGGTGGTTTCCAGTGATGAGGTGAAAATGGTTCTGAAGAATGTCCGGGAGGTGGATCCCGCGGCATTTATCAACACACTGCGCACCGATCATATGACCGGACGATTTATACAGAAAAAGGAAGACTGACGGAGAATGATGCCGTCAGCCGGACAGGAAAAGAAAAATGGAACAAAATGTTAATCTGCTGGAGGGTTCCATCGTCAGGGGCCTTTCCAGACTGGCCTTTCCCATTATGGGCACCTCGCTGATTCAGATGGCATATAATCTGACAGATATGATCTGGATCGGAAGGGTGAGCAGCAACGCGGTGGCTGCCGTGGGCGCGGCCGGTATGTATCTGTGGCTGGCCAACGGTATTGCCACGGTTCCCCGGATGGGAGGGCAGGTAAAAACCGCTCATGCGCTGGGAGCCGGAGAGGAGGAAAAAGCGGCTGCTTATGGAAAGGCGGCTATTCACATGGGCCTGGTGATGATTGTGATCTGCACGGTCATCTGCCTGTTGTTCAACCGGGCGCTGATCGGATTTTTCCGGCTGAATCACAAAAGTGTGGTGGAGGATGCCAGAATCTATCTGGTGATTGTGGGGGCGGGACTGGTATTTTCCTTCATGAATCAGGTATTTACCGGGCTGTTTACGGCCATGGGAAACAGTATCGTTACCTTCCGTTCCACGGTGGCGGGACTGGCTGCCAATATCGTGCTGGACCCGGTATTCATCTTCGGAATGGGGCCGGTACCCCGGATGGGGGTGGCGGGAGCGGCCATCGCCACGGTGCTGGCTCAGGCGGTGGTCTCGCTGCTGTTCGTGCTGGCGGCCAGAAGGGATACAATTCTTTTCGGACGTATGAAGCTTGGGATTCCGGGGAAATGGGCGGACTGGGCGGAGATCGGAAAGATCGGCCTGCCTGTGGCGGCCCAGAGCATTGTATTTTCCAGCCTTTCCATGATCATTGCCAGGATTATTGCGGGCTGGGGAGATACGGCGGTAGCCGTACAGAAGGTGGGAAGCCAGATTGAATCCATCTCCTGGATGACAGCGGACGGATTTGCCACGGCGCTGAATGCGTTTGTGGCGCAGAATCACGGCGCAGGAAAAAAGGAGAGGATCCGCAAAGGGTATCAGGTCGCCATGGGGCTGATGGGCGGCTGGGGACTGTTTACGTCTCTGGTGCTGATCCTGTTTCCGGAGGTGGTTTTCCGTATCTTTATCACCGAGGCTGCAGTTCTTCCCATGGGCGTTTCTTATCTGAGAATCATGGGATTTTCCCAGCTGTTTATGTGTATGGAGAGCACCACTGCCGGGGCTTTTCAGGGACTGGGCCGTCCGGTGCCTCCTACTGTGGTGGGGATTACGGGCAATCTGCTCCGGATACCGCTGGCGCTTCTTTTGTCCGCCACGCTGCTGGGACTGGATGGAATCTGGTGGAGCATCAGCATATCCAGTATCCTGAAGGGGATTGTGGTTCCTGTGTGGTTCGCGTTTGTACTTCGGGCATTTATGAACCGGGATGTGAAAACAATTTGAGACTAGGAGTAGACAGAATATGAAAAACGAATTGCTGCATATCGGACCTTTTACAATCTATGGATATGGGCTGATGATTGCCGTGGGAGTGATTGCCGCCTATTTTACCGCCGAATACCGGGCCAAAAAGCATGGACTGGATCCGGACCGGGTTTTCGGACTGGTGGTCTGCGCGGTGGTGGGCGGAATGCTGGGAGCGAAGCTGCTGTACTTTCTCACAGAATTCCCCGCGATTCTGAAAGATCCCTCGCTGTTGCTGGACATTTCCAACGGGTTTGTGGTATACGGAGGAATCATCGGGGGCATCCTCTGCTGCCTGCTGTACTGCAGGAAGAAAGGTATGGTATTTCTGAAATACTTTGATCTGGTGATGCCGTCGGTGGCGCTGGCCCAGGGATTTGGCCGGATCGGCTGTTTTCTGGCCGGATGCTGTTACGGGAAGGAGACGGAGAGTCCCCTGGGGATTGTTTTTCACGAATCCGCCTATGCGCCCAATGGCGTGAAGATGATTCCCACGCAGCTGATATCCAGCGGTCTGGATTTCCTGCATTTTGCGGTGCTGATCTGGCTGGCGCGGCGGGTGAAGGCTGACGGACAGGTGGCCGGCTGTTATCTGATCTTTTACAGCGCGGGCCGGTTTATCCTGGAGTTTTTCCGGGGAGATCTGATCCGGGGCAGCGTGGGAATTCTTTCCACCTCCCAGTTTATTTCCATTTTCACCTGCCTGGCCGGCGTAGTGCTGGTGATCTGTCAGGGGAGAAAACAGAAATTGAGAGAGCGTACGGTTTCGGAAGAGAAAGAGTGACGGGCAAAAAGCGCGTTTGACAAAGGGGCGTTGCCAGGAATAAGGGATGCCGCGGGAGCTGAGGATTCGGCTGCCGCGGCATCCCTTTTGCGTAAAGAATTCTGTTGACAGACGGGAGGTAAGGGAGTATTCTGTATTTAGATAATTAGAAAATTATCTAAATATTAAAATACGAAGCAGGAGGTAGAACGAAAAGGAGAGGAGGATTTTTATGCTCAATGATGCTTTTAAAGCACTTTCGGATCCCACCAGAAGAAAGATTCTGGAGCTTTTGCAGGAACGTGACAGGACGGCGGGGGAGATCGCCGATTGTTTTGATATGGCGAAGCCCTCCATCAGCCATCATCTGAACGTGCTGAAGAACGCGGGTTTTATTCTGGATGAACGAAAGGGACAGAATATTATCTACAGTCTCAACACGACTATTTTTCAGGAAATCATGAAATGGTTTTTTGACTTTGGAAAGGGAGGAACCCAAAATGAAAAAAAGGAATAATACAGGAAACTGGATATTGCTGGCCCTGTGCCTGCTGTCTTTCGCCGGCCATTTGCTGCTTCTTCCGAAACTGCCGGCTGAGATTCCCGTTCACTGGAACGCGGCGGGTGAAATCGACGGATACGGGCCGAAAACCATGGATCTGGTTCTGGGCGTCATTCCTCTGGGAATCTGGCTTCTGATGACAGTGATTCCCCGGTTGGATCCCAGAAAGGAAAATTATGAGAAACACCGGAAAGTATATGGTCTTCTGACGCTGCTGCTGACAGTGATGATGATGGCCTTTTCCTGGATGTGCACAGCGGTTGCCCTGGGATACGATGTGAATGTGGGGATGCTCATCCCCATGGTGATGGGCGTGGTGTTTGTGATTATGGGAAATTATATGCCAAAGATCCGCTCCAACTATTTTGTGGGGGTGCGGACACCCTGGGCCATAGAAAATGCCTGGGTGTGGAGAAAAACCCAATGGATGGGAGGTATTTCTTTCATTGTCATGGGCGTGGTGCTCTTTGCCACTGTTTTTCTTCCCGTAAGCTTTCGGATGCCGGTGCTGCTGATTGTGATTCTGGGAGGCGTGATCTGGGACTATCTGTATTCCTGGCTGATCTTTCAGAAAGCAAAGAGAGAAGGAAAGCTGGGTGATTACATGGAAGAAGAAAAATAATATTGACATATGCCAATAATCGTCCTATACTGAATACGGAAAGAAAAGGGAGGTATTCCCTGAGGGGCGCCTCCCGTGGGAAAGAGGGAAAGGAGAAGCCATGCCGAGAACCAGTAAACCGCGGCGGGTGGGAACGATGCCCCGCTGCTGCCGTTTCCGCGCAGAATGTGCCCGAAAGGGTAATTTTCATATCGCCATGACCGTGGAAGAGTATGAAACGATCCGGCTGATTGATTATCAGGGGAAAACGCAGGAAGAATGTGCGCGGCTGATGGAGGTTGGCCGGGGAACGGTCCAGATGCTGTACGCGGAAGCCAGAAAGAAACTGGCCAGGTTTCTGGTGGAAGGCTGCCGCCTGGAGATCGCGGGGGGCGATTTTGTACTGGCCGCTCCCGCGCAGAGGCGTCGGGATTTTGGCTGCGAAGCGATCCCGAATCTGTCGGGCGAGGGCCGGGCGGATTCTTTCCCGGCGTATGAACCGCAGCAAAAGAAAGGGGACGATCCTATGAAAATCGCGGTGACCTATGACAATGGACAGGTGTTCCAGCATTTTGGACACACGGAAAAGTTTAAGTTTTATCAGGTGGAAGACGGAAAGGTGACTGCTTCCGGGGTGGTGGATACCGCCGGGACCGGGCACGGCGCGCTGGCCGGATTCCTGAAGGACAACGGCGTGGATGTGCTGATCTGCGGAGGTATCGGCGGCGGAGCGAGAAATGCTCTGGCAAATGCCGGGATTCAGCTGTTTGGCGGCGCCTGCGGAGATGCGGACGCGCAGGTGGAATCTTACCTGGCAGGGACGCTTTCCTATGATCCGGAGGTGGAGTGTGACCATCACGGCCATGGGGAGGGCGGTTGTCACGGCCATGGCGGAGAAGCCTGCGGGGAGCATGGCTGCCGCGAATCATAACTTCCGATGGAGGACGCCGTATTTTATCAATAATTCATCGACGCAGAAAAAAGGTGCTGCTTTCAGAAAAAGGGAGGCGGCATCTTTTTCAGTTCCGGGGAAAGCAGGCCTTCCGTGCGCAGGATATCCGAAGCGTATCATTTTCCTCTTGCGTTCTTCCAGTATTGAGCATACAATAGTTGCAGATGCAATAAAAATACGAGAGAGGAGCAGATTATGCTGATACGATTGTTGTCTTATGCGCACCAGTATAAGAAATACACCGTCGCCGCGATGCTGTGTGTGATGGCGGAAGCGGTATTCGAGCTGATCATTCCGCTTTTGATGGCGGATATTGTGGATGTGGGGGTGGCCAACGGGGATACGCGGTTTATCTTCCAGAGAGGCGCCCTGATGGTGGTCTGCGCGGTGCTGGCCCTGATTTTGGGAATCGGAAGCTCCCGGTTTTCCGCTGTCTGCGGACAGGGGCTGGGAGCCGAGCTGAGAAAGGAGGAGTACCGGAAACTGCAGGGTTTTTCCTTTTCCAACATCGATCATTTCCGTACTTCTTCGCTGATCACCCGGATGACCAGTGATGTGACCAATATCCAGAACGCCGTTTCCAGCGGCATGCGGCCCTTCTGCCGTTCCCCCATCATGCTGGTGATGGCGGTGGGATCTTCCTTTTACATCAATCCCGGACTGGCGGTGGTATTTTTCGTGGCGGCTCCACTGCTGGGAATTCTGCTGTTCCTGATTATCCGCAAGGTGCAGCCCCAGTATGGGAAAATGCAGCAGGCCATCGACCTGGTGAACCGGATTATCCAGGAGAACCTTACCGCCATCCGGGTGGTGAAAGCCTATGTGAAAGGAGATTATGAGACGGAAAAATTCCGTCAGGTCAACGAAAATCTTCAGAGTATTTCGGAAAAATCCTTCCGGACGGCGGCGCTGAATATGCCTGCCATGCAGTATGTGATGTACGCTACCATCCTGTGTATCCTCTGGTTCGGCGGCGGCATGATTCAGGCCGGGGACATGCAGGTGGGCGAACTCACCGGCTTTCTCAGCTATGTGCTGCAGGTGTTAAATTCTCTGATGATGATTTCCAACGTTTTCCTTATGCTGAGCCGGTCGCTGGCCTCCGGCGCCAGAATTCTGGAGGTGATCGACGAAAAGGTGGATCTGACGGACGAGCAGGCGGAGGACCGGCAGGTGACGGAAGGCTCCGTGACCTTCGACCATGTGTGGTTTAAATATAAAAAGGACGCGAAAGAGTATGTCCTGTCGGATATTTCTTTCCATATCGAAGCCGGCCAGACAGTGGGAATCATCGGCCAGACCGGTTCCGCCAAAACCACGCTGATCCAGTTGATTCCCCGGCTTTATGAGGCCACCAGGGGGCAGGTACTGGTGGATGGAGTTCCGGTGGAGAAGTATCCCATGAAACATCTGCGAGACGCCATCGCCGTGGTGCTTCAGAAAAATACTCTGTTCAGCGGTACCGTAAAGGACAATCTGAAATGGGGCAAGGCGGACGCCACCGATGAGGAAATTCAGGAAGCCTGCCGGATTGCCTGTGTGGACGAGTTTATCGGAAGACTGGAAAACGGCTACGATACCCAGCTGGGCCAGGGCGGCGTCAATGTATCCGGCGGCCAGAAGCAGCGTCTGTGTATTGCCCGCGCCATCCTGAAACATCCGAAGGTGCTGATTCTGGATGACTCCACCAGCGCCGTGGATACGGCCACGGAGGCGAAGCTGCGCCGGGGACTGGCGGAAAAGCTGCCGGATATGACCAGGATTATCATTGCTCAGCGGATCACCTCCGTGCAGGAGGCGGATCAGATCCTTGTGCTTGACGACGGGAAAATCCACGGGATCGGAACCCATGATCAGCTGCTTGAGACGGATGAAATTTACCGGGATATCTATGAATCTCAGCAGAAAGGTTCCCTGGAAGAAGCAAAGGAGGTGGCAGAGTAATGGCCAACGCACGGGACATGAATTATAAACGGCCAAAGGATACCAGAAAAACGTTGTGGAAGCTTCTGCGGTATCTGGGCGGTCACAAATGGCTGCTTCTGGTGGTGGCGGTGCTGGTATTCATTAGCAGCGGCGCCAATATTCTGGGAACCTACCTGGTGAAGCCGGTGATCAACAATTACATTTTGCCGGGGGACGCGGCGGGACTGACCCGGATGCTGATTTTCATGGCACTGATGTACGGAGCGGGAGCCACAGCTACCTACGGTTATACCCAGCTGATGGTGCATACCTCCCAGCAGGTGGTGAAGGAAATCCGTCAGGATCTGTTCGCTCATATTCAGAAGCTGCCGCTCAGTTATTTTGATACCCACTCCCACGGGGAACTGATGAGCCGGTTTACCAATGATGTGGATACGGTGCAGGAGGCGCTGAACAACAGCTTTACCCTGGTGATTCAGAGTTTTCTGACGCTGGCGGGAACGATGACCATGCTCTGTGTGCTGAGCCTGCGGCTGACGCTGATTGTGGTGGTGTTTCTGGTGCTGATGTTCCTGATGATTCAGTATAACAGCAAAAGAGGAAAGGCTTATTTCCGGAAGCAGCAGGAATGCCTGGGAAGTATCAATGGTTTTGTGGAGGAAATGGTGGCCGGTCAGAAGGTGGAAAAGGTATTCAACCACGAGGAGGCGGACTTTGAGGAATTCTGCAAAAGAAATGAGGCGCTGCGCCAGGCGGCTACCAGAGCGCTCACCTATTCCGGCATGACTGTACCTACGGTGGTGAGCTTGTCTTATGTAAACTATGCGGTGTCTGCCTGCGCGGGCGGCCTGTTTGTGATGGGCGGTCTGATGGATCTGGGCGGTCTGGCTTCTTATCTGGTGTATGTACGTCAGAGCGCCATGCCGGTGAATCAGTTTACCATGCAGCTGAATTTTCTTCTGTCAGCCCTCTCCGGCGCGGAGCGGATTTTCGATCTGATGGAAGTGGAGCCGGAGATCGATGAAGGAAAGACGGTGCTGTGCAATGTGAAGAGGGAGCCGGACGGAACGCTTAGAGAGACCGGAAGTTATACCGGCGATTTCGCCTGGAAGATGCCGGACGGAGAACTGCGGCTTCTGAGAGGAGATGTGCGGTTTGACCGGGTGGTTTTCGGGTACAATACCTCCAAACGGATTCTGAACGGCATCAGCCTGTATGCCAAACCGGGGCAGAAAATTGCTTTTGTGGGTTCCACCGGCGCGGGAAAGACCACCATCATCAATCTGATCAACCGGTTTTATGAGATTCAGAGCGGTACCATCACCTATGACGGTATCGATATCCGGCAGATCCGCAAGGATGACCTGCGCCGTTCTCTGTCCATGGTAATCCAGGATACCCACCTGTTCACCGGCACCATCGCGGATAATATCCGTTATGGCCGTCCGGACGCCACGGACCGGGAGGTGGAGGAGGCGGCCAGAATCGCCAATGCGGACTCCTTTATCCGCAGGCTTCCGGAGGGATATGACACCATGCTGCACAGTGACGGCAGCAATCTGTCCCAGGGGCAGCGGCAGCTGCTGGCCATTGCACGGGCGGCCATTGCTCACTGCCCGGTACTGATTCTGGACGAGGCCACCAGCTCCATCGATACCCGAACGGAGAAACTGATTGAGAAAGGGATGGACGCCCTGATGGAAAACCGGACCGTGTTTGTCATCGCCCACCGGCTGTCCACCGTGCGCAACGCCAAGGCCATCCTGGTGCTGGAGCACGGGGAGATTATCGAACGGGGAGATCACGAGGAACTGCTGGCGCAGAAAGGGCGTTATTACCAGCTGTATACGGGAATGATGGAACTGGAGTGACGGAAAGACGCGGTGTGAGGTACAGGAAGGGAGGAACTGCGGGTGGCCCGCGCAGGCTGTACTGTCGGAAGGAGAAGATGTGATATGGAAGACAGGCTTCTGGAACAAAAGGATGAAATTCGCAGGATTATGATGCAGATGGAGGGAAGCAGGAAAAAGATCCTCCGTCCGCATCTCCTGGATCTGGGACTGACGCTGGGAATGGGACAGCCGAGAATTCTCAATCAGCTGTGCAGAAAGGACGGGGTTACCCAGAAGGAGCTGGCTGATCAGTGCCATCTGGACGTGACCACCCTGTCCAGAACCCTGGATCGGATGGAGGAGGCCGGATGGCTGGAACGGACGGTGCATCCGGGAAGCAGACGATCCTTTTTCATCCGGCTGACTCCGGAGGGACGCGAAAAGGCGCTTCGGGTGCGGAAACATTTTGAACGGCTGGATGAGCGGATGTGCCGGGGATTTTCACCGGAAGAGCTGGATCAGCTGGAAAATTTCCTGAACCGGATGCGGGAAAATCTGGAATCCTGAGAAATGATGAGAGAATCTATATTATATAAGGAGGAATAAAAAATGCTTGAAATCGGAACAAAGGCGCCGGCTTTCGAACTGCCGGATCAGAACGGAAAGATGCACACACTGGAGGAATACCGGGGAAAGAAAGTAATTCTATATTTTTACCCCAAAGACATGACATCCGGCTGCACAAAGCAGGCCTGCGGTTTCGGAAAGCTGTATCCCCAGTTTACGGAAAAGGGCGCGGTAGTGCTGGGCGTCAGCAAGGACAGCGTGGCCTCCCACAAGAAGTTTGAGGAAAAGTACAACCTGCCCTTTACCCTGCTGTCGGATCCCCAGCTGGACTGTATCCAGGCCTATGACGTATGGAAAGAGAAAAACATGTACGGCAAAAAGACCATGGGGGTGGTGCGGACCACTTATCTGATCGACGAGGAAGGCACGATTGTGAAGGCCTTCGGAAAAGTAAAAGCGGCGGACAATCCCGCCCAGATGCTGGCGGAGCTGAGTGGAGAAGACTGATGCGTGGTTACTCTGATACGCTGAAATTCTGATACCGGTCGAAAATATGCCAGCCGGAAGCATCGGAAGAAATACCAAAAGGGGCTGCGGCCCGGGCAGTACTGAGCAGTGATAGGCTCCCTTCTGTCCGGGCCGCAGCCCTTTGGGTGAGAGGGGCCGTCAGCCATTCAGCTGATAAGCCACCAGAGCAATGTTCCAGCAGCCCTGCCGGTTCAGTTCCCGCTCAAAATCATGGATCTTCTCCAGACATCCCGGCGGAAGATCCGCCACATGGCAGGAAATGCCGTGGTTGGCAGTGGTGAACTTTTCTGCTTTCTGATTTCCCTGATCTGACATGGAAGTACCTCCTGGACAATTTTTGCAGACCGCCGCACCGCGGATTTCCGGTATAGACGGCGGCGGATCTGTCTCTGCGTCCATAATCAGTATGACCCGTCAACGGAAAAATATGCCGCGGGGACGGATTCGGAATTGCCGCAATCCTGTAACGATTCGTTCTTCCTTCTGTCTTTGGATTGCGGTTCCTCTTCCGGTGTGCTAAAATTGGTGTAACAGTTCGGCCTTCCGGCTTTTCTGTCACAAAAGTAAGCACAGCGGAACTGTTGCAAATGGATACAGTCTTTTGACCAACTGTCCAATCATAAGAAAGAACAAGGAGAAAACGGAATGGAAGAAGCCTATGAAAATTTTGCCCGGGTCTATGACCTGTTTATGGATAATATTGATTATCCTGCCTGGTGCCGGTATCTGACCGGACTTCTTGAGGAATACCAGGTGACAGACGGTCTTGTACTGGAACTGGGCTGCGGCACCGGTACCATGACGGAGCTGCTGGCAGGAGAAGGCTACGACATGATCGGCGTGGACAACTCCGAAGAAATGCTGGAGGAAGCCATGGAAAAAAAGGCGGCTTCCGGCCACGACATCCTTTATCTGCTGCAGGATATGCGGGAATTTGAACTGTACGGGACCGTGCGGGCAGTGGTCAGCATCTGCGATTCCATGAATTACATTCTGGAGGAGGAAGAACTGCTGCAGGTGTTCCGGCTGGTGAATAATTATCTGGATCCCGGGGGAGTATTTGTCTTTGATATGAACACACGGTATAAATACCGGGATATGATCGGAGACACCACCATCGCGGAAAACCGGGAGGAAGGCAGCTTCATCTGGGAGAATTTCTTTGATGAAGAGACGGGAATCAATGAATACGAGCTGACGCTGTTTCTGCCGGAAGAAAACGGCCTGTTCCGAAAGTACGAGGAAGTACACCGGCAGAGAGCCTACGGGCTGGATACGGTAAAGAAGCTTCTGGTTCAGGCCGGCCTGGAATTTGTGGCCGCTTATGACGCGTTTACCAGAGAGCCGCCGGGCCCGAAGAGCGAGCGGGTATATCTGGTGGCCAGGGAATGGCAGAAGAAAAACGGCGAAGCCGGGGACTGAAGGCCTGCTGAGAGGAAACCCGACAAAAACAACGAGAAATCCGAGGAGATTATGGAGAAAAAACCAATAGACTGGAGCCTGGACGAGCTGCTGCTGATGGCGCCGTCCGGCGGGAAAAATGTGGAGTATGCCATTGGGTTCTATTATGAAAACGGTGTGCACACCCAGGCGGATCCGGCCCAGGCGGTGACCTGGTACGAGAAAGCCGCCAAAAAAGGGCACCCGGAGGCGCAGCTGCGTCTGGGATTGATGGCGGCCCAGGGTAGGGGAATGGAAAAGGATCCCAAAGCCGCCTTTGGGTGGCTGAAGAAGGCGGCGGATCAGGGAAATGCCAACGCCCAGTTCAATGTGGGCCGGTGCTATGAGGAAGGTATCGGCGTGAAAAAAGACATTTCCCGGGCAGTGAGCTGGTTCGCGAAGGCGGCCAAAAAGGAGGATTTCCGGGCGGTGTGCTGTCTGGGAATGTATTACCTGTCCGGCGAAGGTGTGGAGAAAAATGAGAAGAAAGCCTTTGGCTGCTTTGAGCGGGCGGCCCGGGCGGGGATTCCGGCAGCCCAGTACAATCTGGCGGTGCTGTACCGGTACGGAACAGGAACGGAGATGGATGAGGAAAAGTCCCTTCACTGGATGACGAAAGCGGCCCAGCAGGGATTTGCGCTGGCGGTGAAGGATTTGAACGGAGAGGAGACGACAGAAAATGAATGATTATATTGTGAGAGCAACAGCGGCCCAGGGCCAGATCCGTGCCTTTGCGGCCACCACCAGAGAAATGGTGGAGACGGCGAGAAAGGCCCATAACACCAGCCCGGTGGTGACGGCGGCGCTGGGACGGCTTCTGACCGGCGGAGCCATGATGGGAGTGATGATGAAGGGAGACAAGGATGTGCTGACCCTTCAGATCAAGTGTGACGGCCCCCTGCACGGCCTGGTGGTGACGGCGGATGCCAAAGGAAATGTGAAGGGATATGCGGACCAGCCGGATGTGATGCTTCCGGCCAATGCCCAGGGAAAACTGGACGTGGGCGGCGCTGTGGGAAGCGGCATTTTAAGCGTGATCAAGGATCTGGGACTGAAAGAGCCCTATGTGGGACAGACCCAGCTTCAGACCGGGGAAATCGGCGATGACCTGACCTATTACTTTGCCAGCAGCGAGCAGGTGCCCTCTTCCGTGGGTCTGGGCGTGCTGATGGAGCGGGATAACACGGTAAAACGGGCAGGCGGATTTATCGTTCAGCTGATGCCGGATGCCACAGAGGAAATTATCGAAAAGCTGGAAGCCAACCTGGCACAGATCACGTCCGTCACCGGACTTCTGGATCAGGGAGATACGCCGGAAAGAATTCTGGAGAAGCTTCTGGGAAATCTGGATCTGGAAATCCTGGACCGGCTGGACACCCGCTTTTACTGCAACTGCGACAAGGTGCGGGTGGGAAAGGTTCTGATCAGCCTGGGAAAGAAGGAGCTTCAGAGCATGATTGACGAGGGAAAGGAAGTGCAGCTAAACTGCCATTTCTGCAATACGGATTACACCTTCAGCGTGGAAGAACTGAAAGAACTGCTGGCGCTGGCCCAGGCGTAGTGCCGCGGGTCAGAGTAAGAAGCAAAAAACAAAAAATGCCGGACTGTATCCGGCGGACGGTAAGTGAAGCCTGGCGGCTTAAGAAAGCCGGAAGGCAGAGGACTGCGAAGAAAAGGGAGAAATGCGATGAAACATGGATTTATCAAGGCTGCGGCCGGCACGCCAAAAATCAGGGTGGCAGACTGCGTACACAATGCGGATGAAATTCTGCGGATTGTAAAGGAGATGGAACAGCATGGCGCCGGGATCATGAGTTTTCCGGAACTGTGCATTACCGGATATACCTGCGGAGACCTGTTCTGGCAGGATCTGCTTCTGGAGAGCGCAAAACGGGAGCTGTTAAGGATCGCCAGAGAAACCGCGCGGGTGGACGCGCTGATTTTTATAGGGCTTCCCCTGGACGTGGAGGGCAAGCTGTACAACGTGGCCGCAGTGCTGAACAGAGGAAAAATCCTGGGTCTGATTCCCAAGGTTCATCTTCCCAACTATGCGGAATATTATGAGGCCCGGCAGTTCACGCCCGCGGACGACCGGATGCGTCTGGTGGAACTGGGAGGGGAGCAGATACTCTTTGGCACCCGGCTCCTTTTCACCTGTCTTCAGATGCCCCATCTGAAGGTGGCGGCGGAGATCTGTGAGGACCTCTGGGTGCCCGACCCGCCCAGTGTATCCCATGCCATGGCGGGGGCGACGGTGATTGTCAATCTTTCGGCGGGGGATGAGATCACAGGAAAGGATACTTACCGGAGAAATCTGGTGACAGGACAGTCCGCCCGTCTGGTCTGCGGGTATGTGTATGCCACCGCCGGGGAGGGGGAATCTTCCTCGGATCTGGTATTCGGCGGTCATAACCTGATTGCGGAGAACGGGGCTCTTCTGGCGGAGGCACGCCGTTTTGAAAATCAGACTATTTACGGGGATATCGATGTGAACCGGCTGGCTACGGAGAGAAGAAAGATGACTACTTTCCATGTAAAGGGCCAGGAAAATTACCTGAAGGTGGAATTCGAACTGATTCCCAAAGAGACGGAGCTTACCAGAACCTTCCCGGCCCGTCCTTTTGTGCCGGACGCCCGACAGGAGAGGGAAAAGCGCTGCGATGAGATTCTCACCATTCAGGCCATGGGGCTGAAAAAAAGGCTGGAGCATACGGGATGTCAGTGCGCGGTGCTGGGGATTTCCGGAGGGCTGGACTCCACGCTGGCTCTTCTGGTGACGGTGCGGGCTTTCGATTATCTGAAAATTCCCAGAAAACAGGTGCGGGCGGTGACCATGCCCTGCTTCGGCACCACGGACCGTACTTACCGTAACGCCTGTGAGCTGACCCGCCGTCTGGGCGCTACTTTACAGGAGGTGGATATCCGGGAAGCGGTGACGGTGCATTTCAGAGATATCGGTCACGACAGCCAGGTCCATGACGTGACCTACGAAAACTGTCAGGCCCGGGAACGTACTCAGGTAATTATGGACATCGCCAACCAGAGCGGCGGTCTGGTGATCGGCACCGGCGATCTGTCGGAGCTGGCTCTGGGATGGGCCACCTACAACGGCGACCATATGTCCATGTACGGGGTAAATGCCTCCATCCCCAAAACACTGGTGCGCCACCTGGTGCGTTACTATGCGGATACCTGCGGGGATCCGGCCCTTTCCGATATCCTGCTGGATATCCTGGATACGCCGGTGAGCCCGGAACTTCTTCCCCCCAAGGACGGCGAAATCGCTCAGAAAACGGAGGATCTGGTGGGACCCTATGAGCTTCACGACTTTTTCCTGTATTATATGCTCCGGGCCGGATTTGAACCGGAGAAGATTTACCGGATTGCACGGAAAACCTTTGCGGGCGTTTACGGGGATGACGTGATTCTGAAATGGCTGAAGAATTTCTATCGGAGATTTTTCGCCCAGCAGTTTAAGCGGAACTGTCTGCCGGACGGCCCCAAGGTGGGCACGGTGGCGGTGTCGCCCAGAGGCGATCTGCGGATGCCCAGCGACGGCTGCGCGAGAATCTGGCTGGATCAGCTGGAAAATCTGTAAAAAGCGGGATGGTTTCGAAAAGTGCCGGAACCCGCGGGCAAAAATGAGGAGACGGATATGGAACAACTGATGAAAGAACTGGCGTTCCCGGAGGATGCCATCCGGGAAGTGGCGGATACGGACAGAAAACTGCAGAAGGGCATCTGGGGCCGCAGGATGGATGAAATGGCTGCCGGCCTGATGAAAAAGATGGAAAAAGGAGCCTGCCGGGAGGAACTTCTGGAGGCGCTTTCCGGCTGTGAGCAGATGGAGGAGGAGACGGGAATCCACCGTTATACGCTGGATCTCCTGTTTCTGCTGCGGTGTGCGGAAATTCTCCGGGAAAATTATAAAAAGAAGGGACTGCCGGATGACCTGTTTCTGGATTCCATGATGGATCTGAAATGGAAGCTGCTGGAGTGCCGGCAGATCTATGGGGTAAATGGGATTTTTGTGGGTTTCTGGTACGACCGGTTTTTCGATATGACCCGGTTTGCCCTGGGGAGATTCCAGTTTGAGGAAGAAACCTTTCAGGGGGATGTATATCAGGAGGACGGTTTTTCCGTAAAGAAGGGAGATCCGGTGATCAATATGCACATCCCCTCCAGCGGACCGCTGGATCCCGCTCAGGCGGAGGCGTCCATTGCCAGGGCGGCCAAATTTTACCGGGATCTGTTTCCGAAGGGAACCGTGCCCTTTGTGATGGATTCCTGGCTGCTGGACCCGGATCTGATGAAAATGCTGCCCCAGGGAAATATCCGCCGGTTTGTGGAACGGTTCCATCTGGTAAGTGTAAAAAAGGGAGAAACATTTTCCGACGGATGGCGGGTATTCGGTCCGGAATGGGAGAAGGATCCTGCCGACCTTCCCCGCGCTACCAGACTACAGACGGCCATCGCGGACTATCTGCAGGGCGGCGGAACACTGGGGGCCGGGTATGGGATTTTCCTGTGGAAGAGGAAGGACGCATAGGATAAGATACCGGAAGACAGAAATGCAATGGAAAGCATGCTGCGCGAGCGTTCCATTGTTGTGAAGGAAGGAGCGCCGGGGTCCTGGATCAGGACTCCGGCGCTGCTTTTGCCAGGGCAGATTTGATAGCCTCCAGAAGCAGCATGGAGGTATATTTGTTGTCATCTTCGTAGGTGATATCCTCCGTGGACTGACTGGCATAGATCTGACTGGCCAGACTTTCCAGTGTGGGCTCCATCAGCGGGTACATGGCGGTGGTGGTTTCGCTGAGATTCACCAGTTCGATGGCATTGATGTGGTTGGTATCCACCGTCACCTGCACGTCAAAGCTGCTGTCACCCAGTTCGATGGCGGTGGTATATACCCCGGCCACATACCGGTCGGGTTCGGAGGTTTCCGCAGCCGTGGATGCGGTATCCGTACTCTGATCTTTTCCGGGCCCGAACATCATCACCAGAAGCGCGATCATCAGAATGGCAAGAGCGAGAAAGATAGCGGTATAAATCACTTCTTTCATGTGCAGCACGACGATTTTGGTTTTGGAACTCATACACTCACTCCTTTGGAGCAGCGGCCCGGCCTGTGGGATTTAAGGGCGCGGAGCGTTACTGCGATTCTTTATAACATCATATGAGCGGCGGGGAAATTTATGCGTGGGGAATTTCCTGAATTTTCCGGGCCGTCCGTTGGGAAAAACGGGCAGCAGGGGAAGGGAGGGAGGGGCGGCTGTTGAGGGAAAAACGGCCCGGGAAATTGGCTTCGTGGACGGTGAAAAGAAATGACAGACAGGGGCGGGAAATGGTATAATAGCCGCAGAGCTGCTTTGATGCCCGCGTCTTACTCCGGAGCCGGATTGTGCAAAAGGCGCGTAAACAGGAGGAAGGATCATGAACAATGAAAACAGCGAAAAGGAAAAGAATAACAAAAAAAGGGAGGATAATTATCTTGCCATTGCACTGAGCCTTGGCGTTGCGTTTGGTATTTTGACAGATAGTCTGGCGTTGGGGCTGGCGCTGGGGGTAGCTGTCGGATGCCTGCTGGACATAAGGAAGGAGAAAAAACCGTGACGAAAGGTGGGATGCCGCAGACAGGCCTGGGGGCGCAGGTCCCGGATGGAATCATGACAAAGGAACAGAGAGCGCTGTTGGAATCCTGCACCCTCTGTCCCAGAGGCTGCCGGGTAAATCGGCTGGCCGGGGAGCGGGGATACTGTGGGATGACGGCAGAGGTGATGGGGGCCCGGGCGGCTCTGCATATGTGGGAGGAGCCCTGTATTTCCGGCGTCAGGGGATCCGGCGCTGTCTTTTTCTCCGGCTGCAGCCTGGGCTGTGTCTTTTGTCAGAACCGGCCTATTGCCGCAGGAGAAGTGGCAAAGCCGGTGCCGCTATCGCGTCTGACGGAGATTTTTCTCGAACTGCAGGAACAGGGAGCGGCCAATATGAACCTGGTGACCGCGGGCCATTTTGCCCCTCAGACAGCCTGGGCGCTGGCAGAGGCCAAAAAGAGAGGCCTGCGGATTCCGGTGGTTTACAATTCCAGCGGTTATGAAAGCAAAGAAGCGCTGGAGACGCTGGGAGATCTGGTGGATGTATGGCTGCCGGATTTCAAATACATGGATTCCGGTCTGGCGAAGAAGTATTCCCATGCCGAAGATTATCCCCGGACGGCGTGTCAGGCGGTGGACTGGATGGTGCGCCGGGCGGGCTTGTGTGCGTTTGACGAAGAGGGCTATGTGCAGAAAGGCGTGATTGTCCGCCATCTGATTCTGCCGGGGCATACGAAGGATTCCATGGCGGTGCTGAAATACCTGCATGAGCGGTATGGGGATTCCATCTATATCAGCATCATGAACCAGTACACGCCGCTGCCGCAGGTGGAGACGTACCCGGAGCTTGCCCGGCGGGTGACGAAGCGGGAATATGAAAAAGTGCTGGACTATGCCCTGGAGCTGGGAATCTCCAACGGATTTTTCCAGGAAGGGGAGACGGCCAGGGAGAGCTTTATCCCACTGTTTGATTATGAGGGGCTTTAGGTTGGCTATTTTCCCCACTTGTGATAGACTTGTATAAAAGGAGGTTTTTACAGATGAAATTGGCGATTTTAGGACCGGGCGGAATTGCCCGGAGTATGGCGACGGCGGCGAAGGGGCTGCCGGAGGTGGAGCTTTACGCGGTGGGTTCCAGAACGTATGAGAAGGCAAAGGCTTTTGCGGAAGAATGGGGGTTTGAGAAGGCTTACGGTTCCTATGAGGAAATGCTTTCCGATCCCCAGGTGGAGCTGGTGTATGTGGCCACGCCCCACTCCCATCATTATCAGTACGCGAAAATGAGTCTGGAACACGGAAAACATGTGCTGGTGGAAAAAGCGTTTACCGTCAACGCGGCGCAGGCGGAGGAACTGATCCGCATGTCCGAGGAGAAGGGACTGCTTCTGGCGGAGGCCATCTGGACCAGATATATGCCCAGCCGGAAGATGATCGATGACCTGGTGGAAAGCGGCGCAATCGGTAAGGTGACTTCGCTCACCGCAAATCTGGGTTATGTGCTGCCCCATGTAGAGCGGCTGCAGGAGCCCGCTTTAGCAGGCGGCGCGTTGCTGGATCTGGGGGTTTATCCCATCAACTTCGCACTGATGGTATTTCACGGCCAGGTGGAGAAGGTGACCTCCACGGCGGTGATGTCCCCCAAAGGCATCGACTGGATGAACAGCATCACGCTGACCTTTGACGACGGACGGATGGCGGTGCTTCACAGCAATATGCTGGCCCAGCCGGACCGGCAGGGAGTGATCAACGGCGACAAGGGTTATATGGAGATCCAGAATATCAACAACTGTGAGGAAATCCGGGTATATGACCTGGACAGAAAGCTTACGGCCACCTATCCGGTGCCGGAGCAGATCAACGGTTACGAGTATGAGCTGCTTTCCTGTGTGAAAGCTATTCGGGAGGGGCAGACGGAATGCCCGGAAATGCCCCACAGCGAGATCCTGCGGGTGATGCGCCTGATGGACGGCATCCGGAAGGACTGGGGGATGAAATTCCCCTGCGAATGAGGAGCGGAGCGGATACGGAAATAAATGGCGGGCGTGCAGGCTGCGGTTTCCGCAGCCTGCATACAGGAAAGCCGAAAGGCGGAACGTGAACCAAAAAAACAGGAAGGCGGGAGAAACACATGGCGCTGCAGTTTGTGGTGGGAAATTCAGGAGCGGGAAAATCACATGTTCTGTATCAGAGCGTGCTGGATAAGGCCAGGCGGCATCCGGAAAAGCGGTATCTGGTGATCGTGCCGGAGCAGTTTGGCATGCAGACCCAGAAGGAACTGGTGTCCATGAGCGGCCGGGGCGGTATCCTGAATATCGACGTGCTCAGCTTTCAGCGCCTTGCCTACCGGATTTTTGAGGAGGTGGGCGGAGACGCCCGGCCGGTGCTGGAGGATACCGGGAAAACCCTGGTGCTGCAGCGGGTGGTGCAGGAGCAGCGGAAGAATCTGAAGGTACTGGGAGACAGTCTGGAAAAGCCGGGAACGGTCAGCCAGATGAAATCCCTGGTCTCCGAGCTGATGCAGTACGACATCAGCCCTGCCGGGGTGGATCAGCTTTTGGAGGTTTCCGCCAGGCAGCCGGTGCTGTTTTACAAGCTGAAGGACGTCCAGGTGATTTACCGGGCTTTTCGGGAATATCTGAGGGAGCGGTACATGACCACGGAGGAAATCCTGGATGTGGTCTGCGAGCGGGTGGACAAATCCCGGATTTTAAGGGGCAGTGAAGTGGTGCTGGACGGATTTACCGGATTTACCCCGGTGCAGGGCAAGCTGCTGCGGAAGCTTCTTGCGCTGGCCAGCCGGGTGACGGTGGCGGTGACCCTGAATCCCCGGATGGACAGGAAAAAACTGCACAGCCCACAGAATCTGTTCCGGATGAGCGGCCAGCTGATGGCGTCACTGGAAAAAATGGCCAGGGAAGAGCGGGTGGAAATCCTGGAGGAAATCCGGGTAGAGCCGGGGGAAAAGAGCCGGTTTGGCCAGGCGGAAGCACTGGATTTTCTGGAAAAAAATCTGTTTCGTTACGGAAAACGGGAATATGCCAAAGACCAGGATGCCATCCGGATTTTTTCGGCCCAAAATCCCCGCCGGGAGCTGGAGTATGTGGCCCGGACGATTCTGAAACTGGCCCGGACCCAAGGGTATCAGTACCGGGATTTCGCGGTAATCTGCGGCAGCCTTGCCGACTACGGGCCTTATGCCCGGGAGGTGATGGAGGGCTGCGGCATCCCGTATTTTCTGGATGAAAAGCATACGATTCTGATGAATCCTTTTGTGGAGTATCTGCGGTCTCTTCTGAACCTTCTGACGGAGAATTTCAGTTATGAAAGTGTATTTCGCTGCCTGCGCTGCGGCCTGACGGATCTGACGATCCGGGAGATCGATCAGCTGGAGAATTACTGTGTGGCGTTGGGAATCCGGGGCTTTGCTCAGTGGAATCAGCACTGGGTACGGCGCTACCGGGGACTGGAAGAGGGGCAGGCGGAGGAAATCAACCGGATCCGGGAGAAATTTCTTGCGGAAATCCGTCCGCTGGCGGAGGGAATGAAAGAAAAGCATCTCACTGTCAGAGACCGTACCCGCCTGCTGGCGGAATTTATCATGGAAAGAAACATGCAGGAAAAGCTCCTGAAACAGCAGGAGGAGCTGACCCGGGAGGGGCGGCAGGCGCTGGCCCAGGAGTACGCGCAGATTTACCGGCTGGTGATGGAGCTGTTTGACAAGGTGGTGCAGATCCTGGGGGACGAGGAGATATCCCTGAAGGATTACCGGCAGATCCTGGAGGCCGGTTTCCAGGAGGCGCGGGTGGGGATTTTGCCCCCGTCTCTGGATCAGGTACTGGTGGGCGATATCGAGCGGACCCGCCTGAAAGATATCAAGGTACTGTTTTTCGTGGGCGCCAACGACAGCGTGATTCCCCGGCGGTCAGGGGGAAGCGGCCTGCTCTCCGAGGCAGACCGGGAATTTCTGGAAGGGCAGCAGGTGGAGCTTTCTCCCACTGCACGGGAATCCATGTACATTCAGAAATTTTATCTGTATCTGGCCCTGACGCGGCCGTCCCGCTGCCTTTATCTGTCCTTTGCCCGCTCCGGCGGTCAGGGGGAGGCGCTGGGGCCGGCTTATCTGATCCCCATGATTTGCCGGATGTATCCTTCCCTGACGATCATGGATGCGGACCGGCAGGAGGAACTTCTGGAGGCGGCCCAGCAGCCCGGGCAGTCGCTGGGATTTCTCATCGAGGGCCTTCGCCGGGCAGCCCAGGGAGAGGACAGTCCTCAGTGGCGGGAACTGTTTTCCTGGTTCATGGACTCCCCCCAGTGGCAGGATCTCTGCAGAAAATGGGTGGACGCCGCCTTTTTGTGGAAGCCGGAGGATAAGATTTCCCGCAGCGCGGCCCGGGCCATTTACGGAAATGTGCTGGAAAACAGTGCCACGCAGCTGGAGCGGTTTGCCGCCTGCGCATTCGCCCATTTCCTGCAGTATGGCCTGCAGATCGCGCCCAGGGAGCAGTACGAGTTCCGTCCGGCGGATATGGGAAATGTGATTCATCAGGCATTGGAGCAGTTTTCCATGAACCTGAAAAAACACCGGCTTTCCTGGAAAACGCTGACGGAGGAACAGAGGGAAAGTCTCATCGATGAGAGTGTGGAGGAAGTGGCGGCGGATTATGGCAACACCATCCTTCACAGCAGCGCCAGAAATGAGTACATGATTCAGCGGATGAAGCGGATTCTCAGAAGAACCGTCTGGGCCCTGCAGCAGCAGCTGGCGGCGGGGGATTATGAACCCAGCCGTTTTGAGGTGGTATTTTCCATGGAAAATGATCTGGAAGCGGTGAATTTCACCCTGTCGGAGGAGGAGAAGATCCGCCTGAAGGGAAGAATCGACCGGATGGACCGGTGCGAACAGGAGGACCGGATCTATGTGAAGGTTATCGATTATAAATCGGGAAACACCTCTCTGGATCTGATCGCCCTGTACTACGGACTGCAGCTGCAGCTGGTGGTTTACATGAATGCCGCGGTGGAAATCGAACAGCGGCAGCACCCGGAGAAAACGGTGGAACCGGCGGGCATTTTCTACTATCAGGTGAAAGATCCGCTGACGGAGGGAAGCCTCGCGGATACGCAGGAAAAAATCCAGGAGAAGCTGCTGGCTCTGCTGCGCCCCAACGGTCTGGTGCGGGCGGACGGGGCAGTGATCGCCACCCTGGACCATGACCTGGCGGAAGGAAAGGTAAAAAAATCCGCGGTGATTCCGGCCGCTGTCAATAAGGATGGAAGCCTGTCCCGAACCTCCTCGGCAGCCACCGGGGAGCAGTTTCGGATTCTTTCAGATTATGTCAACCGAAAGATCCGCTCCATCGGACGCGAAATCCTGGACGGAAATGTGGAGATCAATCCGTATCAGATGAAGAAACGGACCGCCTGCGACTACTGCGAGTACCGGGGCGTCTGCGGATTTGACGAGAGAATACCGGGGTATCATTTCCGGAATCTGCCGTTGTTTGACGGGGAGGAGTTGTGGAAGAGGATGGAGGATGTGAGGCAGTGACGGACTGCCTGACATTTACGGGAAGTGAGATAATTTATGACAGAGCAGGAGAAAAATGATCTTTTCTATGTATGCGCCCTGATTGAGTATACCGCACGGAAAACAAAAAACAGGCGCTCGGTGATTGTACAGGCGCTGGGAAAAGATGGTATCAGAAAGCAGCTGAAGGATGCCTCCGTAAATCATTGTCTTTCTTTTGAACAGGTAAGCGATGAACTGACAGAGACGTACCATATCCCCAGTGGAGATTTTGATACCATTACAGGCTGTAAGTATTCCATTCCCGGTTACATGGATATCGGGAAACTGTATGCCATTATGATTCAGGACTGTGCAAAACCGGGTGAAGAGGTGGAGGAGCTGATGAAGATATTTACTTCGTTCATCAGTGATGAGATTTCCGATTTCAGAACAGGCGTTTATTTTGAGAATCCCAGTTATCTGGAATGGTCTTACAGGGAGGGGCGGCTGCTGGATTAGAAATGACAGCAGCAGGAAAGGGAAGGGGAGGCAGCGGCTTATGAAATGGAGGAAAAAGAAAGGTTCGTTATTTTTCAGAATTTGTATATCTATGATATTACTCAGTATGATTCCATTGTTTTGTGTAAGTTATCTTTGGATGAAAAATACTGGTAAAATGGTATATGACGGTGAAATACAGTCAGCTTCTGCCCTGCTATACGAATTGACTATGCGTATAGAGAATATTCTCAATTCTGTAAATACCAGCTCATATGATTTCCTTTTTGATACTAAGGCAAGGGAGATTATTTCGTCACGCCCTAAAAGTGAAAAAGAACGAACGAAAAACGAAGCTTACATTCAGAACATATTTTCTCAGATTAAGAAAAGCAACACAATGATTGCAAGTGTTGAGTTTATCGGCGCCTACTATCAGATTTCATCGGAGGAGACCGTTGATTTTGATGAATTAACGGGCTACTCCTGGTATCAGGATTTTTCTGATTATTATCTGGAGCATTTTACCCCAGTGTACTGCAATTCCTATATTCAAAATATGAATACCAGAGTTTTTGGATGGGCGCGCAAAATAACGCCGTCATCTGATTCTATGAGAACGGTTGGGAGTTTTCTGATAGAAATTTCTCATTCCAGTATCAGCAGTCTGCTGACCGAAGCACAGGAAAATTCTGGAAACTTCATCTATCTGTTTGATCATAGCGGAAATTTGATCTATTCTCCGAAAGAAAATATTCTCGGAGATGACGGAATAGAAAATCTTTTTAATACCATAAAAACAAATGATGAGCAGGTATTTTCTGTTACTGGTAGGAATCATTCTTATGCGTGCATGACAGACAGTATCTCCATACCTGGATGGCAGGCGGTGATGTTGGTGGATCAGCAGGAGATAATGTCATATGCCAGGGAATCTATCAAACAAGGGCTTGTACTGGGACTTATATGTGTCCTGGCAAGTATCTTTGTGGCTTATATAATATCACGTTATATTGTAAAACCGATAAATCAACTGGCAAAAACCATGGAAATGGTAGAGCAGAACCAATTGGAAGTGTCAGTTCCTGTAAATCAAAGCGTACAGGAAGTGGATACCCTTTCCAGAGGCTTTAATCATATGCTCAGACATATTCGATGCCTCTTGAAAGATATACGTAAAGAAGAACAGGAAAAGAAGCGTCTGGAGATCCAAATGCTGCAGGCGCAGATCAATCCGCATTTTTTATACAACACCCTGAATGTTATTCGCTGGAAAGCAGTGATGCATGGAGAAACGGGAATCAGTAGTATGATCATTTCTTTAATCAAATTACTGGAGTTCAGTGGAAAACGGGTGAATACTTTTGTCACGATAGAAAAAGAGCTGGAACATGCTTCCAGCTATCTGGAACTGATTAAAAATCAATATCAGGATGATTTTGATGTAGTATATGATATTGATCCGGATGCCCGTCATTGCTATACGGTAAAATTTATTCTTCAACCTCTGGTTGAAAATGCAGTATTCCATGGAGTGGAACCTTCTGATTGTCATGGAATTATCCGAATACAGATACAGCGAGAGAATTCCTGGATTCACTTTGCAATAGAAGATAATGGGGTGGGAATTTCGGAAGAGATTCAGAAAAACTGGTCCGCTTTTCGAGGATTAGGCATCTATAATGTAAATGAGCGGCTGAGAAAATATTTTGGGGAAGAATCTGTTTTGCATTTTGACAGTGAAGAAGGGGCAGGAACCAGAATATTCTTTAAAATCCCGGTGCTGGAGAATATGCCGGAAGAAGGGAGTTATGAAAACAATGAGGAAAATACTGCTGGTGGATGATGAACCTATTTTTCGGATGGGCCTCCGTACAATTGTGCCTTGGGAAGAACTCGGATGCCAGATTATAGGCGAAGCGAAAAATGGAGTAGAAGCTCTGGTACAAATTGAAGAAAAACAGCCCGATATAGTGTTTCTGGATATCAAAATGCCTAAAATGGACGGGATTCAGGTGCTGGAGAAAAGAAAGAATTGCAAGGGTAATCCGAAATTTGTTGTGCTGAGTTGCTTTAACGAATATGAATATGTCCGTGAAGCTATGAAATTGGGGGCCTGTGACTATCTTTTTAAACCGTTAATGGAAGGAAAAGATATAGTCGCCGTTATCAGAGAGATTCAAAACAGGGATGATCATATAGAGGAAGATGATAAAAATAGCTACAATCGTATTTGTAATTGCCTTCTGAGCGTTGTTAATGGAGAAGAAGAAAAGGAAAAACTTATTGATTTAGATCAGAATTTCTTTCAGAATTCTTATTTTTTCCTTGCTGTGGAGTTGCAGGTAAAGGACTATACCCATCAGAAGGCAGAGGCTTTACTGATGCTGGCAAGGGAAGTATTGATGAGATGCTTTGATGACAGAAGGGTTCCTTATTTTTTTGAGAAAAATCAAGTGTTATATGGGATGTTTTTCATCGGAGAGGGAGATGAATATTTCAGAGAAAGCAAAAGACAGAATCTGTGGAAAGAAATTAAAGATTATGTGGAGATTCCCATATGGATAGGGTGCTCGGGTACATTAAAAGGAAGTGATAATCTGGAAGAAGCATTTAGACGCGTTCAAAAAGCCCTGGATGCGCATTTCTTTTCCTGTTATCAGAGAGACAATGTAGAATATCTGGAGTATAGTGATGAATTGGAAAATACCTATAATTTTGAATTGATTTATAAAAATGAGTTGGATCAGATCAGCGAAGCGTTTGGAGAGGCAGATCCCCAAAAAATCAAAGACATTCTGAACGGAATCTGTGAATCTATACTGAGAGAAAAGAGATGGAATGAGAAAGATTTTCTTCATTTTCTGGCCAATATAATTATTGGCAATATGCGTCGTTATCGACAGCAGAATCTGATGGAACAGCTAATTATGGAAGAGTACAATGTAATATCCAATATTTATCATCAGAACAATATGAAGCAGTCCTGTGAGTACTTATCTCAATTGTTGGAAAAGATATTTGAAAAAATTTATGAAAATTCTGCACAGGATTCCAATTATAGAGAGATACAAAAAGCGGTGGAGTATATGAAAGTGCATTATCCGGAAAAAATTTCTCTTCAGGAAATGGCAGATAGAACACATTTGTCAACAAAGTATTTTTGTAAATTGTTTAAAATAGTAACAGGAGATACGTTTGTTAATCGACTGACTGCTATACGTATCGAAGCGGCCTGCGAATTGTTGAAAAACTCGGATCTGAAGACTTATGAAGTGGCGGAGAAAACCGGTTTTGGAAATTATCATCATTTTAGCAAAGTATTTAGAAAAATAACTGGGAAAACCCCGTCTGAAATTCGTAAGCTGTAAAGTGGCATATGAATGAGAGGAAGAGCTGTATACGAAATTGATATCTTTCGGTACAGCTCTTTTTATTACGCTCATTTTAAGAGAAAATAAGATATAAAAAAAGAAGATATGACACAAAAAGGGGAGAATATAATGAAAAATGGGGTAATTATGACATAATAAAGGGAAAATTATGAATAGTAGATATTAAAAATCCTATTTATACTATTTTTATCATGAAGAAAAGATAGATAGGAGGTTACTGGGATGAAGAAGAAAATGGTAAATGCGGTAGCGTTGATGATGCTGGGAATCCTTGCTGTTTCGGGGTGCGGAGGAAGTGGAAACACTACAGAGGATGGGTCCAATGAGAAAACGGCAAACTCAGAGGAAAGCAGCGACGGAAAGACGGTGATTAATTTTTACTACTGGGATGAGGGACAGAAGGAAGGTATGGATGATCTGATCGCACTGTTTGAAGAATCGCAGGATGAAGTGGTAGTAGAATCAACAATTGTCCCATGGGGAGAATACTGGACAAAATTACAGACAGCGCTTCCGACTGGGACAGGCCCTGATGTCTTTTGGATGAATATGGACGCGCCAACATATATTGACGCGGGCCTGCTGCTTGATCTGACAGATGCGTTGGAAAGTGCAGGTGTGGATATGAGCAAATATCCGGAAGCTGTTACAGAAATGTATGAGAGTGATGGGAAAATATATGGTGTACCCAAAGATTATGATGGCATGGCCTTATATTACAATAAAGCCATATTTGATGAGATGGAAGTTGAATATCCACAGGCTGGATGGACCTGGGATGATCTTTTGGAAAAAGCACAGGCATTGACCAATGACAGTCACTATGGATTTGTCGCAAGATCTGATGGTAACAGCGGTTATCAAAATTTTGTATACCAGAATGGAGGCTCACTTACAGATGAAAATGATATGCCGCAGGTTAATACAAAAGAAGTTGCCGAAGCACTTCAATTTGAGCATGATTTGATGTATAAATATAAAGTTTCTCCTACCGGAGCGGAATTGCTGGAATTTGCGGCAGATGATATGTTTGTGGCTGGTCAGGCTGCTATGATTACCAGTGGATCCTGGTCAATTCAGACATATGTGGATGCGCTTGGAGCCGACTGTCAGGTTGCGGAACTTCCGGTTAAGGTTACGCAGGGGGCAACTACACATGGCCTTGCCTATTGCGTGGCAGCAAACAGCAGCAATAAGGAAGCAGCATTAAAGTTTGTAGAATTTGCGGCTTCGAAGGAAGCACAGGAGGCCACTGCAAAAGCAGCAATCCCGGCTTATGAAGGAGCAGCTGATATATGGAAAGAGCTTTACCCGGATCAGGATGTTCAAATCCTTCTTGATTCTGTAGAGTATGCTTCTCCTAATCCTTATTACGCGAATAATAATTCCGAAGTGGCGCAGATTTTTACAGATACTATTTCCGCTATCTGGACAGACGAAAATGCTGATATCCAATCCATGTTGGACGATGCTCAGGAAAAGATGATGGAAACTGTGAATAAAGAATAGACGCACACGATAAATGTACTGAGAGCAGGTGAAGAGATGACTAAAAAGAAAATCTTTAGACGGGAGTGGATGTGGGCGTACATCTTTATTGCACCCATGGTGCTCGGCACCTTGATTTTCGGTATTATTCCGATTTTGTATTCTGTTGGCCTTTCCCTCATGCGATGGGATGGGTTGGGAGATAAAGTATTTGTTGGGCTGAATAATTTTATCAATCTTTTCCAGGATGACAAGTTTCTGTATGAAATTAAAAATACATTGGTATATACCATTGCGGTAGTGCCGATCACACTGGTACTGTCACTTGGTGTTGCGAATCTTCTCAATAAAGGTCTGAAAGCAACAGGTTTTTTCCGGGTTGTATATTTCCTCCCAAATATCGTAATGCCAGTGGCGGTTGCCATGGTATGGAGATTCTTACTGAACTCGAAAGTCGGCTTGGTTAATATTTTTTTCAGAGCAATTCACCTTCCAACACCAGAATGGATTTCAGATCCAAATTATATTATGGTATCTCTGGTGATGATAAGTGTTTGGAGTGGGGTGGGATACAATGCAATTATCATGCTGGCCGGTCTCCAGGGTATTTCTTCCTCACTATACGAATCTGCACGCCTGGATGGAGCTGGCGACATACAGATTTTCTGGAAAATAACGGTTCCGCTGTTAAGCCCCACATTATTTTTCCTCTCTACAATGAGTATTATGAACAGCATGAGGGTGTTTGATGTGATTTACGCTTTTATCGGAAAAGCGGATCAGGGCGGGCCAATCGTAGATGCTTCGCGTACCGTGGTTTTCGGTATTTATGAAAAGGCATTCAAGTTTCTGAATATGGGAGATGCTTCGGCTGAAGCTGTTATCCTGTTTCTAATGATTGGTGTGGTAACAATTATACAATTCAAATTTCAGGATAGGTGGGTATTTTATGAATAGGAGGTGGAGGTAATGAGACATGGAAAAAGAAGATATCTGAAAAGCCTGACCTCTTACATGATACTGATTATCGGAGCAGTTATCATGCTGGTACCGTTTGTATGGATGGTACTTACATCATTTAAAACATATGCAGAGACTGTTAAAGTTCCTATTCAGTGGCTGCCGGCAGTATGGAGCTGGGATAATTACAGAGAAGTTTTGATGAGATTGGATTTCATCAGATACTACGGAAATACAATTATTGTGACTGTTTTGACAACTGTATTAATGCTTTTTATAGGTTCTTTGTCGGCCTTTGCATTTGCAAGAATGAATTTTCCCTTTAAAAACGCATTGTTCTATATGCTGTTGACTGTATTTATGGTTCCGGCTCAGATGACAATGATTCCAAAATATTTGATTATAAGTAATCTGGGATGGGTGGATAGCCTGAAAGCGCTGGTAATTCCCAATCTGTTCAGCGTGTATACAATGTTTATGTTGCGTCAGTTTTTTGCGGCTTTGCCCAGAGAACTGGAAGATGCAGGAAAAATTGACGGCTGTTCGTATTTCCGGCTGTACTGGAATATAGAAATGCCATTATGCAAAAGCTCCGTAGTCGCAATTACCGTATTGAATGTTCTATGGTGCTGGAATGATCTGTTATGGCCATTGATTGCCACAAGCTCTGATAAGATGCGTGTGCTTTCTGTGGCGATGGCAACTCTGCAGGGACAGCATGGGACACAGTATCAACTGTTAATGGCTGCCGGAGTGCTGGCGATCATCCCAATGATTATTATCTATATTTTTGGACAGCGGTATTTTATTGAGGGTATTGCTTTTACGGGTGTGAAAGGATAAACAGGTGAATGGTATGAGAATTGACGCACATGTACATATGAACGGAGAAGAAAAAGATTCCGGGAAACTGATGAAAAATCTGGAACGGGCTGGATTTGACGGAGCAGTTCTATTTTCCCCCTCTCCAAATGCGTTGTTTGGAAAGAAGATGAGTAATCAGGAGAGGCTGGAACATCTGCTTCAATATACCAGAGGGAGAGATCTTCTGTATCCGTTTTACTTTGTAGATCCCACAGAAGAAGATGCGGAAGAGCAGGTGAAAGCAGCAAAGGAAGCGGGAGTGAAAGGTTATAAAATTATCTGTAACCATTTTTATCCTGGGGATGAGAGAGCAATAATGATTTATCAGTGGATTGCGGATCATAAGATGCCGCTGATGTTTCACTCCGGGATCCTTTATGATGGGATTAATGTATCCGGAAAATATAATCGTCCCTGTGAATTTGAAAGGCTTTTATCCATAAAGGGATTGAAATTCTCCCTTGCTCATATTTCCTGGCCGTGGACTGGTGAGTGCATCGCGGTATTTGGAAAATTTAACTGTTTTAAAGAACAAAATCCGGACGGAAAAGCTGCCAGTATGTTTTTGGATCTTACTCCGGGAACACCGCCGACATTCCGTGAAGACGCGCTGCGCCATGTGTTTGGAAATGGATTTCATGTGGATACATGTACTTTCTGGGGAAGCGATAATGTGGCTGAAGATTATAACTGGGAATATGCGAAACAAATCAGAGAAAGAGATGAGGAGATTTTTGGAAAGCTGGGACTTTCGCAGACATATCAAGATGATATTTTTCAGGGGAATTTCAGAAGATTTCTGGAGGAATAAAATTTAGGGCAAAAAGATCGTAAAACTTGAGGATCGAATGAGAAGGGGAGGCAGCGGCGGGCTGCCTCCCCTCCCCCTCTATTTTATCACATACTTAGTCCCTCTTCCCCTGCCTTCAATTTTCACAACACCTTTATTAACCATCTCTTTCAACAACTGCGCCGTCTTTGATTTGCCAAACGAAACATAAGGACTGATTTCGCTAATTGATTTCAACATTGTCTTACTTAAAATCCTGTATATTTTTCTTTCGTCTTCCGTAAGATTCAGGTTTTTCTCGAAAACCGGGAGTACAATCCGGATTGCATTTTCCGACACTTCAAAATCCGGCTGTTTTAACCCTTCTTCATAGAGTTGTTTTATTCGTGTAATTCCCGTGCCGAATATTTCCACAAACCCCAGCCGGTAAAATACATTTGCAAGATTTCTGTTTCTTAGAACAGAGAGTTTTCCCGATAAATACTCATCTTCGGTTATTCCGGATGGCAGTCCGCCCGGGGAAATAATTTCTATTCGGTCATCAAACATCGAAACTTTTATCTGTGCTTCCACATCCCAAACTCTATGAATCAATGCATTTGCAATTGCTTCTCTGAATGCGGCCTCCGGTATTTTTTCTACCTTTTTCCTGTCGGCGCCTTGTATTTCTTCGTATTGATAATAATCTTTGAATACCTCCAATGCTTTTTCATATGCTTCCAAAATGGATATATGGTCAAAGGTGGCTCTCTTATGAATCACACTGATGTTTTCGCCGAACTTTATTATATCAATTCCCGGAAAATGATTTTTATCTGCCAGAATACCAGCCGCATTGTTGTATCCAATGGTGTTATTATACAAATTAAGAGTTTTCAGGGTATCCTGATTAAAAGTCTCGATCTGAATGTGTTCTTTCAATTTCTGTTGCAAAATATCAAACGTCAGTTCCTGATCTTTACACGGCAATTCTTCAAATCTGATATTTTTTCCTTCTAAAATCAGTCTCGACAACTCCAGTGTGTCAACCTCTATGGTTGCGGTATCATTTCGTTTGTATGCTTTTGATTTATATAAATATGGCTTTTGCAGTCCACTTTTTACAGTCAGTTTTATCGTTCGGTCATTATTCTGCAATTCCAGTGTGTAATCGGGCTGCGGGGTGATGCTGTCATTAATTTTGTTTTCAATATCCAGACACGCCTGCTTTACATCCGGCAATCCTTTGATATTACCGTTGTCATCAACGCAAAAAAAAATTTCTCCGCCATCGTAATTCGAAAAGGCACTTACTGTTTTTAGAAATGTGTTTGTAATCGTTTCTTTAAATTCTGTTGTTCTTGTTTCACGCATACCCGATGCTTCCTTTCCAATTTTACTGCTTATATTATACGCAGAAACACGCGAAAAAACAATCGTATTTTTTTACGATTGTTTTTATGGCCGTTTTTGGACACGTTTGCTGTGATTTGACACCGTTTTATGAAAAGGTATCAAATTTGTACACATTCTCACCGCCCAATCTACAGAAAAAATCCGCCACAGCGCGGATTTTTCCTGTATAATAAAATTTGTAATTTTTCAGCAGACCTTTTTGGAGATACCTTTATGGCCATACGGCCGGAACAGGAGGAAATCCCCAGGGGATACCTTTATGGCCATGCGGCCGGAACAGGAGGAAATCATGCCCGTACAGTGGACAAAAGAACAGCAGCAGGTGATTCACCTGACCAACCGGAATATCCTGGTGAGTGCCGCCGCGGGGTCCGGTAAGACGGCGGTGCTGGTGGAGCGGATTCTGACCATGATGACCCGCCGGGAAAATCCGGTGGATATCGACCGCCTCCTCATCGTGACGTTCACCCGGGCGGCGGCCGGGGAGATGCGGGAGCGGCTGGCGGCGGCGGTGGAGCGGCGGCTTCAGGAGGAGCCGGACAATGAGCATCTGCAGCGGCAGCAGACGCTGATTCACAACGCCCAGATCAACACCATCGACGGATTCTGCTCCTATGTGATCCGTAATTATTTTCACACCATCGATCTGGATCCCGGCTTCCGCACCGCCAGCGAAGGCGAGCTGAAGCTTCTGAAAACCGACGTGGTGCAGGAGGTGCTGGAAGCGGCCTATGCCCGGGGAGAGGAGCGGTATCACCAGTTTGTGGAGAGTTTTTCTGCCGGAAAGACGGACGAGGGGCTGGGAGAGATGATCCTGCGGCTGTATGAATTTTCCATGAGCAATCCCTGGCCCGAAGAATGGCTGAACCAGTGCCGGATTCCCTATGAGGCGGAGAATTTCTCCCAGCTTCAGGAGAGCGCCTGGATGCAGATGCTCTGGGAGGACGCCGGAAGGGATCTGGCGGAGGCAGACCGGGTATTGACGGAAAATGAGGAGCTGACGGGGCAGGAGGACGGCCCGCATACCTATGAGGAGGCAGCCCGGGCAGATCGGATGCTGCTGGACGCGCTTTGGGATTTGTGGCGGCAGCGGGATTTTGACGGCCTGGCCGGGACCTTTACCGAGATGAAATTCACCGCCCTTTCCAGAAAGAAGGATCCGGAGGCGTCTGAGGAGAAAAAAGAAGCTTTCAAGATGGGGAGGGACCGGTTTAAGGAAATTCTCAAGGAGATAAAGGAGCGGTATTTCTACGGGAATTCCGAAGAAATCATGGAGGAGCTGGCGGTCTGCCGGGGGCCGGTGGAGGAGCTGATTGATCTGACGCTGGAGTTTATGGAGGCTTTTGTGGAGAAAAAACGGCAGAAAAACCTGGTGGATTTCTCGGATATGGAGCATTTCGCCCTGAAAATTCTGGTGAAGCGGGGGGAGGACGGCAGTCTTCAGTACACGGAGGCAGCCGAGGAATTTTCCGACCGGTTTGAGGAGATTCTCATCGACGAATACCAGGACAGCAATCTGGTGCAGGAGACGCTGCTTACCAGTGTGTCCCGGATTCGCCGGGGTATTTACAATATTTTCATGGTGGGAGATGTGAAGCAGAGCATCTACCGGTTCCGGCTGGCCAGACCGGAGCTGTTCATGGAAAAATACGAGACATATTCTCTGGAGGACGGGCCCTGCCAGCGGATTGATCTGCACCGGAATTTCCGAAGCCGCGCTCAGGTGCTTTCGGGGGTCAACTTTATTTTCCGGCAGATTATGGGGAAAGAGCTGGGCGGTGTGGAGTACGATCAGGCGGCGGCTCTGTATCCCGGCGCGTCCTTTCCCCCCATGGAAGAGGGGCAGGAGCCGGAGGGTATCCAGGTGCTGCTGACAGAGCTGGATGCCCCGGAGACGGAGGATGACGCCACGGAGCTTACGGCCCAGGAGCTGGAGGCCAGGGCTGTGGGGGAGGAAATCCGCCGCATGGTGGGCCGGGCGCCGGTGCTGGACAAGGAAACCGGGGAATACCGGATGGCCCGCTATCGGGACTGCGTGGTGCTTCTTCGGACCATCACCGGCTGGGCGGACGTCTTTGTGCGGGTGCTGATGAATATGGGAATTCCCGCCTACAGCACCTCAAAAACCGGATATTTCAGCGCGCTGGAAGTGGTGACGGTGCTGAATTATCTGCACATCTGTGACAATCCCATGCAGGAGATTCCCTTCACCGCCGTGCTGGCCTCCCCCATGGGCGGCTTCTGCCCGGAGGAACTGGCCCGGATCCGGGGAGAATTTCCCGGCCAGAAGATCTATCTGGCGGCGGAGAGCTACTGGAGGGAAGGACCGGATGGGGAGCTGAAGGAAAAGCTGGGGCGCTTTTTCGCGGTTTATGAACGGATCCGCCGGCGGGTGCCGGATACGCCCATCCACCAGCTGATTCACCTGATCCTCCAGGAGACCGGCTACGGCCTGTACGCTCAGGCCATGCCGGGAGGAGAACAGCGGCAGGCTAATCTGGAAATGCTGGAGGAAAAGGCCATGGAGTTTGAGGCGACCAGCTACCGGGGGCTTTTCAATTTCATCCGTTATATCGAAAATCTTCAGAAATACCAGGTGGATTTCGGAGAGGTGAGTACCATCGGGGAAAATGAGGATACGGTTCGGGTCATGAGTATCCACAAAAGCAAGGGGCTGGAATTTCCGGTGGTGTTCGTGTCCGGATTGGGGAAGCGGTTCAACATGACTGACGCCAATGCCGGTTTGGTGATTCATCCGGATCTGGGTGTGGGATGCAATGCCGTCCGGCCGGGACTGCGGATCAAGGCGCCGTCCCTGATGCGCCAGGTGATCCAGAAACAGCTGAAACTGGAGAGCCTGGGAGAAGAACTGCGTGTGCTGTATGTGGCGCTGACCCGGGCGAAGGAGCGGCTGATTCTCACCGGAACCGTGGAAAAACTGGATCAGAAAGCAGCCCAGTGGCACCGGCTTTACGGACAGACCCAGGAGCGGCTGCCCTACGGGATTCTGGAGGGCGCCTCCTCTTTCTGGGGCTGGATCCTTCCGGCGTTGGCCCGCCATCCGGCCTTTGACGTCATCTGGCAGCGGATTGGCCGGACGCCGGATCCGGTGCATGTCTGCCGGAAAGATGAAGCCCGGTTTACGGTCCGCTGTGTGCGGGGAGCTTCCCAGACACAGGAGGAGCTGACTCGTCAGATGTACCGGGACGAGCGACGGCATCAGCTGCTGGAAAAACGGGAGACCATGGAGGGAGACCGTGAACTGAGACAGAAACTGGACCGGCGGTTTTCCTGGGAGTATCCCTATGCCTTTCTTCAGGAAATCCCGGCGGTGGTCAGTGTGTCTGAACTGAAGCGTGCTTCCATGGAAATGGAGGATTTTCAGGGAGAACAGCTGTTTCCGGAGGATGCCCCCAACTTGGTTCCGGCCTTTATGCAGACGGAGGAGCAGGAACTGGTGGGAAGCGACCGGGGAACCGCCTACCACCGCTTCCTGGAAGGACTGGATTACGGAAATGCCGCAAGCGAGGAAGCCGTCCGGCGGCAGTTGGATCAGATGACCGCGGACGGAAAACTGACGGAGCCCATGGCGGCGTCCATTCGCCCGGGACAGATCCTGTGGTTTGCCGGTTCGCCTCTGGGCAGGCGCATGGCCCGGGCGCAGGCGGCGGGACGTCTGGTGCGGGAGCAGCAGTTTGTGATGGAAATCCCCGCCTCCGAGAAGAATCCCCTCTGGGATACCGAAGAGCAGATCCTGGTGCAGGGAGTGATCGACGCGTTTTTTGAGGAAGCGGATGGTCTGGTGCTGGTGGATTATAAAACCGATTACGTTCAAAAGGGGCAGGAGGAGCTTCTGCTGAAAAAATATCAGACCCAGCTGGACTATTATCGGAAAGCCCTGGGACGGATCACCGGAAAGCCGGTGCGGGAGACTTGGATTTATTCCTTCGGACTGGGAAAGGCGCTGGCGGTGCCGGAAGAGGGAAATTGATTTTCTGAAAATCTTTTCCCGGCACTGCCGATGATTCATACCAGTGGAAAGTTCGCGCAGCGTACTTTGCCCCTGTCGGATTCCAAATGCAGACGGCGGCTAAGGTGGATACCGCCGCTTCTGCAGGCCGCGAAATGTGGAAAAAGGTCCTGAGAGATCCTTCCATCCGTGGAGCATAACCAAAAATGTCAGTCAGACAAAAAACAGAAACAGTTTCCCAGTTGATTTTGAGACGGAAGAAGCAACGGAACGGCTGCCGGATCAAATAAGAATCCTTTAGCCAACCGGCAGGATGACCGCTGAAAATCAGGAATCTGCCAGCTCAACTGATAAAATAGGCGAGAGGTACGGCAGGAAACGTATTTTTTACATATTCTTCGTTTATAACCGTCCAGTATGGCCGGCCGGAACAGTTATAGCTCCAGGACTTTTGATCTTAACCGTTCAGTTCAGCCAGCCGGAACGGTTATAGCTCCATGTTCTTCGATTATAACCGTTCAGTATAGCCAGTCAGAACGGTTATAATTCTAGGTTCTTCGTTTATAACCGTCCAGTTCAGCCAGCCGAAACGGTTATAACTCTAGGTTTTTCGATTATAACCGTTCAGTTCAGCCAGCCGGAACGGTTATAATTCTAGGTTCTTCGTTTATAACCGTCCGGTTCAGTCAGCCAGAACGGTTATAGCTCCATGTTCTTCGTTTATAACCGTTTAGTATAGCCAGTCAGAACGGTTATAACTCCACATCCTTTGATTATAACCGTCCAAACAGCAGGCATCCGAAAGCAGTAGAACCAAACAACCAGTCATCCCACGGGATTCAGACAGCATTTCTTAAGAACAACTTAAGATTCCATGAACCCTGTTGACATACAATATTATATGCCATATAGTATTAAACAAGAAACAATATTACAGAGAATATAAGTTACAGCCGCGGAGGAGAAGAGACAGACCGGAACAGGAAAACCCCATGCCATGTCACATCTGCACCCGCCGCGGCGCAAGGTCAAGGAAACGGCAAGGGATGGTGAGTGAGACCCTAAAGGATAGTTTTATGCCCATACGGCCGGAAAGAGAGGAAACAATGGTATTTAATACAGGTTCTGCACTGCTGGACGCCATCGTGCTGGCGGTGGTGGCCCGATCCAAAGAAGGGACTTACGGTTATAAGATCACCCAGGACGTCCGTCAGGTGATCGACATTTCCGAGTCCACCCTGTATCCCGTACTGCGCAGGCTTCAGAAGGATGACTGCCTGATGGTCTACGATATGGAATTTGGCGGGAGAAACAGAAGATACTATAAGCTGACAGACAGAGGAAATGCACAGCTTCAGCTGTACCGGTCGGAGTGGGCCAACTACTCCTCCAGGATTACACAGCTGTTTGAGGGGAGGATATAAAGGATGAATCGCAAAGAATTTATGGCCCAGCTGGAGAGGCTTCTGGGGGAGCTCCCGGAAAATGAACGGCTGGAAGCGCTGCGTTTTTACAATGATTACTTTGATGAGGCCGGCCCGGAAAATGAGGCCCGTGTGATCCAGGAGCTGGGAAGTCCGGGCAAGGTGGCTGCGGTGATCCGGGCAAATCTGGATGGAAATCAGGATCAGGGAGAATTTACGGAGCAGGGCTACCGGGACAATGTGCAGGGAAGCACGCCCAACTATCCCGGTCCGGTGAAACCTACATCCCAGGGGCGCACCGGAAGCCGCATCTTCGGAAACAGACAGCGTACGGCAGAACGCACGGGGGCTGGCGCCGGTAATGCGGCAGGGTACAGCACGGCCGGAGCGGATGGTCCGGGCGGCGGTGCATATGGACGTGCCGCAGGAAACACCACCGGCTATGGCCCTCAGAACAGCGGCACCACGGGAAGCAGCCGCAGCTACGGTCCTCAGGCGCCCCGGCAGAAACGCGGGGCCGGCGGCTGGGCGCTGCTGATCATCCTTCTGATATTTGCATCTCCGGTGCTTCTGGGAATCGGAGGCGGTATCCTGGGTCTGATAGGCGGCCTTGCCGGTGGTTTTCTGGGACTGCTGGCGGCTTGCATCGGAGGCGGCATCGGCCTGACGGTGGGAGGCGTGGCCCTCTTTGTGGAAAGCATTGTCCAGCTGTTCCATTCTCCGGCCGCGGGCCTGGTGGGAATGGGAGGCGGACTGATTTTCACCGCATTGGGAATTCTGCTGCTGCTGGCATTTGCCTGGCTGGCCTTCCGGCTGCTGCCCCGGATTTTCCGGGCAGTGGTGAACTTTATTTCCAGAGTGGCTCACAGAGGGAGAGGAGGAAATGAGGCATGAAAAAGACAACGAAAATACTGCTGGGGATCAGCGGAATCTGCGGCAGCGTGGGAATTATTCTTCTGGTTGCGGGACTGATTCTGGGTGTATCCACGGCACAGTTCTGGGATGCCCTGTCCCTGGATCTGGGAGGAATCCTGAATGGGGGAAGCCGTAACGAGAAGAACCTGGAAGCGCTGGAAAGCCTGGATGATATCCATGATCCCGGTCTGCTTTCCGCTGACTGGAGAACCACCTCCTTTTCCGGGGTCAAAAGCCTGAGCCTGGAAATGGACAGCGGAGCAGTCCGTATGGAAGCCTATGACGGGGACGAGATCCAGGTGTGCGTCCAGAGGGATGATCGGAGAACTCAGATGGAGATGGACGGTTCCTGCCTGGAGATCACGCAGAAGGACCGGAAATTCTTCCGGCAGACAGGAAAAGCGATGAAAATATATATCCCTGAGGACTTTACGTTTGAGGATGTGGATATGGAGCTGGGGGCCACGGAATTTGAGAGCGACGGATTTTCGGCCAGAGAAATTTCCGCGCAGGTGGGCGCCGGGGTTTTGAATATCGATGGACGGATCACCGCCCGGGAAAGCAGCTGGGAAGTGGGCATGGGAGTTCTCAATCTCAGCGTCCTGGACTGTGAAACTACCAGCCTGGAAACCGGTATGGGAACCGCGCAGGTGACCTTGCAGGGAAGCCAGCAGGATTACGAGCTGGATGGAGACCTGGGAATGGGAAGCCTGGAATTCGGGGATTTCAGCGGAAGCCTGCCGGGAGATCACCGGGTTAACGAGGGTGCGGATCGGATGGTGCGGGCATCCTGCGGCATGGGAGAAGTGGAAATTGATTTTACGGAATAAATACGGCCATTTGTATTTGACGGCAGCGGTAACAGTTCCCTCTTCCATTGTCCCGCCAGGTGTCACGCTGCTTTTGCAGCGGGCTCCGTGGGCCGGACCACTGCGAAAAAGGAGGTGAATCTGTATGGAAAATAAGAGACTTTATCGTTCCTCCACCAATTATATGCTCTGCGGAGTCTGCGGTGGAATCGGAGAGTATTTTAATATTGATCCCACGCTGATACGGCTGGCCTGGGTACTGTTCTCCTGTATGGGAGGATGGGGAATTCTGGCGTATATCGCGGCAGCCATCATCATTCCCAAATAGCAGGCGTATAAAGCAGAGAAAAAAGGTCATACTCCAAAAAGAAAAGGAGTGTGACTTTTTTTATGGAGAAACCCATCAATCTTCAGGAAATGTCTCCGGAGGAAAAGCTGAAATATGAGATCGCCGGTGAGCTGGGGCTTCTGGACAAGGTGCTGGAGGATGGCTGGAAAACGCTGTCCGCCAAGGAAACCGGCCGGATCGGAGGGCTTGTGACCAAACGGAGGAGAGAAGAAAAAAAGAAAGAAGATCAGAAAGAAGAATGAAAGCGGGTGCTTTCATCCAAAAAGGAGTGGCCGGAAAATGGTCACTCCTTTTTGACGAAACAGCGAAAAGCCGTCCGGGAGGATGATCTCCGCTGTCTGAAATACCGCCCGGGAGGCAGTCTTCTCCGTCAGACATACCCTCCGGCGGGCGCCATTCGGTCAAGCCATAATTCTGCCAGAAACCGGTTCCCCTCATCGGTAAGATGAATCCCGTCCACGGTGACGGACCAGATTCCTTCCTTTTCCCCCTTCCGGCGCAGCTGACGGTCCGTGGGAATGAAACAGGCGTCGAAGGTCCGGCAGGCTTCCCGCAGAATCCGGCTCTCTTCTTCCACATAAGGATGCCAGTTTTTGTATTGGGCGGGCCAGTCGAAAAGAAAGGGTTCCATCACCGCCAGCCGGGCGTCACTTTTGCGGGAGAGCATGGCAAGGATCTCCCGGCAGTAAAAGGTAAACTCTTCCGGGATCCGGTTTCTCTGGGTGTACACCTCTACCGGCACATCGTTGACTCCTGCCAAAAGCGTGATCACATCCGCCCGGGGAATCCCGCCCTGGCACAGCATCCGGTGAATCCGTTCCATGGTAAAGCCATCGTGCCCCATATTCCTCACCTGATGCCCCTTCATGCGGGGATCCCCCGCAATCATGGAGACAAAACCCGTACCAAGTCCGGTGGGTTCGAAAAGATGATCGGCATCTGTGATGCTGTCCCCAAGAAATAAATACTCTGCCATATCTCACCTCCAATTTCCATCTCCGACCGCTGGTATTTTGAAACAGGTATGGTATAATAGCCGCAGAGCGGCTATTATACCTGTGCATAAGCGATTTCTGCGGAACCGCAGAAAGTCGCTGCACATCCGGCCGAGGCACCATGAGCGCGCAGCGATCATGGTATAATAGCCGCAGAGCGGCTGCTATACCTGGGTATAAGCGATAATAAAATGTTGTTTAAAGTTTTGACATTCGTAGTAGGAGGAAAAAAAGATGAAAGAAACGATACTTCTGTTTCACATAGAAGATCCCGGCAGACTGTCAGCGATCCGGAGAGCGCTGCTGCCGCTGAAACTTCGGGTGAAGGTGATTTCCCCGGAGGATTACTGCCAGCCGGTGGGATATCTGGCCGGTGCATCGGATATCGCACCGGTTAGCCGGACCGGAGAGCAGGAAGAATTTTCCGAAGAAATGATGGTGATGGCCTGGCTGCCTTCCAGGCGCGTGGATCAGGTTCTTGGCGCTCTGAGAAGACATGGGATTGGACGGATCAATTATAAAGCGGTGCTCACCCCCGAAAATCAGCGCTGGGATTGCCGGCAGCTGTATGAGGAACTGAAAAAGGAGCACGAAGCGTTTACTGCCGCCCGAGAAGTACCGTCAGATCCAGTTTGAGGATCCGGTCCAGTTTCATCAGAGAGCTGGCCCGATAGCCGTAGGCCGCCGATTCAAAGAGCACATACAGATCGTCTCCGTCCACATAGATCTGTTCCAGTTTTTCCGGGAAACGGATCTTCTGAAGGGCGGAATCCTCCTCCAGCAGCTTCTGAATAGAACTGCGGTTGCCAAATACCTGCAGAGAGGAGGGCAGCGGTCCGTAGGAATGGGACAGCAGAATCATGTCCTTATAAAAGGCCACGCCCTGGGCTCTCTTGGCGATAATGCGAATGTCGGAGGGAAGCGCGATGGGAGCCTCCGACAGAAGCAGGGTCTCCTGGTTGGACTCTGTAATCAGTGTGCCGTCTTCGGCTATGGCGTATTCCTCCAGCACACTGGCGGTATTTTCTGTATAGTAACCGATATAAAGCGCATTGTTATAATAGGTGAGAAACGAATTCCGTGAAATTGCGTACAGATCGTAGGACTGGGAATATACGATGGGCTGATATTCCTCCTGGAAAGAATACGCTTCCAGCTGATCCAGGGAGATGGCGTTTACCTGGGCCAGTCCCCGGGACATGCCGGCGATCCACAGGTTATGGTGGATGGTATCGTAGGCCAGTCCGCCTACATGAGATTTGTTCCGGAGAACGATTTCTTTGATCAGCTCATGAGTTTTCTTGTCGATCATATAGATGACGGAGTTGTGCGTTCCGCTCTGACAGTAGGAACTGACAAAGAGATACTCATCGGTTACCGCCAGCCCCTGAGGAGTCATGGAAGTGCAGATATCGCCGGCGCCTTTTTCACCGAATACCAGTGTTTCCGTATGCTTCAGACCCGGGATTACATAGGTTCCGTAATCAATCTCGGCAGCACGGCCGGTAAATGCGGCTTTCCGGACTTCGGGAGTCAGATACAGCAGCTTCATTCTGCTTTCCAGAGAATAAACCGCCTCCGTACTGGTATGGCTCAGAATGGGTTCCGGCTCATTGCTGGTACGGTAAATCAGGGCATAATATGCATAAGAACCTCCGGCAACTGCAAGCAAAAGCAGAATCAGCAGAAGCCGGAGGTATCTTTTACGACGATTTTTTCTGTTTTTTCTTCCCTTTTCGGTTTTCATGGCTGCACTTCCTGTCTCAATATGTTGTATGCTATATCATAAACTATTTTTCCCGGAATTACAACCGGAAGTCAGAAAATTGCAAAGTTGCTGCTGCCGGGCAATATGAAGCATCCGCGGCAAAACGGCAGTCCCAAGACAGAGGAAGGGCCGGTATCCTGCGATACCGGCCAATATGAAAAAGGAAATCTAAAATAACTCTACCACATAAATAATGAGGGGGGACGGGAGGCATCTGTGATGACCTCCCGCAACAAAGTGTGGTTCGCTTTGTTGAGTATTATATTACACAGAAAATGTGATAAAAATGTGACTTCAAGATAAATGATTTATAAAATTATAAACAAAATGTAAAAAACCTGGAAAAAATGGTATAGGGATATCCCAAGACAGAGGAAGGGCCGGTATCCTGCGATACCGGCCAATATGAAAAAGGAAATCTAAAAATAACTTTACCACATGTATGAGGGGGGATGGGAGGCTATCTGGGATAACCTCCCATAACAAAGTGTGGTTCGCTTTGTTGAGTACTATATTACACAGAAAATGTGATAAAAGTGTGGACACGGGATAAAGCATTTATAAATTTTGGGAAGATTTTATGATGAAAATCTTACGAAATCCCGAAGATTACAGTTTGAGGCTTCGGTACCGGTTAAGGCAGGCAAAGATTTCCTGTGTCCGTGGCAATGCCATGGGAGAGGAGACTGAGGCGCCCTCTGCCAGAGCGTCCAGCCCTTCTGTTTTTAGAATTTCCTGGAGCATGGCCACGATCTGCTGCATGGTTTTTCTGCCGTCCAGCAGATGAATCTGGCTGTACCGGACAATGGCGGACAGGGCGTTGACCTGTTCGGGATCCACCAGCTGTTCCAGATAGCGCAGTTCGATAGTCTCATGGTTGACAGAAATTCCATCGGTACCAAGAGATTTCATTTTTACCTTCCGGTCTTCGTTAAAGGACCGATCCGGCTTCGGCTTCCGGTCAAAGTCCGGCTGCGTCTTTTGGGGAGCGGAGGGAGTGATGGACGGGAAGGCAGCCGCCTCCTGGCGCGCAAACGCGGTGATATCCATAGGTTTATAATGATCCATCTGAATGATGGTGTCTGCCACATGGAAATAGGAACCGGAGCTTCCGGCTACTAAAATCGTGGAGATTCCTTTTTTCCTGGAAAGCCACTGTACCCGCTCGATAAACGGGGTGATCGGTTCCTGATTTCTGTGAACCACCCGCTGCATCAGTTCGTCCCGGATCATAAAGTTGGTGGCGCTGGTATCCTCATCGATGAGCAGCAGCCGGCTGCCTGTTTCCATGGCTTCTACCACATTGGCGGCCTGGGAAGTGCTGCCGCTGGCATCCTCCGTGTAGAAGGCAGCGGTGTCCTTCCTGTTGGGAAGGTCGTTGATAAACATGGAGATATCCGTCTTTTTAATGCTGCGTCCGTCTTCCGCACGGATCTTCACTCCATCGTTCTCGGTGATTACATACTCCCTTCCGTCGCCGGCAATGTGGTTGTAGACGCCCAGTTCCAGGGCTTTCAGAAGCGTGGATTTTCCGTGGTAGCCGCCTCCGACGATCAGGGTAATCCCGCGGGGGATTCCCATGCCGGTCAGTTCCCCTTTGTGAGGAAGGGTCAGGGTGACCTCCAACGAGGCGGGGGACAGGAAGGGAACGGCTCCCTTCATGGGCCGGGGGGAAACGCCGGATTCCCTGGGAAGAACGGAACCGTTGGCTACAAATGCCGTCAGATTCCGTTTGGAAAGTTCGCTGCGGATATAGGCCTGATCTTCCGCCAGATCACGGACCTCCCGCAGTTCTCTGGCATTCAGATTTTTGTAGAACAGGGATTCCCGCACGCATACCGGGAGAAATTCAAAAAGAATCCGGGTAAGCTCCGTGGAATTGATAGTACGGCCGTTGGCGGGAAAGCCCACCTCCAGACGGATCCGTACCTCCCCGGTTTCCGGCTGAATCTGACAGGCGGTACGGTCCAGCACTTCCTGCCGGCAGTGACTGATGGAGATCAGGCCGCTTTTGCCGGAGCCTTTGGCCCGGAAATTGAAACGGTCGATTTCCCGATGGAACAGACGGATCAGATGATCCTGAAGCGCAATTCGGGTTTCCGGCGAATGGTAAAGCTCCTGGGGAAAGCCGGCCTGTCTGGGATTGACCCTTACACTGACTTTGGAGGGCGCGGCAAAAGGATCTCCCTGGACGTGATCAATGCCAAGAACATATCCCGGAAAGGCATAGGTTCCCCGGGTCTGTTTATAGGCGGGGTAGCTTTTCCGGTTAATCTGATAAAGAAGCTGTCTTAAATCTTCTGCTGTTTTCATAGGTGTTCTCCTTGTCTGAAAAACTTGATGGTTGACAATGGCTAGTATACCAAATCTGAAAAAATATGCAACGGATACCACCGGAGTTTTCACCGGCGCGGTTACGATTTTTCAAAAAGAAGTGCAGGATGGAAGCGGGCCTGTTATAATTAAAAAGAAAAAGTCAAGAAGGCCGGGGGCCGGCATCCCCCGGAGAAAAGATAAAGCGAGAGGAGTGTTGGAGGTATGGAAATTGAACGGAAATTTCTGGTGAAAGAGCTTCCTGAAAATCTGGAGCAGTATCCGCATCGGGAACTGGAGCAGGCTTACCTTTGTACGTCGCCGGTAGTTCGGGTGCGCCGGGACGCGGACAGATATGAACTGACATACAAATCGGGCGGACTGATGATGCGGGAGGAGTATAATCTTCCGCTGACCCGGGAGGGATACGAGCATCTGCTTCCGAAGGCAGACGGCATTGTGATCCGAAAGACCCGTTATGTACTTCCGGAGACGGAAGATCTCAGGATCGAGCTGGATCTGTTCCACGGAGAATATGAGGGACTGGCCCTGGCGGAAGTGGAATTTCCTTCCCGGGAGGCGGCCGAAGCCTATACGCCGCAGCCGTGGATGGGAGAAGATGTGACCATGTCCGGAAAATATCATAACAGTGTTATGAGCCGGGCACATGATGGCGGAGCTTCCCGCGGCTGATTACATTTTCCGGAAGTTCAGGCCGGCCATTCTGAGACAGGCAGAACTGCCGCGGATTTGCATATATCAAATTGTGAGAATGGAATATACGGAAATAAGAAAGAATTGCAAATTATCAGATTGTTTCAATTCTTGCATATCTGCGGTAACTTATAAACTAAAGAAAGGAGCAGGTGCTATGGACTATAAACGGATGAACGACTTCCGCATGCTGGGCCTGACCATCGCCTACTATCGGAAGCTTCGCGGAATGACTCAGGCAGATCTGGCGGAAGCGACACAGCTGAGCCGTACTCATATCAGTAATATCGAAGCGCCTAACGGAAAGACGTCGATTTCTCTCAATAAGCTGTTTGATATTGCCGAGGTGCTGGAAGTTCCTATGAAAGATTTGTTTGACTTCCGGGACAAATAACAGAACATACGGAAAGAAAAGCCGCCGCAGTGTCCGGACACTCGGCGGCTTTGGGATTAAATCGGAAATCTCTGTCAGTTTTCCAGCGCGGCTTTGGCGAATTCCGTGGTGACCACGCCTTCGTAGTCCGCCCGTTTCTCCAACTCTCCGGCGCTTTCCAGGATATCCTGCAGCAGATCGAACGATTCCTCCTCAAAGATCAGATCGGTTTTCCAGGTGTCCTGCTCCAGATACCGGTTTACGATGGTGGTGACGGTTTCCAGATCATTTTCAGGGAACTGGGGAAGAATCACCTGCGCGATTTCCCCGGCACTGTGGGAGTTTACATAATCGACACCTTTCTGAAGCGCATTGGTAAATTTCTGGATAATGTCCGGATGTTCCTCGATATAGCTGCTTTTGGCGCTGTAGGAGGTGTAGGGAACGTAGCCGGATTCCACGCCGCAGGATGCCACCACATAGCCGGCCCCTTCCTGTTCCAGCGCAGTGGCGGATGGCTCAAATTCGATGGTGAAATCTCCCTGACCGCCGGAAAAAGCGGCGGCTGTGGAACCGAAATCAATACTCTGATTGATGTTCATATCTGTTTTCGGATCCAGTCCCTTCTGCTTCAGAATATATTCAAAGACCATTTCCGGCATGCCGCCCTTGCGGCCTCCCAGAATATTTTTCCCTTTCAGATCACTCCACTCAAAATCCGGCATTTCTTCCCTGGCAACCACGAAGTTTCCCGCCCGCTGGGTCCCCTGGGCGAAATTGACCACCGGATCATTTGCCCCTTCCAGATAGGCGTACACGGAAGCTTCCGCGCCCATAAAACCGATCTGAGCGTCGCCGGAGATGACGGCGGCCATCACTTTGTCGGCGCCGTAGCCGTTTACCAGATCCAGCTGAATACCTTCTTCTTCAAAATATCCTTCCTCAATGGCCACATACTGAGGCGCGTAGAAGATGGAATGAGCCACTTCATTGAGGGTTACCTTCGTCATTTCCTGCTCCCGGCTGCCGTCGCCGTCTTTCTCCGTTTTCCGGGAATCTGTCTCCCCCTGCTGAGTTCCTGCCGAATCCGGCTGTCCGGCGTCCTGTTTTGCGCAGCCCGCGAATGCGGCGCAGGCCAGTGCGGATGCCAGCCCGCAGGCAATCCATTTCTTTTTCATAAACTCCTCCTGTAAGCTGCCGGAAAAATTTGAAATAAGGCCGGCAGCTGTATTTCTTTCCGTATTAGAGTATGCCGCGGGAGAAAAAATGACAATCGTGAAGGCAAAACAGAACTGTGCCGGGATTTTATACAAAACCAGGGAACCCTCTTGCGGGATTGGGTGCTTTCGTTCATAATAAGAACATATGGACGTAGAAGGAGGCTGAGAAAATTGAAAATCGGATTTATCGGATGCGGAAATATGGCGTGCGCCATGATTGGAGGAATCCTGAAAAATCAGGTGGCATCCAGGGAAGAGATCATGGCTTCGGCCAAAACAGAAGCCACCCGTCGGAAAGCGGAGGAAGCCTTTGGCATTGTCATGACGGAGGATAACCGGCAGGTGGCGGAATTTGCGGACATTCTGATTCTGGCGGTCAAGCCCTTTTATTATCAGGAGGTTATCGCGGGGATCAGGGAGAGCGTCCGGCAGGAAACCGTGGTGGTTTCCATCACACCGGGAAAAACTCTGGCGTGGCTGGAAAACCAGTTTGGCCGTCCCATGCGGCTGGTGCGCACCATGCCCAACACGCCGGCTCTGGTGGGCGAGGGAATGAGCTGCGTGTGCGGCGGAAGCCGGGCGTCACAGGAAGATGTGGAAAAAGTCTGCCGGGTATTTGACGGATTCGGGAAAACGGAGATTGTCACGGAGGAACTGATTGACGCGGTGGTGGGAGTCAGCGGAAGTGCCCCCGCTTATGTGTTCCTGTTTATCGAAGCCATGGCGGATGCCGCGGTGGCGGAAGGAATGCCCCGGGCGCAGGCTTACCGTTTCGCAGCCCAGGCCGTGCTTGGAAGCGCGAAGATGGTACTGGAAACAGGAAAACACCCCGGTCAGCTGAAAGATATGGTATGCTCACCCCGGGGAACCACCATCGAAGCGGTGGGCGTCCTGGAAAAAGAAGGGTTCCGCAGCGCGGTGATGGAAGCGGTACGCGCATGCATCCGCAAAAGCCGGGAGTGCTGACAGCCTTTCCGGAAAACCGTCGCCTCTGGCCCGGGGGTTGCAGATGCGGACGGTTTCCGGCAGTATTCGTCGTGCATATCAGGAGGACAGCATGGAGCGGATCAGTTCCAGCGCCCGGACCCGCTGCTGCGGCGCAAGCCGGTGAAAATCCATCAATAGCTGCCGGTCCTGGGCGGTGAAGGCCGGCAGGCCGGTGAGAACCTGTTCTGCCGGTATTTTCAGAATTTCAAAAATCTGGATCAGCATATCCATGGAAGGGCAGCGGCGGCCGGTTTCATAATTGCAGTAGGTCTGACGGCTGATATGGAGCAGCCGGCTCATCTGTTCCTGGGTCATATGGCGGCGGACACGTTCCTGCCGGAGCATTCCGGAAAGATATTCCTGAAACATAGTACCACCCCGATAAAAAGTATAGCATGGAAATCGTCATATGGCGGCGGATACGACATAATACGGAAAGTTCAGACAGAATCAGTTTGAAAGAAAAAATGCGTCCCCAAGGGTACGCGGTTTTGGAAAAGAGAGGAGAAAATCATTATGGCTAAAGTGTTTGTGTTTCTGGCAGACGGATTTGAGGAAGTGGAGGGCCTGACAGTTGTGGATCTGCTGAGAAGAGCAGGAGAGGATGTGGAGATGGTTTCCATCATGGGAAGGAAACAGATCACCGGTTCCCATAATATCCGGGTGGAGGCGGACAGCCTGTTTGAAGAAACCGGATTTTCCGGCGGCGATCTGCTGGTGCTTCCGGGCGGGATGCCGGGAACCAGGTATCTGGGCGCTCACGAGGAGCTGTGCCGGCTGCTGGGCGAATGGAATCGGGAAGGAAAACGGATCGGCGCCATCTGCGCGGCGCCCAGCGTGCTGGGCGATCTGGGGATCCTGGAGGGAAAAGAGGCAGTCTGCTATCCCGGATTTGAAGAGCGGCTTACCGGCGCGCGGATCGGTACCGGAAAAGTGGCGGTGGATGGAAATATCACCACCAGCCGCGGCGTAGGAACCGCCATTGCATTTGCCGCGGCGCTGATCGAACAGCTGGAGAGCAGAGAAAAAGCGGAGGAGATTAAAAAATCCATTATTTACGGGCATTTATCGTAAAAAATGCTGGCGTTTTCCAAAGGCTTGTGTTATACTACTCAAATGTATGAGTGTGAAATAATACAGAAAAAAGATTTCCATAGATAGAAGGAGGAAAACACGGCAATGAGCGTAAAAGTGGAAAAACTTGAGAAAAACATGGCGAAACTGACGATGGAAGTTCCTGCTGAGGAGCTGGAGAAAGCGATTCAGGGCGCTTACCTGAAACAGAAGAACAGAATCAATATTCCGGGATTCCGCAGAGGAAAAGCACCGAGAGCCATGATCGAGAAAATGTACGGAGCAGGCATCTTCTATGAGGATGCTGCCAACGCGCTGATTCCGGAGGCATATTCCAAGGCAGTGGATGAGTGTGGAGAGACGATCGTTTCCCGTCCGTCCATCAGCATTGAGCAGCTGGAGAAGGGCAAACCCTTCATCTTCACCGCTGAGGTGGCACTGAAGCCGGAAGTTGTGCTGGGAGACTACAAGGGACTGGAAGTACCCAAGAGCGACCTGGAGGTTACCGAGGAGGAGATCGCCGGTGAGCTGAAGAGAGAGCAGGAGAACAACTCCAGATCCATCGATGTGGATGACAGAGCCGTTATGGACGGAGATAAAGTAACGCTGGACTTCGAGGGTTCCGTGGACGGAGAGGCTTTCGAGGGCGGCAAGGGTACCGATTATCCCCTGACCATCGGATCCGGCGCGTTTATTCCCGGATTTGAGGAGCAGCTGGTGGGCGCCGAGATCGGCAAGGAAAAGGAAGTAAACGTAACCTTCCCGGAGAACTATCAGGCAAAGGAACTGGCAGGAAAAGCCGCAGTGTTCAAATGCACGGTAAAGAAAATCGAGATGAAAGAGCTTCCGGAGCTGAACGATGATTTCGCGAAAGATGTATCCGAGTTCGACACTCTGGAGGAGTACAAAGCGGACATCAGGAAGAATCTGGAAGAGAAGAAGGCAGACGCGGCGAAGAGATCCAGAGAGGATGCGGCCGTGGAGAAAGCGATTGAGAATGCTTCCATGGAGATTCCGGACGCTATGCTGGAGACTCAGGTGGATCAGATGCTGGATGATTTTGCCAGAAGAATCCAGGCACAGGGCCTGAGCATGGAACAGTATATGCAGTTTACAGGGGCTACCCAGGATGCCATGAGAGAGCAGATGAAACCCCAGGCCATGAAGAGAATCCAGACCCGTCTGGTGCTGGAGAAGATCGCTGAGACAGAGAATATCCAGATTTCTGACGAGAGACTGGACGAAGAAATCGCGAAGATGGCCGAGATGTATAAGATGGAGGCTGACAAGCTGAAAGAGATGATGGGTGACTACGAGAAGGAGCAGATGAAGAAAGATCTGGCCGTTCAGGAAGCAGTGACTCTGATTGCCGACGCAGCTGTGGAGGCCGCTGAGTAAAGCGGATGTCTTCCGACACCGTGGGATATGCCGCCTGCGGGCGGTGCAGCATAGAAAGAAGGCTTGAAGATGAGTTTAGTACCTTATGTTATTGAACAGACCAGCAGAGGCGAGAGAAGCTATGACATTTATTCCCGTCTGCTGAAAGACCGAATCATTTTTCTGGGCGAAGAGGTGACCGATGTGAGCGCCAACCTGATTGTGGCGCAGCTTTTGTTCCTGGAATCCGAGGATCCGGGAAGGGATATTCATCTGTATATCAACAGCCCGGGAGGATCTGTTACAGCCGGTATGGCTATCTATGATACCATGCGTTATATCAAGTGTGATGTTTCCACCATCTGTATGGGCATGGCTGCCAGCATGGGAGCGTTCCTGCTGGCCGGAGGAACCAAGGGCAAGCGTATGGCGCTGCCGCACTCCGAGATTATGATTCATCAGCCGTCCGGCGGAGCGCAGGGTCAGGCCACGGAGATTCAGATTGTGGCGGATCATATTCTGAAAACCAAGCATAACCTGAATTCCATTCTGGCGGAGAATACGGGACAGCCCCTGGAAAAGGTTGCTCAGGATACGGAGAGAGATAACTATATGTCTGCCCAGGAGGCGCTGGAATACGGACTGATCGATAAGGTAATTACCAACAGATAACAGGCATGCAAAAGAGGGGGCTGCATTATGCGGCGCCCTCTTAGCAGTTAGAACAGGGCTCTGCAGGGAACGGTTCCCGTGCAGGGCCTGTTCATGCCCCATGCCTCCAAACATTGCTGCCCCGGGCCGCCGCCAATCAGGACAGCAGGAAGTTTGCAGAAGGTTTAAAAAAGAGAAAGGAATAGAACTATGGTTTTGAAAAATGGCGATAACAGGATCCGCTGTTCTTTCTGTGGAAAGACGGAAGAGCAGGTGCGGAAGCTGATCGCAGGACCGGAAGGTGCGTATATCTGCGATGAATGTATCGAAATATGCTCCGAGATCATCAACGAAGAATTTACCAATGATTATGTGGAAGATTCCGGAGAAATCAATCTGATGACCCCCAGAGAGATGAAGGATATCCTGGACGAATATGTGGTGGGACAGGACGAGGCAAAAAAGGTGCTGTCTGTGGCGGTATACAATCACTATAAGAGGGTGCTTTCCGCGGAAACCAGCGATGTGGAGCTGCAGAAAAGTAATATTCTGATGCTGGGGCCCACCGGTTCCGGAAAAACGTACCTTGCGCAGACCCTTGCGAAGATGCTGAATGTTCCCTTTGCCATTGCCGATGCTACCACGCTGACCGAAGCCGGTTATGTGGGTGAGGATGTGGAAAATATTCTGCTGAAGATCATCCAGGCGGCGGATTACGATGTGGAGCGGGCACAGCATGGAATCATTTATATTGATGAGATTGATAAAATTACCAGAAAATCTGAAAATCCCTCCATCACCAGAGATGTGTCCGGTGAGGGAGTTCAGCAGGCGCTGCTGAAAATTCTGGAGGGAAGCGTGGCCAGTGTTCCGCCCCAGGGAGGACGGAAGCATCCCCATCAGGAATTTATCCAGATTGATACCACCAATATTCTGTTTATCTGCGGCGGCGCGTTTGAGGGACTGGAAAAGATCATCGAATCCCGCCAGGACACCAAGGCTATCGGATTCAATGCCTCTCTGGGAATGCGGGAAAACAAGAACGTGGGCGACGTCCTGAAAGAAGTAATGCCGCAGGATTTCATCAAATTCGGCATGATCCCCGAGTTCATCGGAAGGGTGCCGGTGGTGGTTTCCTTAAATGCGCTGGATGAGGAGGCGCTGGTGAAAATTCTTACAGAGCCGAAGAATTCTCTGGTGAAGCAGTACAAAAAACTGTTTGAGCTGGATGATGTGGAGCTGGATTTTGACGAGGACGCGCTGGCTGAGGTGGCAAAGATTGCCATGGAAAGAAAAACCGGAGCCAGAGGCCTGCGTTCCGTTATGGAGAAGACCATGATGGATGTGATGTTTGACGCGCCCTCTGACAGCTCCATGCAGAAATGCATTATTACAAAAGACGCGGTGATGGGAAAGAGCGCTCCGGTGGTTGTTCACGGAGAGAAAAAAGCACCCAAGAGGAGATCCTCGGTGAAGCGCCAGGGCAGACCGGAAACCGCCTGACGGGAGAAATCAAATCTATGAATCAGTTGATACAGGTGATGCCGGCGGTGGCTCTTAGGGGAGCCACGATCCTGCCGGATATGATCGTTCATTTTGACATTAGCCGGGAAAAGTCTGTCCGGGCAGTGGAAGAGGCCATGACGCAGGATCAGAAGATCTTTCTGGTCACTCAGAAAAGCCCGGAGGTAGAGCAGCCCCGGCTGGCGGATCTGTACCGGATCGGTACCGTGGCCGTAATCAAACAGGTGGTCCGGATGCCGAAAAATGTGATCCGGGTGCTGGTGGAAGGCCAGGAGCGGGGAGAACTGACAGAACTGGAGGAGGATCTTCCCTATCTGGAGGCGGAGGTGGCTTCCTTCGATAATGTCCAGGAGGAGTATCCGGAAAATGTCCGGGAAGCCATGCTGCGCAGCATGAAAGAGATTTTCACGGCTTATTGTCAGGAAAACCGGAAGGTCAGCAAGGAACTGGCGGGACAGATACTGGAAATTGGCCGGGTGGACCGTCTGGTGGATCAGATTGCCGTCCATATTCCCATGACCTGGGAGCAGCGCCAGAAGATTCTGGAGGCTGTACAGCTGGATGACCGCTATGAACTTCTGGGCGTGATTATGAGCAATGAAATCCAGGTAATGCAGCTGCGGGATGAAATTCAGAAAAAGGTCAAGGAGCGGATTGACAAAAATCAGCGGGAGTATATCCTGCGGGAGCAGCTGAAGCTGATCCGGGAAGAACTGGGGGAGGATACTACCGTATCCGACGCCGACCGTTTTCTGGAGGAAGTACAGAAGCTGAAAGCGTCGAAGGAAATCAAGGAAAAGATTACCGAGGAGATCCGCCGGTTCCGGAATGTGGGCAACAACAATTCCGAGAGCCAGGTGATGCGGGGATATATCGAGACGCTGCTCAGACTGCCCTGGGACAAGGCCTCCAGGGATAACCGGAATCTGGAGAAAGCCTGGGAGGTACTGCAGGCGGATCACTATGGCCTGGCAAAAGTGAAAGAGCGCGTGATGGAGTTCCTTGCGGTCCGCACCCTGACGAGAAAAGGAGAGAGTCCCATCCTCTGTCTGGTGGGTCCGCCGGGAACGGGAAAAACCTCCATCGCCCGGTCAGTGGCCAGAGCGCTGAATAAAAAATATGTACGGATTTCCCTGGGCGGCGTCCGGGATGAGGCGGAGATCCGGGGACACCGGAGAACGTATGTGGGCGCCATGCCGGGAAGAATCGCGGCCGGTCTTATCCAGGCCGGTGTGAAGAATCCGCTGATGCTGCTGGATGAAATCGACAAGGTCAGCAGCGACTATAAAGGGGATACGGCCTCCGCTCTTCTGGAGGTGCTGGATTCCGAGCAGAACAGCCGGTTTGCGGATCATTATGTGGAACTGCCGGTGGATCTGTCGGAGGTGCTTTTTATCGCCACTGCCAATGATCTGCAGACGATTCCCCGGCCCCTGATGGACCGTATGGAAATTATTGAGATTTCCAGTTACACCGGCAATGAAAAGGAACACATTGCGCGGGAACATCTGATAGAGAAACAGGAGAGAGCCAACGGACTGAAACCGGACCAGCTGACCATTTCCGACGAGGCGCTGCGGGCGATCATCAACGGTTATACGAAAGAGGCAGGGGTGAGAAATCTGGAGCGGATGCTGGGACGGATCTGTCGGAAAACTGCCAGAAAGATCCTGGAGGAACAGCAGAAGACAGTGGAAGTAACCAGAGAAAATCTGGAGGATTTCCTGGGAAAATCCCGCTATACTTATCAGATGGTCAATGAAAAGGACGAGGTGGGTATCGTCCGCGGTCTGGCCTGGACCAGCGTGGGCGGCGATACTCTGCAGATCGAGGTGAATCTGATGCCGGGCAAAGGAGAATTTCTTCTGACCGGTCAGCTGGGCGATGTGATGAAGGAATCCGCCCAGGCAGGGATCAGTTATCTTCGTTCCGTGGCTGATCGGTACGGCATCGAGGCGAAATTTTTCCGGGAGCATGATATCCACATTCATATCCCGGAGGGAGCCGTACCCAAGGACGGCCCATCGGCGGGAATTACCATGGCCACCGCCATGTTCTCCGCGATTACCGGCAGACCGGTGCGGGCAAATCTCGCCATGACCGGAGAGATCACTCTGAGAGGGAGGGTACTGCCCATCGGCGGTCTGAAGGAGAAACTTCTGGCGGCGAAAAACGCAGGGATCACCACGGTTCTGGTACCTGCCAAAAACCGCCCGGATGTGGAAGAAATTGACCGGGAGATCACAGAGGGAATCCGGATCGTCTATGTGGAACATATGAGCCAGGTACTGGAGGAGGCACTGACGGAGTAACATCTGCGAGGATCCCTTTAGGGCCATGCGGCCAGGAATAAGGCCCCCTTCGGGGATCCTTCTATGGCCAAGAACAAGAAAGGAGAGCGTAATGGTAATTAAACAGGTTTCGCTGGATATTGTCTGCGGAATTACCAGCAGGCTGCCGGATACCGGCCGCCCGGAGATCGCTTTTGCGGGGAAATCCAATGTGGGGAAATCTTCCCTGATTAATGCGCTGATGAACCGGAAGTCGCTGGCCCGCACCAGCTCCTCACCGGGGAAAACCCAGACCATTAATTTCTACAATGTGAACGGAGACATTTACCTGGTGGATCTTCCCGGCTACGGCTATGCCCGGGCTTCGGAGGAGATTAAGGCAAAATGGGGAAAGCTGATCGAGGATTATCTGCACCAGTCGAAGGAAATCCGCGCGGTGCTGCTTTTGATCGATATCCGTCACGAGCCCTCCGGCAATGATAAAATTATGTACCGGTGGATTCTGGATCACGGCTATGAGCCGGTGATCATTGCCACCAAACTGGATAAAATCAAGAGAAGTCAGCTGCAAAAACAGCTGAAGCTGATCCGGGAGGGCCTGCAGGTGGTTCCCGGCACGAAAATTCTTCCTTTTTCCGCTCAGACAAAGCAGGGAAGGGAAGAAATATGGGAGCTGATTGATACGCTCACCGGTTTTGGTCAGCCGCAGCAGGAGGACTGAAACGGGGAAAAATCCAGGGAAAGCGGCGGAAAACGCGGAATCCGGCAGTTTTACCTTGTAATATAGAAGAAAATCCGCTACAATAGGGCTGATATTCTGGATAACTTACGGAATATCAGCCTTACTGCGTTCTGTGTGGATTACAGGGAGCAAAGACGGGAGCCTGCCTTTGCCGGTTTGCAGGAAAACGTGGTGCGGATGCGCAGGAACAAATGGAAAAGGACAGGTAATTATTCAGTGAAGCCGAAAGGCTGAGCTGTTACGAGTATAGACAGAAAGACCAGGTGGTTTCATGGGAATAATAAAAGCAACAAAACTGGTGTATGATTATCTGAAATACGGAGAGGATGGCCAGGAGCCGGAGGTGAACCGGGCCATCGACCAGGTGGATCTGGATGTGAAGGAAGGCCAGTTTATAGCGGTACTGGGTCATAATGGCAGCGGAAAATCCACGCTGGCCAAGCAGATCAATGCGCTGCTGGTACCCACAGAAGGAACGCTGTGGGTGGATCAGATGGATACCTCCTCCGAGGCGGATGTATGGAAAATCCGTCAGAAAGCGGGCATGGTATTTCAGAATCCGGACAATCAGATTATCGGAAATATGGTGGAAGAGGACGTGGGATTCGGCCCGGAAAATCTGGGCGTACCCACGGAGGATATCTGGAAGCGGGTGGACGAGAGCCTGCAGGCGGTGGGGATGACCGCCTACCGCCGTCAGTCCCCCAACAAGCTGTCCGGCGGTCAGAAACAGCGGGTGGCCATCGCCGGGGTTATGGCCATGCATCCCCGGTGCATCGTGCTGGACGAGCCCACCGCCATGCTGGACCCCAACGGACGAAAAGAGGTGCTGAAGGCGGTGCGCAGGCTGAATCAGCAGGAAGGCGTCACGGTGATTCTGATCACTCATTATATGGAGGAAGTGGTGTTCGCGGATGATATCTATGTGATGGACAGCGGACGCATTGTGATGCACGGCACGCCCCGGGAAATTTTTTCACAGGTGGATCAGCTGAAGAAATACCGGCTGGATGTTCCGCAGGCAACGCTGCTGGCTCATGAGCTGATTCAGGCAGGGGTACCCTTGAAGGAGGGAATTCTCACAAGAGAAGAGCTGGTGGAGGAACTGACCGGGAAAGAAATCCGTATTCCGCAGTCTGCGGCGTGCGGAAAGAAAGTTCGGGAAGAGAAGCCGGACAGAAGCGAAGAGCACGGGGCGGAGGATGAAAGACGCAGAAGATCCGAAGCAGAGAACCGGGATATACCGGAGGCAGAAAACGAGAGGACGGCGGCGGAAAGCCAGGTCATCCCGGACTCCGGGATGGCGCAGGGCAATATAAACGAAGGAAAGCCGGTGCTCAGACTGGAGCATGTGTACTATACCTACAGTCCGGGAACCGCCTATGAGATGCATGCCCTGAAGGATGTGAACCTTACGCTTCCCCAGGGCCAGTTTGTGGGAATGATCGGCCACACCGGCAGCGGAAAGTCCACGCTGACGCAGCTGCTGAACGGTCTGGTGCAGCCCACCCGGGGGAAGGTGTATTTTGAAGGGGAAGATATCTGGCAGGAGAATTATCCGCTTCGCAGTCTGAGAAGTCAGGTGGGGCTGGTATTCCAGTATCCGGAGCATCAGCTGTTTGAGACGGATGTACTGTCGGACGTATGTTTCGGCCCCAAAAATCAGGGTCTTTCCCAGGAGGAATGTGAGAAAAGAGCCCGGGAGGCCCTCAATCATGTGGGACTTGGAGAATCGTTTTACGCGAAATCTCCTTTCGAACTGTCCGGCGGTCAGAAACGCCGGGTGGCCATTGCCGGCGTACTGGCCATGAATCCCAAGGTGCTGATTCTGGACGAGCCTACCGCGGGGCTGGATCCCAGAGGACGGGATGAAATTCTGGATCAGATTGCCGGCCTCCACCGGGTGCGGGGGATCACCATTCTTCTGGTATCCCACAGTATGGAGGATATCGCCCGCTATGTGGAACGGATTATCGTAATGAACCATGGGGAGAAAGCTTTCGACGGCCCGCCCAAACAGGTATTTTCCCATTATAAGGAGCTGGAGGCCATGGGGCTGGCAGCTCCCCAGATTACCTATATTGTTCACGATCTGAGGGAAGCGGGACTTAAAGTGGATACGGAAGCTACCACTGTGGAAGAAGCCAGAGATACGATTCTTTCGGCGCTGAGGGAAAGAGGAGAATTATGTTAAGAGATATTACAATCGGACAGTATTATCCGGTGAATTCCATTCTGCACAGACTGGATCCCCGGGTAAAGCTGGTGAGTACGCTGATTTATATCGTTTCGCTGTTTGTATTTCATTCCATCATCGGATATGGAGTGGCAGCTGTTTTTCTGGCGGCCATGATCTGGCTGTCTCAGGTACCCTTCCGGTTTATGGTGAAGGGGTTGAAGCCGGTGGTGGTGCTGCTGTGCATTACGCTGTTTTTCAATCTGATTTTTACGCCGGGGGAGGCGGTATTTTCCTTCTGGATCATCACTGTGACCAGAGAAGGAATTCAGCTGGCGGTACGGATGGGAATCCGTCTGGTATTTCTGGTGATCGGCGCCTCTCTGATGACGCTGACCACCACGCCCAATCAGCTGACGGACGGTCTGGAACGGCTGTTGAAACCACTGAACCGGATTCATGTGCCGGTGCATGAGATTTCCATGATTATGTCCATCGCACTGCGTTTTATTCCCATTCTGCTGGATGAGACGGACAAAATCATGAAAGCGCAGACAGCCAGAGGCGCGGATTTTGAAAGCGGCGGCCTGATCCGGAAGGTGAAGGCCATGGTACCGCTGCTGGTACCGCTGTTTATCTCAGCGTTTCGCCGGGCCAACGATTTGGCCATGGCCATGGAGGCCAGATGCTATCACGGCGGCGAGGGAAGAACCCAGATGAAACCGCTGATCTATCAGAAACGGGATTATGTGGCTTACGGGATTGTGTGGGCCTATCTGGCGGTGAGTATCGTATTTCGGGTGCTGGGGATTTGAAATTAAGTTTTTCGCCTTTTTGTCCGGCGGAAAACAGAGGGGAGCGCATGTATGAAGCGGGTAAAACTGATCGTGGCTTATGACGGAACCAATTACTGCGGGTGGCAGGTACAGCCCAATGGTCTGTCTGTGCAGGAGGTGGTGAACCGGTGTCTGCGGGAACTTCTGAAAGAGGATATCTCCGTCATCGGAGCCAGCCGCACCGACGCGGGCGTTCATGCCCTGGGAAATGTCTGCGTATTCGACACCCACTCCCGGATGCCTGCGGAGAGAATTTCTCTGGCGCTCAACACCTATCTGCCGCCGGATATCCGGATTCAGGATTCCTGCCAGGTGCCGGAGGATTTTCATCCCAGATTTCAGAAAACCATAAAGACTTATGAATATCGGATTTACAACCGGAAATTTCCTGATCCCACCAAGCGGCTGTATACGTTTTTCTATTATTATCCGCTGGATGTGGAGAAAATGCGTCAGGGAGCCGCGTATCTGGTGGGGGAGCATGATTTTCGCAGTTTTTCCACCGCAAAGCCGGGGGTGGACAATACGGTGCGCACCATCCATTCGCTGGAGGTGAGCCGCTCTGCGGATGATGTGATTACCCTGCGGATCACCGGAAATGGCTTCCTCTATAATATGGTGCGGATCATCGCCGGAACACTGATCCGGGTGGGAGGCGGCGCGTATCCTCCGGAGCAGGTAAAGCAAATCCTGGATGCCAGGGACCGGAATCTGGCCGGAGAGACTGCCCGGCCGGAGGGACTGACACTGATGGAGATCCGTTATCCGGACTGGGAACGGGCGGGAGAATAAGCGTGACAGGAAAGCCGGAAAGAAAAACCGTAATGAACAGGTACGGTTGTTATGAAAAACATGAAAAAAACGGTTGACACGCACGGCCGCGTATAATATAATATCTCAATGTGACGAAGTGCGTAAATACCTGACCATAGCCCCGGTAAGGGTATTTTCCATGATAGATCCAACAGTTTAATTCAGATAATACAGGAGGGAAATCCATGAACAGTTTTATGGCTAATCCGGATAAGATTGAGAGAAAATGGTATGTAGTTGATGCTGAAGGATGTACACTGGGCCGTCTGGCTTCAGAGGTTGCCAGTGTTTTAAGAGGAAAGAACAAACCCGTCTTCACTCCTCATGTGGATACCGGTGATTATGTGATCGTAATCAACGCTGAGAAAGTGAAAGTAACCGGAAAGAAACTGGATCAGAAAGTATATTACAGCCATTCCGATTATGTAGGCGGAATGAAAGAAACCACTCTGAAAGAGATGTTGGCAAAGAAACCGGAGAAGGTTGTTGAGCTGGCCGTGAAAGGTATGCTGCCCAAGGGACCCCTGGGAAGACAGATGATCAAGAAGCTTCATGTGTATGCCGGAGCAGAGCATGCTCACGCAGCACAGAAACCGGAAGTATTAACATTTTAATGAGGAGGTAAGGAACATTGGCTAATACAAGATTCTACGGAACAGGAAGAAGAAAAAAATCTATCGCAAGAGTATATCTGATGCCGGGAACCGGTAAGATCACCGTCAACAAAAGAGATATCGACGATTACTTTGGTCTGGAGACCCTGAAAGTGGTTGTTCGTCAGCCCCTGGCTGCCACCGATACCAGCGACAAGTTCGATGTTCTGGTAAATGTTCACGGCGGCGGATTCACCGGACAGGCTGGAGCTATCCGTCATGGAATCTCCCGCGCGCTGCTGCAGGCAGACGCCGAGTACAGACCGATCCTGAAAAAAGCAGGATATCTGACCCGCGATCCGAGAATGAAAGAGAGAAAGAAATACGGTCTCAAAGCAGCCCGTCGCGCACCGCAGTTCTCCAAACGATAATCTCGGTTACGCAGAATATCAAAAGAAATCTTATCCCGGGAGTTTCGGCTTCCGGGATTTTTCAAACAAATCTGAAATCATTTCATACATACGCAGCCAGTTTTGGTAACAGATGGACTGCTGCAACGGTTCAAATGCCAGAAAATCCAAAATCAACCGCAAGAACAGTGTCGAGAGTACGGTTCAAATTTCAGGAAAACCAAAATCAACCGTAAGAATCATGTCGAGAGTACGGTTCAAATGCCCAAAAATCCAAAATCAACCGTAAGAATCATGTCGAGAGTACGGTTCGAAAATCAAAAATTGCAAAATCAACCGTAAGAACAGTGTTGTGAGTACGGTTCAAAAATCAAAAAAACAAAAATCAACCGTAAGAACAGTGTTGTGAGTACGGTTCAAATTTCAGGAAAACCAAAATCAACCGTAAGAATCATGTCGAGAGTGCGGTTCAAATGCCAAAAAATCTAAAATCAACCGTAAGAACAGTGTCGTGAGTACGGTTCGAATGCCAAAAAATCCTGTTTTTAGCCGTATAAGACAAGTAAGGACTGCGGTTTTATGTTCTATAAATCAATTCGGACTCAGTTTCAATTCCAGAAGTTACTATTCTAAGTTACTCTATTACAGAACAGTGTCTGTTGTTTCACACATGTTTCCATTGAAATGTAAAAAATAAAAGAAAGGAAAATCATATGGAAGGTCTTAGAAAAATGTTATTGCAGGAACAGGACAGACTGGAGAAGATTCTTCAGAAGACTTCAGAACAACTGAAAGATGCTCCGCCGGGGAAACTGCGTCTGTCCAGCAGTAAAAAATGTGTTCAATATTATTATTGCGTGCCGGGAGGGAGAAAAAACGGAGAATATCTTCCAAGAGAGAAGGAGAAACTGGCATGCAGACTGGCCCAGAAATCCTATGATGAAAAGCTGATGAGACTTGCTGAAAAAAGGTTGTCTCAGATCAGAAGAATAACAGAAGATTATGACGAGGAAGAAATTGAAAAAATATTCCTGGCTGAACATCCGGAAAGACAGAAGATGATTGAGCCGGCGGAACCTGTCTGGGAACAGCAATTGAGAAAGTGGGTTTCTGAAGATTACAAGAGAAAAGAATTTCAGGAAGATACGCCTGTCATATTAACAGAGAAGGGGGAACGGGTACGTTCAAAAACAGAAAAAATTCTTGCGGACTATTTTTACCGGAACGGTATTTTATACAAATATGAATGTCCCTTACATTTAAAGCGTTTTGGTACAGTTTACCCGGATTTCACTTTTCTTTCCAGAAAGACGAAAAAAGAAATTTACTGGGAGCATGACGGAAAAATGGATGATCCGGTATACGCACAGAATGCAGTAAGAAAAATACAGGCATATGAAGAAAATGATATTTATCCCGGCGAGCGTCTGATACTTACCTTTGAAACAGGAAAAATTGTTCTGAACACCGGAACGATAGAAAGACTTGTTTACAGATATTTACTGTAGATCATAGAAAACAAAAAAGGCTGTATTGGTGGCAGATAATACCAAGGTAAAAGAGCTCTATGACGTGGGTGATGTTCTGGATTCCCCTTATTTATTAATAATTCTTAATTTCCGCAGTTTTTGATAACAGAAGCTGATAAATTTTTTATAATAGGGACCGAATAAATTTTTATCAGTTTTTCCTGCCTTTTTGTCTGTCTGAATCGTTATACAGTATAGAGAGACAAAATAAAACGGAGAGAAAGGGGGAGAAATTTCTGTGGATCTGGATTTTTTACTGGTCAGAAAAATGAAGCAGGGTGATGAAGACGCCTTCGATTTGTTTGTCCGCAAGTATTACAGAGATATTTTGTCTTTCTGCAGTTACCACTGCTGCGATAAGGAAGATGCGGAAGATCTGACGCAGGAGACTTTTATCCGTTTTTTCACCAGCCTCTCTGTCTACCGTCATAAGGGAAAAATAAAAAATTATCTGTATACCATAGCCAAGCATCTGTGCATGGATCATCAGAAAAAGGTAAGGGAGATACCCACTGAGGACGAATGGCTGACGGAAAAGGCGGAGGATGGGGAGCAGAAAAAGGATTCGGTTCTGAACCGGCTTGCGTTGGAAGCCGCGTTGGCGAAGCTTTCGGAGGAGTTTCGGGAAGTGATTATTCTTTATTATTTTGAGGAACTGAAAATTGCGGAGATCGCCCGGCTGCAGGGACTGACGGTCTCTGAGAAAACTGAGAAAAAGAAAAAAGAGACATGGGTTTCTGAGGGCGGGGATTGCCCTGCTGGCGGTGCTCCTTGCCTTCGTGGCGCTGAAAAATTTTCCGGCAGGCGCAATTTCCTCCCTTCTGGGAGGGCTGCCTGCGGGGGCAAAAACGGCCACTCTGGACAATGGCTGGAATCTGATTCTGATCAACCGGGAGAATTATATTCCAGAGGATTATAAATTTGAACTGACGGAGCTTTCCAATGGACAGAAGGTGGATTCCCGCATCTACCCGGCCCTGCAGCAGATGTTTGACGATGCCAGGGCGGCGGGGCTGCATCTGTTTGTGGGGGCCGGGTACCGAACGGCCAAATACCAGCGGCAGCTTCTGGATGAGAAGACAGAAGCGTATGAAAACGAGGGAAACTCTCCGTCGGAGGCCAGAAAGCTGGCGGAAGCGTGGGTGGCCCTTCCGGGAACCAGCGAGCATCAGATCGGAATCGCCGTTGATATCAATGCGGATAAGGATTATAATTCCGGTGATGAGGTTTATAACTGGCTGGCGGAAAATGCCTTCCGGTATGGCTTTATAAAACGTTACCCTTCCGATAAAACATCCATCACAGGAGTGATCAATGAACCCTGGCACTACCGGTATGTGGGAACAGAGGCGGCCAAAGAAATACAGGACCGGGGCATTTGTCTGGAAGAATATCTGGGAGAGGCTTGACTCTCACGTTACGTCATGGACTATTCTGTATTCAGAAAGTACTTTCCGCTGTTTCGGAGAGAAAGTATCCGGGCAGCGTGGTTTCACGAAACGTTGGTATCTGATGGAAAACAGCAGAGGGAGTGAGGTATGGGTTCATGAAAACAGTGAAAGAAGTTTCCCGGATCACAGGCGTCAGTGTGCGGACGCTGCATTATTACGATGAAATCGGGCTTCTGGCGCCCACAAAAGTCAGCGAGGCCGGCTACCGGCTGTATGATGAGAAGGCGCTTGAGAAGCTGCAGCAGATTCTCTTTTTCAGAGAGCTGGATATACCGCTGCGGGAGATTCAAAGGATTGTGAATCATCCGCTCCTGGCAAAGGAAGAGATACTGAAACAACAGAAAATTGCCCTGAACCGGAAGAAAATGCATCTGGAACGGGTGATTGCCGGTATCGATCAGATTCTGAGAGGAGAAAAGCAGATGAATTTTGAAGTATTTCAGAAAGAGGATGTGGAGAAACTGTTTGAGACTTTTGTGAAAAATGCGCCGGAGCCGGTGCTGGAAGCCGCTGTCCAGGAGTTCGGAAGCGAGGAGGCATTTCGCAGAAATTATGTGGAAAAGGCATTTCAGGCTTACAACCGGCCGGAAAACAGGCAGATCCTGCTGGAGGCCTACGGAAGCAAGGAGGGCGTTATGGATGCGGCGCAGAATCCTCCGGGAAAAGAAGGGGTAGAGCAGATGCAGAAGCAGACGGATCAGGTGATGAAGCGGCTGGTGGCGTGCAAAAGAAGCGGCCTGGCGGCGGATTCCCTGGAGGCAAAGCTGCTGGCCGGGGAATATGGACTGGCCATGAAGCGCCTGGGCGGACTGAAGGAGGAACGTCAGCTGATGACGGGCATTGCCGACACTTACAGCCAGTACCCACAGGCGCGGGAGGCTCTGGATGGCCAGTATGAGGAGCCGGGAATCGCCGCGTATCTGGCGGCGGCTATCCGGGCATTTTATAACGTGTAATACAGGCGGGCGCAGGCCCGCCGGTAGATTCTTAAAATACGGGGGAATCCACACGTTCCGGAGAAGAGAATACAGGAGAAAATACCATGCGGACAGAAAAAGAGATGATAGATCTGATTACCAGAACGGCCCTGGAGGATCCCAGGATCCGGGCCGCCTATCTGGAAGGCTCCCGGGCAAATCCGAAGGTACCCCGGGATATTTTTCAGGATTATGATGTGGAATACATCGTGGAGGATACCAGACCGTTCCGGGAGGATAAGCAGTGGATCGACCGGTTTGGGGAGCGGCTGTATATGCAGTATCCGGAGGAATGTGTCCTCTATCAGGATGCCGATGTGGAGAACTGGTACGGATGGCTGATCCAGTTTACCGATGGGAACCGGCTGGATCTGCATGTGGGAACCGCGGAACGGGCAGGAAAAAATCTGGAACTTTACCGGGTGCTGGTGGATAAGGACGGGCTGTTTGTCAAAAAGGAAGAGTCCTCCGATGAGCGGTACTGGATACGCAGGCCCGGGGAAAGGGAGTACCTGGATGCCTGCAATGAGTTCTGGTGGTGCCTGAACAATGTGGCAAAGGGACTGTGGAGAGGAGAAATCCCGTATGTGATGGATATGATCGACGATCCTGTCCGTCCCATGCTGAAGCGGATGCTGCTGTGGAAAATCGGCGCCAGGAGTCAGTTTTCCGTCAGCGCGGGGAAAGCAGGAAAATATATGAAGGAGTACCTTCCGCCGGAGGTCTACAGCCGCTTTCTGGCCACTTACGGTAGTGCCGGGGAGGAAGAAGTGTGGGACAGAGTTTTCGCTATGTGCGATCTGTTCCAGGAGACGGCCCTGGAGGTTGGAGAATCTCTGGGTTACTCTTACAATCAGCAGGAAGCCCGTGGAAGCAGACTGTTCCTGGAATACGCGCGCGCACTGCCGGAGAACGCTTCTGAACATACCCTGGAAGAGTGGATTAAGAAGCAAGAATATTGAGACGTTTTGGGATACGGTCTGGAAATTCAGACAGGAAAGAATTTTTTACTTACATGGAGATTGGCTGATATGCTATAATATCCGAAAAAGACAGGAGGATAGCGGTATGAAGAAAGAGTATGAAGTGGTGGCGGAAATCTCCAACGCCTGCGCGGGAAGCGGGCGGCCTCAGGTTTACATGGAGGAAGTGGAACTGGAAAATCCGGATGATTATGTCAGAATGAAGCACGGCAGGGACTGGGATCAGGTGAAGAAAGAAGTTCTTCCCTCCGGAGAGATTCAGTATGTCCTGGATAAAGGAAGCATCGCCTATAAATACACCTTTACGGAATAGGAGGATGTGGCGGCACAGGGGGAGAGTCCCGCAAAAATTCCAGGGAAAGGAAGGCAATCAGATGCAACATCCTGAGAATATCCATTGGGGGAGGTCGCTGGCCACAACTGGGCTTATGATCCTTTTTGTGGTGGCGGCCTCCTTTGGCGTTATTCACCGCATTAACCGTATGGAGGAAGAAAAGGGGTTTGAGCGTCTTTACGAGGAGGCAGCCAGTCTGGCGGATGACATCGCCATGTATGTGAAAAGTGACCGGGAGGAGCTGGAGATGATTGCTGCCCTCATAGCAAATTATCCGGAACCCGATTCGCCGGAGCTATGGAAGGTTCTGGATTCTTACACGGCGGAAGGCATGATGTCAAGAATTGAGCTGCTGCTGCCGGATGATACGGTTCTGACAGGCGGCGGGCAGCGGACAGACGCCGGAGGATTTCTCTCTTTTGAAAAGGAGGCCGCCCTGGGCGCTCATGTCACAGACCGGGAGACGGATTTGCGGGATGACGGAAATTATATCGTGCGGCATTATGTGCCGGTACGAAGGGACGGACAAACGGCTGCCATGCTGTACGGAGTGGTGGAACTGGAAACGCTTCCGGAAAAAGCGAATATGGATCCTTATGGCGGGAAAGGTGCTCTGTATATTATAGACGGAAACAACGGGGATTTTCTGGTGGATACCTGGCATCAGGGAGAAACCGGAAACATGTGGGAACTGGGAGAGCGCGAAATGGCGCCGGGATACGATTCCGGACAGCTCAGGCAGGGAATTCTGAACGGGGACAGCAGATATGTGGTATTCGTATCCCGGACCATAGGGGAATACCTGTATTTCTACTATACGCCGCTGGGAATCAATCAGTGGAGAGTGGCGGTTTCCGTGCCGGAAAGCGTGGTTTTTGAAAGTGCCCATGCCATCCAGCGCCTTCTCAATCTGTTTCTGGCCTTTGAGATGATCTGCTTTGTGATCTATTTCCTGTGGATGATACGGTATGCCCGCCGGGTGACCGCTGAAAAGCAGCGCCGGCTGGATACGGTCCGCTATATTTACGATGTGGAAAAGCTCCTGTTCAATGCCCACGAAAAAAAGGAGAACATCGGCAGGGCGCTGGAAAAAATCGGAGATGTTCTTTCGGCGGAACAGGTGAGCTTCTGGTTTTCGGGACCGTCTTCTGACAGAGAGGTCTTTTGCTGGAGGCGGCCAGGGGCAGAGTCGTACCTGGAAGCAGCCGGCAAAGGGGATGCGGCGGACCGGCTGCTGCGGTATTTTCAGGAGGGAAATGGCCAACTGGAGATGTATGAGCGGCAGGAGCTTCAGAAAATCCTTCCGGAAAACGGACAGGAGGGCATCCGAAATATGACGGCGGTTCCGGTGGAGGATATGGAGGGAAACATCTGCGGAATTCTGGCCGGATACAATATCAGCGGCGGATCTGCCTCGGCGGCGCTGCTGAGAAATATGAAATTCAGCTTTGCCATGTTCTGCCGTAATCTGAAGATATACACGGATATCCGGAAGCGGGGAGAGCGGGATGTGCTGACGGGGCTTTATAACCGGAACCGGTATGAGGACGATCTTGCCGGGATAGGCCGGGATCATCCGGCGGGACTTTCCTGCATTTATATCGATGTCAACGGCCTGCACGAGATGAATAACGCCAACGGCCATGAAAAGGGAGATCTCATGCTCAGAACAGTGGCGGAGAAGATTGGCGGATTTTTTGGTACGAAATACAGCTACCGGATCGGCGGGGATGAATTTGTCGTGTTCGTTCCGGAGAAGCGGGAGGCGGATGTGCTGAAGCAGTGCGGAGAATTTGACGCTTCGCTGAAGAGGATGGGATATCACGTTTCGGTGGGAATTCAGTGGGAGGCGGAGGTTTCCTCGATGAATGTCCTGATCAAAGCGGCGGAAAAGAAGATGTACGAAGAGAAAAAGAGATATTATGCGCAGGCTGCCCATGACCGGAGACAGCGCTGACGTATATTTTTTCCAGAATTGCCCATACTGAGAAGGAAATTTCGAAAAGAATCCTTTACGGCTGTGCAGCCTGAAGGAAGGAAAGGAGTATCAGTATGGCAGTGGATTTCAGAAACAGTGAGACAAAAGATAACCTGATGCGGGCATTTGCGGGAGAGAGTCAGGCAAGGAATCGGTATACCTTCGGCGCGGCCCAGGCCAGAAAGCAGAATCAGGCGGCCATCGCCCAGGTATTTCTGTATACGGCGGATCAGGAAAAGGAGCATGCGGAAATCTTTTACAATCATCTGAAGGAACTGGCGGGGGAGACGGTTCATGTGGACGGGACCTACCCGGTGGACCTGACGGATAATCTGGCAGAGCTGCTTCGGCGGGCCCAGCACAATGAATATGAGGAACACGACGACGTCTACAGGCATTTCGGCGATAAGGCCAGAGAGGAAGGGTTTGAGCGGGTGGCCCGCTCCTTCTATATGATTGCCGAGATCGAGAAATTTCACGGGGACCGCTTCGGCAGATTCGCCCAGTGGCTGGAGGAGAATCAGCTGCATGTGTCCAAGGTGAGTTGCGGATGGATTTGCCTGAACTGCGGATACGTCTTTGAAGGGGAACAGGCGCCCCAGACCTGCCCGGTCTGCCAGCATGACAGGGGATATTTTATCCGTCTGGAGCTGTCTCCTTTTACGGACGGACAGGCCGCAGGCATCTGAAAATGGTTTTGGACAATGGCGTGACGGTAAATGTTTCCAGAAATTTGCAAAGTGATTGCCTCTTGAAATAAGGTGGCCATCGTGGTACCATATTTAATACTGAGGCAGAAAGGGGAGCTGCCGTATGGAGAGGGAAGGGATTGCCCGGCCCCGTCATACGGCGGCTTTCTTTCCGCCTGAAGAAGGTACCAGGCTGCAGGCATCCGGCCCCGGTTTTCGCTGCCGGGGACGCGAAAAGAGCAGACTGCCGGTTTACAGCCCGGAAAGGAAGATGTTGCCGGATGGCTGCGCATTTACAACATACAACAGAAAGATGGGAGAGATAGCATGACGATAGAAGAATGGCTGGGGGAAGAGAACCAGCTGGGAATGGACATCTGGACAAAGAAATACTGCCAGGAGGGCGAAGATTTTGAGGCCTGGCTGAACCGCATCAGCGGCGGTAATCAGGAAATCGCGGAATATATCCGCCAGAAAAAATTTCTGTTCGGGGGGAGGATCCTGTCCAACAGAGGCCTGCAGGAGCAGGGGAGAAAGATCACATTTTCCAACTGCTATGTGATCGCGCCGCCGGAGGATGAGATTGAGAGCATTTTTGACTGTGCCAAAAAACTGGCCAGAACCTACAGCTACGGCGGCGGCTGCGGCATCGATATCTCCAAACTGGCTCCCCGGGGAGCGAAAATCAACAATGCGGCCAAGGAGACCAGCGGATCGGTGTCCTTCATGGATCTGTATTCCATGGTCACCGGGCTCATCGGCCAGAACGGAAGAAGAGGGGCGCTGATGATTTCCATCGACTGCTCCCATCCGGATGTGCAGGAGTTTATTGAACTGAAGACCGATCTGGACAAGGTGACAAAGGCAAATATTTCCGTGCGGATCCATGAGAATTTCATGGAAGCCGTGAAGAAAAATGAAGATTATCTGCTGCACTATACCCGGCAGGCTACCGGAGAGGTGATCGAGAAAACCGTCAGCGCCAGAGAGCTGTTCCGCCGTATTGCGGAGACCAACTGGGATTACGCGGAGCCGGGTGCCCTGTTCTGGGACCGGATCACCAGCTGGAATCTGCTGAGCAATACAGAGGAATTTTCCTATGCGGGCGTCAACCCCTGCGCGGAGGAGCCGCTGCCGGCGGGGGGGAGCTGTCTTCTGGGAAGCATCAACCTTTCCCAGTTTGTGCAGAATCCCTTCACGGACAATGCCTCCTTCGACTTTGAGGGCCTGAAGGACTGTGTGCGGGCCTCTGTCCGGGCACTGAACGAGGTGCTGGAGGAGGGACTTCCCCTGCATCCTCTGGCGGAACAGCGGGAGAGTGTGGCCAGATGGCGTCAGATCGGCCTGGGCATCATGGGACTGGCGGACGCGCTGATCAAGCTGGGGCTCACTTACGGGGAAGAAGATGCCGTGAAGATGTGTGACCGGATCGGATTTGCCATGGCGGACACAGCCATCGAGGCCTCCGCGAAATTGGCAAAGGAAGAGGGCGCATTTCCGGGATGCAACGTGGAGGAAGTCATGAACACGCCGTATTTCCTGGAAAATACCTCTGAGAAAACCCGGGAGCTGGTGCGCAAATATGGCCTGAGAAATTCTCAGCTGCTGACCATCGCCCCCACGGGAACCCTGTCCACCATGCTGGGAATCTCCGGAGGCATCGAACCGGTGTACGCCAACTATTACGAGAGAAAAACCGAGTCCCTTCACGGAACGGATGTGTACTATAAGGTATACACGAAGATCGTGGAGCAGTATATGAAGGAGTTCGGCCTGAAGGATGTGAGCCGGCTGCCGGAGTATTTTGTTACCGCCATGACCCTGGATTACCGGCAGAGAATCGATATGCAGTCCATCTGGCAGCGCCATATCGACGCCTCCATCAGCTCCACCGTCAACGTACCCAACGGATTTACCGTGGAAGAGACGGAGGATCTGTATCTGTACGCCTATGAAAAGGGCCTGAAGGGCATCACCATTTTCCGGGACGGATGCAAGCGTGTGGGTATCCTCAGCACCGAGGAACCGAAAAAATCCAAAAAAGTGACGGCAGGAGAGGGCCTGAAGCGGGGCGAGATTCTGCTGGTAACCGATGACGTGGTGGGTAAGAAGCGGAAGCTGATCACCGGATGCGGAAGCCTCCACTGCATTGCCCTGTTTGATCCCCATACGGGCGCGCTGCTGGAGACCTACCTGAGCAAAGGCTCCACCGGCGGCTGCAACAACTTCATGGTGGGTCTGTCCCGTATGATTTCCATCAGCGCCAGAGGCGGCATCGATATCGAGACCATTGTGGACCAGCTGAATTCCAGCGGTTCCTGTCCCTCTTACACTGCCCGCCGGGTGACCAGAAAAGACACCAGCAAAGGCGCCTGCTGTCCTATGGCGGTGGGAAATGCCCTGATGGATATGTACAATGAGATGCAGGCGGAGCTGGCCGAAAAAGAGAGCGGCGAGCCCCAGAAAAAAGTGAAGATAGCGCCACGCCCCAGAGCAGTACCCTCCCCGGAATCCGACCGGGACCGGATGTACTGTCCGGAATGCGGCGAGCCGCTGGTGTTTGAGGAAGGCTGTAATATCTGTAAGAGCTGCGGCTGGAGCAAGTGCCACTGATTTTTACGGGCGGACGGGCTTTCATGGGCGGGCGGATCTTTGCAGGCGGTCCGGCCGGGAAACTGCGTCAGAAGGTCAGTGAAATGGAAGTTTCTGCCGCGCTGAGAAGAGTTATGACTGCGAAATGAAAAGGAATCCCCCCTTTTTGCGTTGAGATGCCGGGAGCATTTCAGTGCAGAAAGAGGGGATTGTTTGTGTAATCATGGCCGGCTGATCCCAGAAAAGACAGGGAGTGAAAGAATTTTCGGACGGTGAATGGAAAATGGCTGCGGTTCTTCGTATACGGCTACTTCTGATGTCTGCGGCGGGATTCGCAAATATTTCGTTTCTGCAGCAGGATCAGCCAATTCCTCATTCCTGCAGTATGGTTTATCAGCACAAAAATACAGGAAAAACTGGAAAAAGATGTTGACAAGTATACTTGGCAATACTACAATAAGAGCATGACAAGAAAACTTGGCAAATCCACCAGGAGGTTTTCATTATGAACAAAGACGAGATTCTGGCAAGAAGCAGAGCAGAAAACAAAAACAGGGACATTTATATGCTGGAAGTATTAAACCAGGCAAGTAAAAGCGCGGTTGTAGTTCAGATGGTTCTGGCGACAATCTTTTTCGTGACAGAAGTATTTGCCGGAAAAGGCATAAACTATGGGCTATGGGCCATTGTTGCCAGCGCAAATATGACGATCTACTGGATAAAATACATGAAATTCCATCATAAGCAGGTGCTTGTGATGGCGGTTCTCTATACCGTATTCGTATCTCTGATGTCCGGATGCCACATTTATAATCTGTTTGTATCGTCCGCGATCCTTTGAGGCGGTGAAAACTATGGATGATAAGCTGATTTTAAAAAATCGCCTGAAAGAAGCGCGGGCAGAACTGAAATTGTCACAGAGTCAGCTGGCGGATATGGTAGGCGTGTCCCGGAATACCATCAGCTCCATCGAAACCGGCCAGTTCAATCCCACGGCGAAACTGGCACTGGTTCTCTGTATTGCATTGGATAAAAAGTTTGAAGATCTGTTTTACTTTTGAAACTGCCCGATATCAGAAAGCTGGATCATTTGGGAAAATTACATGGCTGAAGAACGCTTTATCGACTTCGCCCCCTTTTTGTGCTATGATAAGAGCTGTATCATTTTAGCACAGAAAGGGGTATTTTCATGGAAAATACGTCTGGAAATAAAAAGAATCATCCGGCCGCAAAGCCGGAAAAGTACATAAATATCGGCCTTCTGGCCCATGTGGATGCCGGAAAGACCACTCTGGCGGAGGCGATTCTGTATCTGCAGGGCAGTATCCGGAAGCTGGGCCGGGTGGATCACCGGGATACGTTCCTGGACACGGATGCCATGGAGCGGGCCAGAGGAATCACCATATTCTCTAAACAGGCCCGGCTGACCCTGGGGGACTGGCAGGTGACGCTTCTGGATACCCCCGGGCATGTGGATTTTTCCGCGGAGATGGAGCGGACACTGCAGGTACTGGACTGTGCGGTGCTGGTGATCAGCGGAGCGGACGGCGTGCAGAGTCATGTGGAGACCCTGTGGCGGCTGCTCAGACGGTACCAGATCCCCACCTTCCTGTTCATCAACAAGATGGATCAGCCGGGAACCGACCGGGAAGCGATACTGGCCGAACTGAAAAGCCGGCTGGATGATGGCTGCGTGGATTTTGGAGGCAGCGATCAGGAGGCGTGGCTGGAGGAGCTGGCCATGTGCGATGAGGCGCTGATGGAACGGTATCTGGAGGATGGCAGGATCGAAACGGAGGACATTTCCCGGCTGATCGCGGATCGGAAGGTATTTCCCTGTTATTTCGGATCCGCGCTGAAAAACGAAGGGGTGGATGTGCTTCTGGATGGAATCCGGCGGTACGCCCGGGTGCCGGAGTATCCGGAAGCTTTCGGGGCAAAGGTATATAAAATCGGCAGGGACGCCCAGGGAGCGCGGCTGACCTACCTGAAAGTGACCGGCGGCTGTCTGCGGGTGAAGATGCCGCTTTCCGGAAAAAGCCGGGAGAAAGAAGCCTGGGAGGAGAAGACGGACCAGATCCGGCTGTATTCCGGAACCGGTTTTCAGATGGTTCAGGAGGCGCCGGCGGGGATGGTCTGCGCGGTGACGGGACTGACGAAAACGTATTCCGGGCAGGGCCTGGGGGCGGAGCCGGCCTCCGAACTTCCCCTGCTGGAGCCGGTGCTGACCTACCGGCTTTCCTTCCCTGTGGATGTGGATGTCCACGGCGCCTATCTGAAGCTGCGGCCGCTGGAGGAGGAAATCCCGGAGCTTCACATGATCTGGGACGGAGAAGCCAGGGAAATCCGGGTTCAGGTGATGGGAGAGGTGCAGATTGAGATCCTGAAAAATCTGATCCGGGAACGGTTTGAACTGGGTGTCAGCTTTGACGCGGGAAGCATTGTGTATAAGGAAACCATCGCCGGGACGGTGGAAGGCGTGGGACATTTTGAACCGCTGCGTCATTATGCGGAGGTACACCTGCTGCTGGAACCCGGCGAGCCGGGCAGCGGGCTTCAGTTTGATTCCATCTGCAGCGAGGATGTGCTGGACCGGAACTGGCAGCGGCTGGTGCTGACCCATCTGGAGGAAAAAACGCACCGGGGTGTGCTGACCGGATCGGAGATCACGGATATGCGGATTCTGCTGGCCTCCGGCAGAGCCCATCAGAAGCATACGGAGGGCGGAGATTTTCGCCAGGCCACCTACCGTGCAGTACGCCAGGGACTGATGCATGCAAAAAATGTACTGCTGGAGCCGGTGTATACCTTCCGGCTGGAGGTGCCCTCCGGCCAGGTGGGCCGGGCCATGACGGATCTGCAGCAGATGCACGGGGAATTCGGACAGCCACAGATGGAAGGGGAGACGGCGGTGCTGACGGGCACGGCTCCGGTGGCCTGTCTGCAGGGGTATCCGGCCAAAGTCACCGCCTATACGGCGGGCCGGGGGCGGATGTCCTGCACGTTGGGCGGCTATGCGCCCTGCCACAACAGCGAAGAGGTGATTGCCGCCATCGGCTATGATCCGGAGAAGGATACGGAAAATACGGCGGACTCGGTGTTCTGCGCCCATGGAGCCGGTTTCGTGGTGAGCTGGGAGCAGGTGCCGGAATATATGCATCTGGAAAGCGTTCTGGCGCCGGCCAAACAGGAGGAGAGCCGTCAGGTGATGCAGAAGGCCCGGGCGGCCCGCACGCAGGATTCGTGGATCACCCAGGAGGAGCTGGAAGAAATTTTTGTGCGCACCTACGGCCCCATCAAGGAACGCAGATTCGGCATGAACCGAAGCGCTTCCGCCATCAAAAACGGTACGGAAAAAAAACGCGCCCTGCCATCCGCCGCACCCCGGCGGGCGCAGAAAAATAAAAAACCGGAGAAAGAATATCTGCTGGTGGACGGCTACAATATTATTTTCGCCTGGGAGGAGCTGGCCGATCTGGCCAGAACCAATATCGAGAGTGCCAGAAACAAGCTGATGGATATTCTGTGCAATTATCAGGGCTTCCGGCAGGTGACGGTGATTCTGGTGTTCGACGCTTACCGGGTGGAAGGCGGACAGGGAGAGGTGTTCCGCTATCACAACATTTATGTGGTCTATACCAGAGAGGCGGAGACCGCTGACCAGTATATCGAGAAAACCGTGCATGAGATCGGGAAACAGTACCAGGTGACCGTGGCCACCTCGGACGCCACCGAGCAGGTGATCATCATGGGCCAGGGGGCCAGAAGATTATCCGCCAGGGATCTGGAGGAGGAGGTACGGGCCGCGGCGCAGGAGCTGCGCCGGGATCATATGAGTCCCCGCTCTTCGGATAAAAATTATCTGCTGGATCATCTGCCCCGGGAGCTGGCGGAGATGATGGAGGATGTGCGACTGGGACGGAAAAGTCTGGATGGCAGGGGGAAAACGGAAAATGAGGAGTGATTTATGAGCGGAAGATGGATACTGGCAGTGTCGCTGCTGGTGCTGGCGGGCGGCTTCTGGTGTTACAGCCGCCTGATAAAAAAGGATTCGAAAAATGCGGGAGATCTTCCGGCAAAGGGAGAACGGTGGACGGGGCTGGGACAGCTTGCCGCCTCCGGTATGGGAATTACCCTGCTGATTTCGCCCTCTGTAGCGATCCGTTGGGGCTGGGCGCCGGCTCTGGCCGCCTGTGTGATTGGGGGGATCCTTTTCGGGGCGGCATTGAATCTGGGGGCTGCCTGCTGCCTGACCGGAGAAACGTCCGCCAAGGAGGCAGATCCGGGGAAAGAACGGTCGCCTGCCGGTTGGAAAAGAAAAACCATTGCCTTCCTGATCTGGCTGTTTGCCATACTGGCGGCGGCTGCCGCAGGCCATACGGCGGCGGCCAGCTGGAGGGGCTTTGCCACAGGAGAATCCGGAGAGCTGCTGCGCAATTCCGTGGGAGCGGCCGGGGCTGCTTCCTGTGTGATTCTCTGTGTGGCCGCCGCCGGTCTGGGGATTGTATGCAGATACCGGAAAATCAGCCTGCCGGTCAAAGCCGCGGCCGTTTTTTTGCTGATTTGCGACGCCGCATGGCTGGGGAAAACCTACCCCATTTATCTGGGGGAAACCGTGTGGCTGGCGGTGATTTTTCTTCTGGCTTTTTTTACGGGAATCATTCCGGCATGGGTACAGACCCGGCCCAGGGGGCAGATGCTGCTGATTCTGGAAGGAATCGTGCTGGCGGCGGGCTGTGCCGGGATTTTGCTGGGAGACCCCAGGCCGGCGGCCAAAGCGATTACGGTTCCGGATGGCAGCCTGGCGGGGCTGCAGGCGTTTTTCGCCATTGTTTTGTGGGGAACCGTCAGCGGTTTCGATGCGGCGGCCCTTGCCGTCTCGCCGCTGAGATATCAGAAACCGGAAGCTTTTAAAAAATCCGCTGTGGGAAGCGGGCTTCTGAAAAGCTTTTTCGCAGTGTTGGGGCTGCTTTTGTCCTTTGCGCTGACGGGGGCGGACGCGGCGGCCATGGGTCTGGAAGAAGCGCCTCAGTTCTTTGCCGCTGCCGCCGCCGGTCTGCTGGCGGAAGTGGGAATTCCCTATGATTTTACCATCGCGCTGTTTTTGATGGCGGGCTGCAGTTTTCTTCTTGCAGTGGTGGACGCGGCGGTGCGGATGGGAACGTTGGCATTTCGGGAAATCACCCGGCGGGATGGAAAGATGGCAGGCTGGAGTGTGGGCGCTGCGGCCACCATTCTTCCGGCATTTGGGGCTGCCCTGCTGGCCCGCCATGGGGTGGTCGGCGTATGGACGGCTGTCAGTTTCGCGGCTGTGCTGCTGCTCCTGCCTGCTGTCGGCGTCCGCCTGAAGAGACAGGGAAAAAAGGGAAGACGGTTATTGGTGGGAGCAGTTCTCCTGGCAGCCGGCGCGCTGGCGGCGGCGGTGCTGCCGATGCGGTAGCCCCCTGGGGGTAGGAAAGACAGATGATAAGAAAATGGGACCGGGAAAATTTTTCCCGGTCTTTACATTTCCATCCGGCGGGCGTAAACTAATCGTAAATGTAACGGTGCGCGGCGAAGGAGAAGGGAGGCAGAAAGGTGACGAAAGAAGAGGAGAGACTGTATGAAGCGGCGGCCCGTCTGGCAGCCAGGGCTCATGAGGGACAGGTGGATCGGGGCGGCACGGCTTATATACAGCATCCGCTGGCGGTGGCGGCCATGCTTGCGGATCCCGGGGACCGGATTGCTGCCCTGCTCCACGATGTGGTGGAGGACACGGAGGTGACACTGGAGGAACTGGCAGAACAGTTTCCGCCGGACATTGTGGAGGCCGTCCGCCTTCTGACCAGGCAGCCGGGCGTTCCTTATCAGGACTACCTGAAAGCAATCCGCGAAAATCCCATGGCCTGCCGGGTGAAGATTGCGGATCTCACCCACAATATGGACCTGGGCCGCATCCCTCATCCGGGACCGGAGGATTATGCCCGGAGAGCGCGTTACCGGAACAGTACACTGTATTTACAAGGAGAGACGAGGGAAGGATGAAACTACAGGCGATTCATCATGTGGCGATCATTGTATCGGACTATGAAAAATCCAGACATTTCTATGTGGATCTGCTGGGTTTTGAGGTGATCCGGGAAAATTTCCGGAAGGAAAGAGGAGATTACAAGCTGGATCTGAGACTGGGAGACTGCGAGCTGGAGATTTTCGGCATACCGGACAGTCCGCCCAGGCCCAGCTATCCGGAGGCCTGCGGTCTGCGCCATCTGGCATTTCGGGTGGACAATATCGAGGAGGTGATCGGCTGGCTTAACGGGCTGGGGATTGAGACAGAGCCGGTGCGGACAGACGAATTTACCGGGAAAAAGATGACATTTTTCAAGGATCCGGATGGCCTGCCGCTGGAACTGCATGAATGACGGGGGATAAGAAAAGATGGAAACAAAAGAGCATTTATTTTCCAACCGGGATCTGCGCCTGCTGCTGGTCCCGGTGATTATTGAGCAGATTCTGGCCTCTCTGATGGGAACGGCGGATACCATGATGGTCAGCAACGTGGGATCGGCAGCCATTTCGGCAGTGTCCCTGGTGGACTCCATCAATGTGTTGGTGATCCAGGTGTTTTCCGCCCTGGCCGCAGGAGGCGCGATCATCTGCTCCCAGTATATCGGGCAGGGAGACGCGAAAAACGCCAGACAGTCGGCGGAGCAGCTGCTTCTGGTAACCGGGGTGATCTCCATTTTGCTGGCGGCCATCTGTCTGCTGTTCAACGAACCGCTGCTGAAGCTGATTTTCGGAAATGTGGAGGCGGCGGTGATGGAAAATTCCATGACCTACTTTTTTTATACGGCCCTGTCCTTCCCCTTCATTGCCCTTTACAATGCGGGGGCTTCGGTGTTCCGGGCCCAGCAGAATACCCGGCTTCCCATGGTGGTGTCCGTGATTTCCAATATCATGAACATCATCGGAAATGCCATCCTGATTTTCGGATTTCAGATGGGGGTGGCCGGCGCGGCCATTTCCACGCTGATCTCCCGAATTTTCTGTGCGGTGGTGATTTTGGGATATCTGCGGATGCCCCGCCAGGAGGTGGTGGTGAACCATTATCTCTCCATCCGCCCCAGCGGCCGGCGGATGAAAACCATCCTGGCGGTGGGAATCCCCACCGGTGTGGAAAATGGAATGTTCCAGTTCGGAAAGCTGGCGATCCAGTCCACGGTATCCACCCTGGGAACCGCGGCCATCGCCGCCCAGGCCATGACCAATATCCTGGAAAATCTCAACGGGATTGCGGCCATCGGCGTGGGGATCGGACTGATGACGGTGGTGGGCCAGTGCATCGGAGCGGGAAGAAGAGACGATGCGGTCTATTATATCAAAAAACTATCCGTGATTGCCGAGGTGGTGATTGTGGCCGGATGCCTGCTGGTGTACGCGGCGGCACGGCCGGTGACCGTCATCGGCGGCATGGAGGCGGAGAGCGCCCGCATGTGTCTGCATATGATGGGCTGGATTACCATTGTGAAGCCCATTGTCTGGGTATTTGCCTTTATCCCGGCCTATGGAATGCGGGCGGCGGGGGACGTGAAATTTTCCATGATCCTCTCCTGCGCTTCCATGTGGATCTTCCGGGTGAGCCTCTGTATTTTTCTGTGCCGTGTCCTGGGATTTGGCCCCATGGGCGTGTGGATCGGCATGTTCACGGACTGGACGGTGCGGGGAATTTTCTATATGATCCGGTTCCATCGGCGGAAATGGCTGGATCATCATCTGATCGGCTCCTGAGAGAACGGTCAGGAGAAATGCAAAAGGAGAAGCAAAGATGGAACGATCCTGTATGACGACACTGTGTTATCTGGAAACGGAGGACAGCTATCTGATGCTGCATCGGATCCGGAAAAAGAAAGATGTAAATAAGGGGAAATGGATAGGCGTCGGCGGCCATTTTGAGGAGGGGGAGAGCCCCGAGGACTGTCTTGTGCGGGAAGTGAAGGAGGAGACGGGCCTTACGCTGACCTCCTGGAGATTCCGGGGGCTGGTGACTTTTACCCAGGAAGGGTACGGCACGGAGTATATGTGTCTGTATACGGCGGATGGATTCTCCGGCACCCGGAAGGATTGCGATGAGGGGGAGCTTGCCTGGGTCAAAAAGGACGGACTTTCCCGGCTGAATCTGTGGAGCGGCGATCTGATTTTTCTGGAACTTCTGGCCAGGGAAGCGCCGTTTTTCTCTCTGAAGCTGCGGTATGAGGGAGATTTGCTGCGGGAAGCGGTGCTGGACGGGAAGCCCCTGGAGCTGTTTGAGGTGCTGGATGAACGGGGAGAGAAAACCGGCCTGGTAAAAGAGAGAAACTGTGTGCACCGGGACGGAGACTGGCACGGCACCGCCCATATCTGGATTGCCCGTCCCCGGGAAAATGGCTGGCAGGTGCTGCTGCAGCTGCGGAGCCGCCGGAAGGATATCTACCCCGGATGCTTTGATATTTCCTCCGCCGGTCATGTGGACGCGGGAGAGGACCGTCCGGGGACGGCCCTGCGGGAGCTGGCGGAGGAGCTGGGAATCGCGGCGCAGCCGGAGGATCTCCGGTTTCTCACCCTCCGGTGGGGCGAGACGGATCAGGAATTTTCCGGAAAACGGGTGATTGACCGGGAAATCGCGGCGGTCTACCTGTACACCCGCCCGGTGGATATCGGCGCCCTCAGGCTTCAGCCGGAAGAGGTGGAACGGGTGGAATGGATAGATCTGGCGGATCTTAGGCAGCGGGTTTCGCAGGGGGATCCGTCTTTCTGCGTGCAGATGGATGAAGTGGAAATCCTGGAGAATGCCCTGAGTGGAAATGGTTTTGGGGCTAAAGATTAAGAGCGGGCCGGTCATACAGCCGGACAGAAGAGAGGAGACAGAGATATGCGGGAGCGACTGACCCCACAGGATGTGGAGAAAATTCAGCAGGAGATCGACCACCGGAAGCTGGTGGTCCGCAAGGAGGCCATTGAGGCGGTGAAGGAAGCCCGGGCCCAGGGAGATCTCAGCGAAAACTTTGAATATTATGCGGCAAAACGGGAAAAGAACCAGAACGAGAGCCGGATCCGCTACCTGGAGCGGGTGCTGAAAACGGCGGAGATCATCACGGATCATTCCGGCGAGGACGAGGTGGGGCTGGATAACACGGTAACCCTTTATGTGGAGGAGGACGATGTGGAGGAGACCTACCGGCTGGTGACGTCTATCCGGGGAAATTCCCTGGAGGGGCTGATCAGCACCGAATCTCCCATCGGGAAGGCCATTCTGGGCCACAAGGTGGGAGACCGGGTGCTGGTGCAGGTGAACGACCAGTACGGCTACTATGTGGAAATCCGGAAGATCGAGAAAACCCGGGATGAAAGCGGCGATAAAATCAGAAGCTACTGAGAAAGGGACAGTGGAGCCGCAGGGCCCACTGCCAGAGACAGACAACCATGAGGAGACAAGACGGATACCCATGACAAAGAAGAAACTCATCATAGCAGCGGGGGTTGTGGTGCTGGCGCTGACACTGCTTCTGGTGATCGGCGCCAATCTGCTGGTGAGCGCGGCTCTGGTGCCTTCCTTTATGAGGAGGCTGGAAGCCTTTCAGACCATTACGGAGGACAGTGTGGCAGCTCTGGTACATACCGATGATATCACGGCCAACCAGCAGGAGGCTTATTCGGAGACGGAACAGTGGCTGGAAACGGCGGACGCCTCCCGGCTTACCGCCGAAACAGAGGATGGCTATCGTCTGGTGGCGGAGGAATTTCATCCGCGGCAGGAGAGCAGCCGCTGGGTGCTTCTGCTTCACGGATACACCGGATGGAAGGAGGCCATGTATCCCATTGCCATGGAATATGTGCAGCGGGGATTTCACGCGCTGGTTCCCGACATGCGGTGCCAGGGAGAAAGCGAAGGGGATTTTATCGGCATGGGCTGGACGGACCGGCTGGACAACAGGATCTGGATTTCCCATATCCTGGAGGAAAATCCGGATGCCGAGATTGTGATTCAGGGACAGTCCATGGGAGCCGCCTGCGCCCTGCTGATGACCGGGGAGGAGCTTCCGGATAACGTGAAGGCCGTGGTGTCCGACTGCGCCTATACGGACGCCTACGAGATGTTTAAAAAGCAGATGGGGGAATGGTTCCATCTCCCGTCCTTTCCGCTGCTTCCTGTGGCAAATCTGATGCTGCAGCTGCGGGGCGGTTATGATCTGAAAAATGCCGCGCCCATCCGTGCGGTGACCCACAGCCGGATTCCCACCCTGTTTATCCACGGACTTAAGGATCAGATGATCGATCCACAGATGACCAGAGACCTTTATGCGGCGGCTTCCTGTCCGAAACAGCTGCTGCTGGTGGAAGGGGCGGGACACGCCCAGTCCCAGGACAAGGACCCGGAATTGTACTATGGAACAATTTTTGATTTGCTTGCACAGTATCTGTGAGATTTCAGTGGATATCTGCCGGTGATTCGGTTATAATTGGTAATACCATGTGGCTGACACACAGGGAATAACCAGGAGGTTTTTACGCATTATGACATTGAAGGAACGTATGCAGAAGGGGATGCTCTTTTACGAGCACGGACACAAGGATCCGGTGGATATTCAGCAGGAACAGGAACTGGAGGCGGAGCGCCGCCGCTGCAAGGAAGTCATGTTTGACTACAACAGCACCAGGCCCAGCGAGGACGAAAAGCGTAAGGAGATTCTGAAGGGGATTCTGGGAGACTGCGGCGAGCACGTTTTCATTGAAAATCCGGTACATATGTCCTATGGCTCCCATGTGCATCTGGGAGAGCATTTCTATGCCAATTTCAATCTGGTGATTGTGGATGATATGGATGTTTACATCGGAAACCGGGTAATGATCGGCCCCAATGTGACCATCACCACCACCGGCCATCCGGTATATCCGCTGTACCGGGAACTGGTGGCTCACTACTCTCTTCCCATTCACATCGGGGATAACGTGTGGATCGGCGCCAATTCGGTGATCCTGCCCGGCGTCACCATCGGGGAGAACTCCGTGGTGGGCGCGGGAAGCATTGTCACCAGAGACATTCCCGCCAATGTGGTGGCGGTGGGAAATCCCTGCCGCGTGATGCGTCCCATCACCGAAAGGGACCGGGAATACTATTTCCGAGACAGGAAGGTAGATTTTCCCTATACGCTCAGGGAGGAGTAGAAAAAACAGTCCGTGATAAGCGAGGCATAATCTGAAGAAATCTGTGCAATACTATTTTCAGAACCGGAGATTTTATGAGGAAATCCCTCACCATATGTTTACGGATCAGGAGGAGTAGAGCGCAATGAACGGAAATGCAGAACTGTTGAACTATGTCTATCAGAATGCGGAGATGGGCGTCAATACCATGAAACAGATCATGGACCTGGTGGAGGAGGATTCCATGAAGGAACATCTCAGAAGCCAGCTGACTGCTTACGAAGATTTTCAGCAGGAGGCGCGGAAGCTGCTGAATGAGAACGGATATGACGAGAAGGGCATCGGAGCCCTGGACCGGCTGAAAACATATCTGATGATTAATATGCAGACCATGACGGATACCTCCGCCTCCCACATCGCGAAAATGCTGATTACGGGAAGCAATATGGGAATTGTGGAGGCCACCCAGAATCTGAAAAAATATGAACACGCGGACAAAGAGGCCATAAAGCTGATGGAGCGGCTGATGAAAACGGAAGAAAAGAATGTACAGGAACTGAAACGCTATCTGTGAAAGCTGTCCGAACAGAAAATCCCCTGCGGCATCCGGTTTTACAATCCGGATCCCTGCGGGGGATTTTTGTTTTCAAAGCTTTCTGGGCCGGAAAATCCACGCCCGGCCTCCCCGGTCAGATGTCTGCCGGATCGGCCGGAGCCGATTGGGAAATCCGGGGACGCCAGGCCGTCTGAATCCGTCCGATCAGGACAGAGGAGATGGTCACGGTCACCAGAGAACAGCCGATATTAATCAGCGGAATATAAGTGGCAGACAGAAGCAGTACCACCACATCCGTGAACAGATAAGCCTTTGACAGTGTCAGCGGTGTTTTTCTGGAAAGTATAAGCGCCAGCGCGTCATCGCCGCCGGTGGCGCCTCCTGACCGGACCACCAAACCGACGCCCACGCCCACAAAAGTGCCGCCCAAAATGGCTGCCAGCAGTGGACGGCCGCTCAGATTGGGAAGAAGCGGGCCGGTAAACTCCCAGAGGGAATAGAAAAGGGCATATCCCGCACTGGAAATCAGAGCATTTTTCAGGAAGCCTTTCCCTAAAATCTGAAGCGCTGCCAGATAACACAAAAGATCCAGAACAAATTCGCTGATTCCCGGTGAGATATGAAGCCAGTGCTGAAGAAGAAGAGTCAGCCCCAGAATCCCTCCCTCCGTAATTTTGCTTTGACTGTGAACATTGTAAAGTCCGAAGGACAGAATCATGACGCCGGCCAACAACACCGTGTAACGTTTCCAGCTGGCGATTCCGCCCTTATTGTTGGTATCCATAAGAACTCCTTTCTGTAATTGACGGCTGCAGGAAGAACCGTCAGAAAAACCGCAGAAATTTTTCTTGCATCCGGATGCCTGCTGCGGTATAGTCAGTATAAAGAATATAGCAGGTATATTGTCAAGAACTTTGTGAAAAAGATAAACTGCCAGGTAACAGCGAAGCCGGAAGGCGGAACTGTTACACTGCCGGAAAAAGGAGAAGTAAAATGGCGACGCTGTTTACGGTGGGGGAGATGGCAAAACTCAGCAATATTTCCAAGCAGACACTGATTTTTTATGACCGGAAAGGGGTATTTACCCCCAACCATGTGGATCCGGACAACGGCTATCGGTATTATTCTGCCGATCAGCTGGAGCTTTTGGATAATATTCTGATTTTGAAGGAAATGGGGCTGTCCCTGGAAGAAATCAAAAACTTTATGGAAAACCGTTCCGTGGATCTGGCGCTGACCCTGATGCGGGAACAGCAGAAAAAGATGGATCAGCGGATGGAACGGATCCGGAAGCTGCAGAAAAAACTGGAGGGTAAGATCGAGATTCTGGAATCTTTCCAAAAGGATGAAAAACGGATTGTTTTTCTTACGAAGGAGAAACCGGAGTATCTGCTGCTGGAGCCGGTGAAAGGAACAGGCGATCTTCTGGAACAGGATCTGGCTCAAAAGAGTCTGCTGTGCCGGGCAAAACAGCAGAATTATCCCTATTATTACCAGATCGGCGCCATGTATTCCAGGGAAAATCTGAAGGCGGGGCAATGGCAGCGGGCTTCCTATATGTTTTTGCTGCTGGAAAATCCGGTGGAGGATCCCCTGTATCTGGAAAAACCGCCGGGTTGTTATGCCCGGGGATATCATACCGGCCCCTACCAGTCGTCCCATGACACCTGCAGACGGGTGTGGGAGGCTGTCCGCGAGAAAAACGGTCAGCCCGGAGCGTATGCTTTTGAATACTGTATATTGGACAGTCTCACCTCCCGCAGCAGCAGGGATTATGTGACGGAGATTCAGATTCCGGTGGCGCAGGGCGTACCGGAACACACAGAGAGGAGAGAAAGACGGAGCGTTTTTTGAGACAGAAGGGGTAGTTCTGAGAATTTTGTGCGGCCGTATGGCCGGGAAAGGAGAATCTATATGGGAGAAAAATTCAGATTCGGTATTATGGGAGCGGGCAATATCACCCGCCAGTTCTGTGACGCGGTGGAGCGCACCAAAACGGCTGTGGTGGCGGCAGTGGCAGGAAGGACGCCGGGCAAAGCCGCAAAGCTGGCGGAGGAATTTCAGATTCCCGGTGTGTATGAAGATTATGAGGAAATGTTGAAAAAGGAGCAGCTGGACGCGGTATATATTGCGGTTACCACCAACGCGCACTATGAACTGGCCATGCTGTGTCTGGATTATCGGATGCCGGTGCTCTGCGAGAAGGCCATGTTCCGTACTTATCAGGAAGCAAAAACGGTTTTTGACCGGTCGGAAGAGCTGGGGGTGTTTGTGATGGAAGGGATGTGGAGCCGCTTCCTTCCCAAGATGGCGGTGATCCGCCGGTGGATCGCGCAGGGAAGAATCGGTGATGTGACGATGGCCCAGGTGGATATCGGCTTTCAGGCTCCCAGGGACCCGGCCAACCGGTATTTTAACCGGGAATTGGGAGGGGGAGCCATGTATGATCTGACAGTTTACTGTTATGATATCCTTACAGGACTTCTGGAAAAACCGGTGAAATCGGTGGATATTCAGACCATTTGGACCGATACGGATGTGGATGCGGCCGAGCTTTTGCAGGTGCAGATGGAGGGATGTCTGGGGCGACTGGCGGCCAGTTTTCTGACGGATCTGGGAGATAAGGCCGTGCTCTTCGGAAGCAAAGGCCGGATCGAAATGAAAAATCCCCATTATGGACAGGACTGCTGGCTGTATGAAGACGGACAGGAACCGGAGATGTTTGCGGATGACCAGGAGAACGGATTTGTCTACGAGATCCAGGAAGTGGTGGACTGTGTCCGCCGCGGGGATGTGGAGAGTCAGGTGGCGCCTCATCGCATGACTCTGGAAGCTTCCCGGCTGTATGATCAGATTTTAAAGACAAAAGAGACGGCCCAAAAGATTACGCTCTCCTCCATTATCGGATAAAAAAGACATAACTATTGAGAAAATCTTAATTTTATCTGACAAAACCAAAAAACACGCAAAAGATAATTGACAGAAATAAAGACGCATGCTATATTATCACCAGGCAATGAAAAGGGAGTAGCTGAACGCCGGAAACGGCGGTTTTGAAAGCGTCAACCGATGTTCCGAGAGGACATCCGTATCAAATGAAATAGCAAGACTTTTATTGTAACGGCATAGTTATGATAAAAGTCTTTTTTTTTTCACAGACCTTGCCTTTTCATGCCGCGCCGGTGCAATGGCCATGCGGCCAATAATAAGGAAATCCTGAAGGATCCCTTTAGGGCCATGTGGCCAATAATAAGGAAACCCTGAAGGATCCCTTTATGGCCATGCGGCCAATAATAAGGAAATTTATGATAGGATGGTCCCGTCGGGAAGGATGACGGGCGGAAAGAGGAGAATACATGGAAAACCTGAATGGTGTGGAATTGGAACAGGCGAAGCGTGCCGGTCAGCGGGCGCTGGAGAGCCTGCGTGAAGTCCAGGACAGTCTGGGGAGCGCCAGAAACTGGGGAATTTTTGACATGCTGGGAGGAGGACTTCTGACGGACATGGTGAAACATTCCAGAATGAGGGAGGCCTCCGCAAGAATGGAGGAGGCCCGGGCCCGGCTGCTGGATTTTCAGCAGGAATTGAAGGATGTGGAACTTCCGCTGGATCTTCGAATGGAAGTGGGCGGCTTCCTTTCTTTTGCGGACTTTTTCTTTGACGGTCTGATTGCGGATTATCTGGTGCAGTCACGGATCGGAGAAGCCAGGGAACAGGTGGAAGATGCCATTTATCAGGTGACACAGCTGCTGGAACATCTGAGTCGGCTGTAAAAAAGTAGAAAGGAGGACATTATGGGTTGTCTTGGAAATCTTCTGTGGTTTCTTCTGGGGGGATGGTTAAGCGGCCTTGGCTGGCTGCTGGCAGGTATCCTGTGGTGCATAACCGTTGTGGGAATCCCGGTGGGGCTTCAGTGCTTCAAATTCGCGTCCCTGAGTTTTTTCCCTTTTGGAAAGGAAATCCGGTACGGAGGAGGTGCCGGTTCTCTGCTGCTGAATATCCTCTGGATTGTGCTGACAGGAATTCCTCTGGCGCTGGAGTCGGCCATACTGGGCTGTCTGCTGTGCGCTACCATTGTGGGAATCCCCTTCGGACTGCAGCATTTTAAAATCGCCCGGCTGGCATTGATGCCCTTTGGAGCGGAAGTCATTTAAGACAGGAGAAAGGAATAGAAAAAATGGAACTGGTAATCGAAAATCTGCGGAAAAGTTTTGAAAAAAAGGAGGTTCTGAGAGGTATTCATTTTACCTTTGAGGACGGGAAAATTTATGGCCTGCTGGGAAGAAACGGCGCCGGAAAAACCACGCTGTTTAACTGTCTCAGCAGGGATATCCGGTGCGACAGCGGAGAATTTTATCTTCAGGAAAATGGAAACCGAAAGGAAATTGAAGCCGAAGAACTGGGATATGTACTGTCTACGCCTACGGTGCCGGAATTTCTTACAGGAAGGGAATTTGTCCATTTTTTTCTGGATATCAACCGGAAAAACATCGCGGATCTGAAAACGGAGGATGCGTATTTTGATCTGATCAACATGGAACCTGAGGACCGGGATAAACTGATGAAGGACTATTCCCATGGAATGAAAAACAAGATGCAGATGCTGATCAATATCATCGCACAGCCAAAGATTCTCCTTCTGGATGAACCGCTGACATCTCTGGATGTGGTGGTGGCGGAGGAAATGAAACAGCTGCTGCGGAAACTGAAGAAAGGACATATTCTGATCTTTTCCACTCATATTATGGAACTGGCGCTGGATCTGTGCGATGAGATTGTGGTGCTCTCCCAGGGAACTCTGAAGAAGGTGGAGCGCGGGGCGCTGGACGAGGAAGCGTTCAAAGAAAAAATCATCGAAATACTGAAGGAGGGAGACCATGCTTGACAGTTTTCTCATATCCTTCCGGTTGAAAATTACATATCGGGTCAACGGATTTCTTTATTCGCTGAAGTGCGTTCCCCTGGTGCGGAAACTGCTGCCGGACCGGCTGTACTGTGTCCGGGGACTGAAAATTTTTGCGGGGATTCTTGCCGGCCTGTGGGAGCTGGTATCCCTGTTTCTTGGAAAAATTCTGTATCTCTGGCTGATGATATTGCTGCCGGCCGGACTTTATAAGGGGGATCAGCGGCAGATATTCCTTCATATTTTTGCGATCTTGTCGGTGATCGGCATGTACGCCAATACTTATATGTTTGATCCTTCCAACGACAAGTATTACGCCATGTTTCTGCTGCGGATGGACGCACGGAAATACACGGTTTCCAACTATATTTATATCATTTTGCGGCAGTTGGCCGGCTATCTTCCCACGCTGATTGCAGCCGGGCTGCAGGCGGGTCTGGCTGTCTGGGAAAGCCTGCTGTTTCTTCCATTGATTCTGGGAGGAAAGCTGGCGGTGGCGGCCTGGGATCTGCGCCATTACGAAAAAACCGGGGATGCCGCCAATGAAAATTCTCTGTCAAAGGCGGAATGGATCCTGATGGGAGTTCTGCTGGCGGCGGCGTATGGCCTTCCGGCACTGGGGATTACGCTCCCTGCCGGATTCGTGTGGGCTGCCGCCGCCGTAGTGTTTGCGGCAGGGCTGGCCGGCATAAAAAAGATTCGCGATTTCCGGTATTATCGGGAAATGTATCAGCAGATTCTGGCGGGAAAGCGGTATCAGATGGATTCCGTCACCACCACGAAAATTGTCGCAGATCAGGATAAAAAGTATATCAGCGCCGAACAGGGGATCACCAGCAGCAAAAAAGGGTTTGAATATTTCCATGACCTGTTTGTGAAGCGGCACAGAAGGGCCTTATGGAAATCCACCTGGCGGATGACGGCATTTGCGGCGGCCGTGTGGGCGGCGTGTACGGCGCTGGCCCTGGCCTTTTCGGAGGTGGGAGAAGGGCTCAACCGGTTTCTTATGTTTTCATTGCCGTACTTTGTGTTTATCCTGTATGGCATCAACCGGGGGTCCCTGACCACGCGGATTATGTTTATGAACTGTGACCATATGATGCTCACATATCCTTTTTACCGAAAACCGGAAAATATCCTGAAACTGTTCCGGATCCGGCTAAGAGAATGTATCCGGCTGAATCTGCCGCCGGCACTGGTGATCGGTGTGGGAATAGCACTGCTTCTGTATCTTACCGGGGGAACGGAAAATCCGGCAAATTACGGGATCCTGCCGGTGTCCATTTTGGCCATGAGCGTATTTTTCTCGGTCCACAATCTGGTCTGCTATTATCTTCTGCAGCCTTACAATGCGGCGCTGGAGGTAAAGAGCAAAATATCGGCGCTGGTATCCTGGGTGACTTATCTGATCTGTTTTGCCTGTATGCGGATACACCTGCCCACCTTCGGTTTCGGCCTTCTGACGATCTGTTTTGCGGTGCTGTACTGTATCGGCGCCTGCGCGCTGGTATATAAAAAGGGAGCGGAAACGTTCCGCCTGAGAAACTGACAGCTGCGGAAGCCGGAAATTTTGACGGTATTTGCTGTAAATGGCTGAAAATGCAAAAATATCGGATGAAAATTAATTGAATTCTCCACAGGATAATGTTACACTAAAAAAGCAGAAAGATACTTCTGCCAGAAAATAGATCTTTCAGGAGGGTGATGAAGATGAGAATTTTGGTGACAGGCGGCGCCGGGTATATTGGAAGCCATACTTGCGTGGAACTGTTAAACGCCGGTTATGAAGTGGTGGTTGTGGACAACCTGTACAACGCCAGTGAAAAAGCGCTGGACCGGGTAGAACAGATCACCGGGAAAAAATTAACCTTCTACAATGCAGACATCCGCGACAAAGCCGCGATGAATGATATTTTTGATAAAGAGACGGTGGACGCGGTGATTCATTTTGCCGGTCTGAAGGCGGTGGGCGAGTCTGTAGTAAAACCCATCGAGTACTATGAAAACAACATTGCCGGTACACTGAATCTGTGTGACGCCATGAGAAACCATGGGGTAAAGAATATCATCTTCAGCTCTTCCGCTACCGTATACGGGGATCCGGCTTTCGTGCCTATCACAGAGGAGTGCCCCAAAGGAACCTGTACGAATCCTTATGGATGGACCAAGTGGATGCTGGAGCAGATCCTTACCGACCTGCATACGGCAGATCCGGAGTGGAACGTGATCCTGCTCCGTTACTTTAATCCCATCGGAGCTCATAAAAGCGGCATGATCGGTGAAGATCCCAAGGGTATTCCCAACAACCTGCTTCCCTATGTGGCGCAGGTGGCCATCGGAAAACTGGAGTGCCTGGGCGTATTCGGAGATGATTACGATACTCCGGATGGAACCGGCGTAAGGGATTACATCCATGTGGTGGATCTGGCACTGGGACATGTGAAGGCTTTAAAGAAACTGGAGGACAAGGAAGGCGTCAGCATCTATAATCTGGGAACCGGACATGGTTACAGCGTTCTGGAGGTTGTGCATGCCTTTGAGAAGGCCTGCGGTCATCCCATCAAATATCAGATCAAACCCAGAAGAGCCGGTGATATCGCCATGTGCTACTGCGATCCGGCGAAAGCCAAAAAAGAGCTGGGCTGGGAGGCACAGTACGGCATTGATGAGATGTGTGCGGATTCCTGGAGATGGCAGAGCCAGAACCCGGACGGATACAATACGGAAAAATAGAAGAAAAACTGCGAAAATGCCGGGTAATCCCGGCATTTTCTGTAAAGAATCAAAAAGGAAGGCCGCAGCGTCATCGGATTTTACAGACGCAGCGGCCTTCCTTTTGCGGGCCTTACCTGTATGTCAGATCAGAAGAAGATCAGTGGAAGACCCGGGAATTTTTTTCATATCTGGCTTCCGAAGTAACCTGGCAGCCCAGGCGCTTCAGGAGTTTCCGGTCCACATCAGAGAGCATCACGGAAGAATGTACCTGGCAGCCTTTCAGCTTCGGAAGCTGCTCCAGCGCCAGCTTTGCAACTTCGCTGGAGGCGGCGCTGCTGGACAGGGCAATCAGCACCTCGTCCGTATGGAGCCGGGGATTCTTGCTTCCAAGATAAGATGTTTTCAGGGTCTGGATCGGTTCAATGCAGGCCGGGGAAATTACATGGGTCTCATGAGGAATGTCGGCCAGTTCCTTTAACGCATTCAGCAGAACCGCCGCACAGGCGCCCAGAAGATCCGAGGTTTTGCCCAGAATCATCCTTCCGTCGGGAAGCTCCAGGGAAGCCGCAGGCCCCTGGGTGAGCTTTTCTTTCTCCAGCGCCGCGCCCACCACTTTCCGGTCCTCCGGAGTGATATGAGCCTGTTTCATCAGCAGCTCAATTTTATAGGCTTCCGACTCCTGACGGCTGCCGTCGGCCAGTCCCATGATTGCCTCGTAATATCTCCGGATGATCTCCTGAAGGGAAGCCTGCCGGCAGACCTCATCATCTACGATGCAGTTGCCTGCCATGTTGACGCCCATATCGGTGGGGGACTTGTAAGGACTTTCTCCGAAAATCCGCTCGAACATGGCTTCCAGCACAGGGAAAATTTCCACATCCCGGTTATAATTTACAGTGGTTACGCCGTAAGCTTCCAGATGGAAAGGATCGATCATGTTCACATCGTTGAGATCCGCGGTGGCGGCCTCATAGGCCAGATTTACCGGATGCTTCAGCGGCAGGTTCCAGATGGGGAAGGTTTCAAATTTCGCGTACCCTGCCCGGATGCCCCGTTTCTGCTCATGGTAAAGCTGGGAGAGGCAGGTGGCCATTTTTCCGCTGCCCGGTCCGGGAGCGGTCACCACCACCAGAGGACGGGAGGTTTCGATGTAATCATTTTTACCGTAGCCTTCGTCGCTGACAATCAGCGGGATATTGTTGGGATACCCTTCGATGGAGTAGTGGATATAGACCCGGATTCCCAGCTTTTCCAGCCGCGCCTTAAACTGGGCGGCGCTGTTCTGTCCGGTGTACTGGGTGATAACGACACTCCCCACATACAGTCCTTTTTCCTTATAGACGTCGATGAGACGCAGCACATCGCTGTCATAGGTGATTCCCAGATCTCCCCGCACCTTATTTTTCTCGATATCACCGGCGCTGATGACGATGACCACCTCCGCCTGGTCTGCCAGCTGCATCAGCATCTGGAGCTTGCTGTCCGGTGCAAATCCGGGCAGTACCCGGGAAGCGTGAAAATCATCGAACAGTTTTCCGCCAAACTCAAGATACAGTTTGTTGTCAAAATGACTGATACGTTCACGGATATGCTCAGACTGCATGGAAAGGTACTTCTGATTATCAAATCCGATTTTCATAAATCCTGTCCTCCTATATCATTTATCTGTAGTTGCCAAAAAAAATACATTACACAGTATACTACAAATGATTCCTTCAATGCTACTTAAATGTGAAAAAAAAATGAAATTTTCTGTTTCAAACGCGGGAAAGCGGGAAAAGAGTTGATTTATCCCCCGGAAATCTTTATAATAATATGGTATTATAAGGAGGAGACTATGGATCAGAGACCAAATAATTATAACAATCACCAGGGACCGGACGGTCCGGGTCCGGAAGGCCCCGGGGGACCGAAAAACCGGTCGTCGATCCTGATTCTGCTGGTGTGTATTCTGGCCACGCTGATGATTTGGACTACCTTCAGCAGTATGCTGAGAGGCTCCACGTCCCGGGAGATTCCGTACAGCAAATTCCTGGAGATGCTGGAGAACAACCAGGTAGCTGCTTTGGAGGAAGAAGGAGAGACGCTGACGATTACGCCCAGACAGCAGAAGGAACAGGGAATGGAGTATGAGTATACCACCACCCGGATGGAGAGCGAGGACGCGCTGCTGGAGCGTCTGGAAAAGATTGAAGATGAAAATGAAGACGAGAAAATCGTGTTTACCAAGCAGCTTCCGGATACCACCGGTTCGCTGGTATTCTCGCTGATTACTCTTCTGGTGCCGGTGATTCTGCTGTTTGTGGGTATGAACTGGATTATCCGGAGAATGAATAAAAGCGGCGGTATGATGGGCGGCGTGGGAAAGAGCCGCGCCAAGGCGTATGTACAGAAGGATACAGGCGTTACCTTTAAGGATGTGGCCGGTGAGGATGAAGCGAAGGAATCCCTGCAGGAAGTGGTGGATTTTCTGCATAATCCTGCCAAGTATACGGCCATCGGAGCAAAGCTTCCCAAAGGCGCGCTGCTGGTGGGCCCGCCGGGAACAGGAAAAACTTTGCTGGCCAAGGCGGTGGCGGGAGAAGCCCATGTTCCTTTTTTTTCTCTTTCCGGTTCGGATTTTGTGGAGATGTTTGTGGGTGTGGGAGCTTCCCGTGTCCGCGATCTTTTTGAGGAAGCCAAGAAAAATGCTCCCTGTATCATTTTCATCGATGAGGTGGATGCCATTGGAAAAAGCCGTGACAGCCGATACGGCGGGGGCAATGATGAACGGGAGCAGACGCTGAATCAGCTGCTGGCAGAGATGGACGGTTTTGATTCCTCCAAGGGTATTCTGATTCTGGCAGCCACCAACCGTCCGGAGATTCTGGATCCCGCATTGCTCCGGCCCGGCCGTTTTGACCGGCGGGTGATTGTGGAACGGCCGGATCTGAAGGGACGTGTGAACATTCTGAAGGTACATTCCAAGGATGTGTCCATGGACGAAACGGTGGATCTGGATGCCATTGCCCTGGCGACCAGCGGCGCGGTGGGATCGGATCTGGCCAATATGATCAACGAGGCTGCGATTCTGGCCGTAAAGAACGGAAGAAAAGCCGTGTCACAGAAGGATCTGTACGAGGCGGTGGAAGTGGTCCTGGTGGGAAAGGAGAAGAAAGACAGGATTCTCAGCCAGGAGGAGCGCAGGATCGTCTCTTATCACGAGGTGGGCCACGCGCTGGTCAGCGCGCTGCAGAAGGATTCAGAGCCGGTGCAGAAGATCACCATCGTCCCCAGAACCATGGGCGCGCTGGGATATGTGATGCAGGTGCCGGAGGAGGAGAAGTTCCTGAATACCAAGAGTGAACTGGAAGCCATGCTGGTGGGCCTGCTGGGCGGCCGTGCGGCGGAGGAACTGGTGTTTTCCAACGTGACCACCGGTGCTGCCAATGATATTGAGAAGGCTACCAAGGTGGCCAGAGCCATGATCACTCAGTATGGCATGACGGAACGGTTCGGCCTTATGGGACTTGCCACCGTGGAGGATCAGTACCTCAGCGGTCGGGCGGTACTCAACTGCGGCGACGCCACAGCAGCGGAGATTGACCAGGAGGTCATGAAGATGCTGAAAGGGGCTTATGAGGAAGCCAAGCGTCTGCTGGCGGCGCACCGGGAATCTCTGGATAAGATTGCGGCTTTCCTGATTGAGCGGGAAACCATTACCGGAAAGGAATTTATGGAGATTTTCCATCAGGTGGAAGGAACCGGGGAGGAGACCGGAAAAGAAGCGTCCGGACTGCTGCCGGAGCATCCGGAGGAAGAGGAGTCTGCTGCGGAACAGAAAGCGGAGACCGCTGAGAATACCGCGGAATAATGTTCTGTGTCGGGAAGCTTCATTTCGTGAAGAGAAATTGAATTTGTAAAGGGGCTGCCGTATTTGCCGGCGTGCAGAATTCTGCCGCTGTCCGACAAATGCGGCAGCCCCTGACGCATAACAGCATTTGCGGGATCATGGGAGGAAGGAATGTTTGATATTCAGGAAGAACTGAAAAAACTTCCGGCAAAGCCGGGGGTATATATAATGCATGATGCGAAAGACGCGATTATTTATGTGGGAAAAGCCATCAGCCTGAGAAACCGGGTACGGCAGTATTTTCAGAGCAGTCGGAACCTGGGAGTAAAAAAGGAACAGATGGTGCAGCAGATCGCCAGATTTGAGTACATCATCACCGACTCCGAGCTGGAGGCGCTGGTGCTGGAATGTAATCTGATCAAGGAACACCGTCCCAAGTATAATACCATGCTGAAAGACGACAAAGGGTATCCCTATATTCGGGTGACGGTGCAGGAGGATTTCCCCAGAGTATTGCTGGCCCGTCAGATGAAAAAGGACAAAAGCCGCTACTTTGGCCCTTATACCAGCGTGGGCGCGGTGAAGGAATCCATGGAACTGATGCGCAAGCTTTATTTTGTGAGAAACTGCAACCGGAATCTGCCCAGGGACATCGGAAAGGATCGGCCGTGCCTGTATTATCATATTCACCAGTGCAAGGCGCCCTGCCAGGGCTATATTTCCAGGGAAGAGTACCGGAAGAATATTGAGGGAGTTCTGGATTTCCTCAACGGCGATTATAAAAAGCTGGTGAAGGAGCTGGAAGAAAAGATGCGGCTGGCCGCGGAGGAACTGCGTTTTGAGGAAGCGGGCGAGTACCGGGATCTGATTCAGAATATCGAGAAGATCGGAGAACGTCAGAAAATTACCGGCAGCTCCGGGGAGGACAAGGATGTGATTGCCCTGGCCTGCGATGAGGAAGATGCGGTGGTGCAGGTATTCTTTATCAGGGATGGCAAGATGATCGGAAGAGATCATTTCTATCTCCGGGTGGCCGTGGATACCTCCAGAAGTCAGATCCTGCTGGATTTTATCAAACAGTTTTATGCCGGGACGCCTTTTGTCCCGAAAGTGCTGATGCTCCAGGAAGAAGTGGAGGAGATTCAGGTACTGGAGGAATGGCTGACGAAAAAGCGGGGGCAGAAGGTTCACATTCAGGTTCCAAAGAAGGGAAGCAAGGAAAAACTGGTGGAACTGGCGGCCAGGAATGCGCAAATGGTTCTCAGCCAGGATCGGGAGAAGCTGAAACGGGAGGAAGGCCGTACCATTGGCGCGATGAAGGAAATTGCTTCGCTGCTGGGCCTGGAAGATGTGGAACGGGTGGAATCCTATGATATTTCCAACATCAGCGGTTTTGAATCGGTGGGTTCCATGGTTGTGTATGAAAAAGGAAAGCCCAAGAGGAACGACTACAGAAAATTCAAGATCCGGACCGTGAAGGGGCCGGATGATTATGCCAGCATGCAGGAAATGCTCACCAGGCGGTTTCAGCGGGGACTGGACGAGCGGGAGAGCGGACAGCAGGATGGAAAATTTAACCGTTTTCCGGATCTGATCCTCATGGACGGCGGAAAAGGTCAGGTGCATGTGGCCTGCCAGGTACTGGAAGAACTGAAGCTTTCCATTCCCGTATGCGGTATGGTCAAAGATGACAGTCACCGGACCCGCGGGCTGTATTATCAGGACCGGGAGATTCCCATCAGCCATTCCAGCGAGGGCTTTAAACTGATTACCCGAATCCAGGATGAGGTACATCGGTTTGCCATCGAATACCATCGTCTCCTGCGCAGTAAGGGGCAGATTCATTCGATTCTGGATGATATTGACGGTATCGGGCCGGCCAGAAGAAAGGCGCTGATGCGTCAGTTCAAATCGCTGGAAGCCATACAGAATGCTTCCGTGGATCAGCTGAAAGAAGTGCCTTCCATGAACGAAGGGGCAGCCCGCAAAGTGTATGCCTTTTTTCATCAGAAACAGGAAATCCAAACGGATTGAGGAAAGGATTCTTTCTTGCAGTTGTACAGGTCCTGTGCTAAAATAAAACAAGAAATTGTGGGAAAAAGGAGGCCAGTTATGAAGGCTGTTAAATTGACCAAGATGGTTGAGGCACTGAACCTGAAGAACATGACGCCGGAAGTGGATATGAGTCCGATTCGGATCACCGTGCCGGATATTAACCGTCCTGCGCTGCAGCTTACCGGATATTTTGAGCATTTTGCCTCAGAACGGGTGCAGATTATCGGGTATGTGGAATTTACCTACCTGAAGCATATGGACAGGGAAGAGAGAATCCGGTGTTTTGAAACATTTATCTCCAAAAAAATTCCCTGTGTGATTTTTACCACCATGACAGAACCGGACGAGGATATGCTGGGACTGGCCAGAAAGTATCATGTACCGGTTCTCTGTACGGAAAGAACCACATCTAATTTTATGGCGGAGATTATCCGCTGGCTGAATGTTCAGCTGGCGCCCTGCATTTCCATCCATGGTGTTCTGGTGGATGTGTATGGCGAAGGCGTGCTGATTATGGGCGAGAGCGGAATCGGAAAGAGTGAGGCGGCGCTGGAACTGATTAAGCGGGGACATCGTCTGGTCAGCGATGACGTGGTAGAGATCAGCAAGGTCAGCGACGAGACACTGGTGGGAAGAGCCCCGGATATTACCCGTCATTTTATTGAACTGCGTGGTATCGGCATCATTGACGTGAAAACATTGTTCGGCGTGGAACATGTGAAAAACACCCAGTCCATTGATCTGGTGATTAAGCTGGAAGAGTGGGACCGGGAAAAGGAGTATGACCGTCTGGGGCTGAAGGAAGAATATACGGAGATTCTTGGAAATAAGGTGGTCTGCCATTCCCTGCCCATTCGCCCGGGAAGAAATCTGGCGATTATCGTGGAGGCTGCCGCCGTCAACCACAGACAGAAAAAGATGGGGTATAACGCCGCGCAGGAACTGTACAACCGGGTGCAGGCGAATCTGGCCAGGAAAAGGGAGGAGTAAGAGATGAAGCAGTACTGTTTTGGAATTGATATTGGAGGTACTACCGTAAAGTGCGGGCTGTTCACGACAGCCGGTGAGGTTCTGGATAAATGGGAAATCGTAACCGATACCAGTGAAGGCGGAAAGGGAATTCTGCCGGATGTGGCCAGGACGATCCTTGACAAGATGGAGGAAAAACATCTGGACCGGGATCAGATTGCCGGTGTGGGTGTGGGTGTGCCCGGTCCGGTACTGAAAGAGCGTGAGGTGGCTGTGGCAGTGAACCTTCACTGGGGATATACCATGCTGGCGGATGATCTGGAGAAACTTCTTGGCGGCGGTATTTCCGTCAAAGTAGGGAATGACGCCAACGTTGCCGCCCTGGGAGAGATGTGGAAGGGCGGCGGTGAGGGTTACCGCAATCTTATTATGGCTACTCTGGGAACCGGTGTCGGCGGAGGAATCATCGTAGATGGCAAGATTGTAACCGGAGCCCACGGCGCCGGAGGAGAGATCGGACATGCCTGCGTGGAGCCGGAGGAGACAGAACGCTGTAACTGCGGAAACAGAGGCTGTCTGGAGCAGATGGCTTCCGCCACCGGGATGGTGCGGCTGGCAAAGAAAATCCTGGACGCCACGGAAGAACCCTCTGTACTGCGTACCGGAGAGATCAGCGCTAAAACGGTCTTTGACGCTTACAAAGCCGGAGATTCGGTGGCTGCCAGAATCGTAGATAAATTTGCCTCCTATCTGGGAAATGCGCTGGCGATCTTCTCCTGTGTGGTAGATCCGGATGTGATCGTGCTGGGCGGCGGCGTGTCAAAAGCCGGTCAGCCGCTGATTGATGCCGTGAAGGTTTACTTCCGGAGAGATGCGTTTACCACCTGTAAAGAGACTCCCATTGTTCTGGCAAAGCTGGGAAATGACGCGGGAATCTACGGCGCGGCGAAGCTGGTAGTGGAAGAATAAAGCGGGACTGGAAAAGGAAATGAAAAACGACATTCATCCTTTGGTATTTTGTTATTTGCCAAAGTGATGAGTGTCGTTTTTTATATCGAAAATTGTTTACTGCTGTACCACTGTGCCGGCATCGGTTCCACCGGAAGCGGCGCCGGTATCCGGCGCCTGGGTGGGCGCAGGATTTTCGGTACCTCCGGAAGTTCCGGTATCCGGGGCCGCCGGCTGCTGTGTCTGTGAACTGTCTGCCGGCGGCGAAGCAGGTGAACTGCCGGCATCCGTACCTGCAGCGGGCGTGGGGGTTGCGGCCGGTGTTTCCGTACCGGCCGCGGCATTGGGATCCGCCCCCGCCTCCGGTGCGGGAGTGGGAGTGACGGTGGGAACCGGCGTGGGCTCCGGCGTCGGCGGAACGTAATGCTGCGTACACCTTGCAGTGGGAATGGTGGAGACCTCAAAGTATTCTGTCCTGGTGGGGCAGCCCATACCGGCCAGAAGTCCGCTTTCTGTACAGATGGTGGCCTGTTTTACGTTAGAGGGCACCTCAAAGTCAGCGGAGGGAAGCTCCTGATGAATTCTGGACATCACATTGGTCCAGAGCGTTTTGTGAAAATTCTTGCAGTCATCTTCCAGAAGCTCATTGGTATCGTATCCTGCCCAGACCGCACAGGTATAGTAGGGGGTGAACCCTGCAAACCATACGTCACGGGTGGCCGATGTGGTACCGGTTTTACCCGCCACAGGCATATTGGAAAGCTGGAAAGCATTTCCGGTACCGCCGCTGTCCTCCACCACGCTTTCCATGGCACTGGTGAGAAGAAAGGCAGTGCTTTCGCTGAATACCTGACGGGTTTCCGGCTGGTTGTCCAGGAGAACATTTCCGTCCTGATCAAGAATTTTTGTGTAGAAAATCGGTTTGATGTAGGTTCCCTGGTTGGCGATGGTGGCGTATGCGGCGGTAAGTTCCAGGTTGGAAACGCCGTAGGTGATACCGCCCAGCGCGGTGGGATCCTGAACATCGGAGAAAATTTCAATCTCGCCCAGATAATTCTTCACCTCGGAGCGCTCCGTTACCCGTTCAAATCCCAGTTCTTTCAGATAGTTATAACCTACCCGGGGAGTGATTTCCTGGAAGACCTGTACAGCGATACTGTTACAGGAAATACGGATGGCGTCCCGGATGGTCATGGTTCCCCGGTAACCGCTGTAGGCATTACGGACAATCCGGTCTTCATCGGTATATTTTACCGGCTGATCCACATAGGTGTCAGCCAGGGTTTTGCCGAAGTCATTGATGGCCGGGCCGTATACGGCCAGAGGCTTGAAGGTGGAACCAGGCTGCCGGTAGGTATCGGTGGCCCGGTTCAGCGTCAGGCTGGCCTCCTTCTTTCCGCGTCCGCCCACCAGGGCTTTCACATATCCCGTATGCTGGTCCATCACCACCATGGAGGACTGAGGCTGTGGAGCAAAACTGAGACGCTCCGCGACAATGGTGGAGCCGTCGGAAAGAATGTGCTCCTTATAGGCGTCAATATGTGCCTGCGCGTCTTCTTCCGAATCAAACAGCAGGTCGAACTGATCGTCTTCATTGTCCATGAAGTAAAGTTTCATCATTTCCTTGCTGTAGTTCTGGGTGGTTCCGTCCGGTTTCTGTACCGTCAGAGCCCAGTCGATACCGATCCTGGTATTGGCAGGGAAATTTTCCTCATTCTGGTATTCTTCGTCCAGAATGGACTGGATGTCAGGATCCTGCGTGGTGTAGATCCGGAGACCTCCGCTGTACAGCGCATTCTGCGCCTGCACTTCGGTATATCCCAGTTTTTCCTGCAGATCCGTGGTGATCTGCGAGGTCATTTCATCGATAAAATAGGAATACGGTGAAGTTTCCTGCTGGGAGTCCGTCTCCTGAATCCGGTCATAAACATTATCTGCCAGCGCTTCATCGTGCGCTTCCTGTGTGATATATCCCTGCTCCAGCATATTATCCAGCACCTTGGTACGTCTTTTGGCGTTTTCATCCGGATGACGGATGGGATTGTACAGGTAAGGATTCTGCGGGATGGCCGCAAGAACGGCACATTCCGAAAGGGTCAGATCACTGCAGTCTTTGCCGAAATACCGCTGGGACGCAGCCTGCACGCCATAGGTACCGGCGGAAAGATTGATGGTATTCAGATAGTTTTCCAGGATCACACTCTTGGTATCTTCTCCGGCCGCATCCAGGGAAGCTTCCAGCTGCAGCGCCAGATACTGCTCCTGGAACTTTCGGGTAAACCGTTCCAGCGTTCCTTCGTTGGTCCAGTTGGTGAATACGTTATTTTTTAACAGCTGCTGGGTCAGCGTACTGGCTCCTTCGTTGAAATGGAAGCCCCGCGCCACGCCGTTGAAGAATGCCCGGACGATTCCCTTGATATCGATGCCGTGATGCTCATAAAAACGTTCGTCTTCAATGGCCACGATGGCATGCTGCATATCCAGCGGAATCTGGTCGATAGAGACCGATACCCGGTTTGCCGACGGGGCGGATAACTTCTGCAGCTGATTGCCATCCGCGTCATACACGAAGGTGGCATTGCCGCTGGGCATAATATTTACATCCGAGATATCCGGAGAATTGTCGATAATCGCCCGGAAAGCGCCGACACCCATACAGCAGACAATCACGCACAGAGCCGCGAAAGTAAGAAAAAGAATCCGCAGAACACTGACGCCTGCCCGCTTTTCCATTCTGGAAGAAGTGGACGCAAGCTTTTTACGCTTTTTCTGCGTCGATTTTTTCCCATAATTCATGGTAATACCTCCTTTATAATGGATTATTATATCAAATTCCATTTTTTATTAAAAGCCCCAAATAAAAAGTTCCTATTTTCCTATTGCGCAATGACAGAGAAGGATTTTATAATGAGACAGATCAGTGAAAAAGGCAGGGTCCGGCGAAGAACGGACCGAAAGAAAAGAGAGGACATACATATGCTGGAACGGTTTAAAACAATCTACAGAGGCGGATCAGGAGAGATTGTGGAAAAAAAATCCCGTTTTATTGCCACCGTCCGGCTGACAGAGACGGAGGAAGAGGCGCTGGCATTTATCGAATCGGTCAGAAAAAAATACTGGAATGCCACCCACAACTGCTATGCTTATGTGATCGGTGAACGGAAAGAACTGATGCGGGCCAGCGATGACGGGGAGCCCCAGGGGACTGCCGGTCATCCCATGCTGGATGTGCTTTTGGGGGAGGACCTGTATAATGTGACCGTGGTGGTGACCCGGTATTTCGGCGGCACGCTGCTGGGGACCGGCGGACTGGTGCGGGCTTACTCCCGGGCAGTGCAGGAAGGAATTGCCCAAAGCCAGGTGATTGAAAGACAGTACGGGACAGTTCTGGAGATTCAGACCGATTATAATGGAATCGGAAAGATTCTGTATCTGATCGGACAGAAGGGACTTGCCACCCTTGACAGCGAGTACACGGATCAGGTGAAAGTTCGGATTCTGGTTCCCGTATCAGCGCTGGAACAGACAGAGAAGGAACTGGTGGAAGCTACCAACGGTCGGGCGCGGCTTGTTAGAGGAGAGAGTTTTTACTATGCGAAGCTGGGGGATAAGATTCTGATGGGAGAGGAACTGACACCGGAAAAGGGCTGAACGTCCGGCTTTTCGGCGTCGCTTCATAAGAGGGACATCCGGACCCGGGCGGGCCAGGATGTCCCTGAAGAATTATAACAGCTATGCCTTCTGACTTTCCTGTCAGAAAAGATCAGCAGGTTTCCGGTTTGGGATACTCCGTGCCGAAAGTTTCCACTGTAATGGTGCGGATTCTCTGGGGTTCCAGAGGCATATCCCGGAAGTCGGTGGGAGTGGATGCGATTTTGTCCACGATATCCAGTCCCTCCGTCACCTTTCCGAAGGCCGCATAGGCGCCGTCCAGATGGGGAGAAGCCTTATGCATGATAAAGAACTGGCTTCCGGCGGAATCCGGATGCATGGCGCGGGCCATGGATAGAACGCCCGGCGTGTGCTTCAGATCATTGGCGAAACCGTTCTGGGAAAATTCGCCCTTGATGGAATAACCGGGGCCTCCCATGCCATTGCCGTTGGGACAGCCGCCCTGGATCATGAAGCCGGGAATCACCCGGTGGAAGATCAGGCCGTCATAAAAGCCTTCCTGAACCAGATGGATAAAATTGTTGACAGTATTCGGAGCAATCTCCGGATATAATTCGGCTTTCATCACATCGCCATTTTCCATGGTGATGGTAACAATAGGATTTGCCATGTTGTCATCTCTCCTTTTTTATGATATGAAGGTATTATAATATGCGGGAGGGAAAGGCGCAAGGGGAAGCTTGCCGCAAGGGCCCCCCTGTGCTATAATGAGCAGAGTTGCTGTCTGCCGGGGAAGACAGTCATCGGGAAATGAGACAGATTTGATCGGCAGACATTCCGTAAATTGTGACGGTGAAGCCGGAAGGCCAAACTGAAGCAGCAAAATTGCAGAAAAGGCGGGAAAAAAATGATTATAGAGACATACAGCCCCGGGGAAACCTTTCAGTTGGGGGAACGTCTGGGACGGCAGGCCCGGGCGGGACAGATCTATACTCTGAGAGGGGACCTGGGGGTGGGGAAAACCGTATTTACCCAGGGAATGGCAAAAGGGTTGGGCATTACCGAGGCGGTATCCAGTCCCACCTTTACCATTGTCCAGGAATATCAGGAAGGCCGGCTTCCCTTCTATCATTTTGATGTTTACCGGATTGGTGATATTGAGGAGATGGAAGAGATCGGTTACGATGATTACTTTTTCGGCGACGGCGTCTGCATGATTGAGTGGGCAGACCGGATCCGGGAGCTGCTGCCGGACCATGTAATATCGGTGGCGATCGAAAAGGACCTGGAGAAAGGGTTTGACTACCGGAAAATTACGATTGAGGGGCTGGAGTAGGAAATCCCCTGCGGGGATACTTTTAAGGCCATACGGCCGGAAAGAGAGGAACCCCCCTGCGGGGATACCTTTATGGCCATACGGCCAGAAAGAGAGGAAACCATGAAATTGCTGGGATTGGACAGCTCCGGGCTGGTGGCATCGGCGGCTATTGTCGAGGATGACATCCTGCTGGCGGAGTATACCGTAAATTATAAGAAGACACATTCGCAGACTCTGCTTCCTATGCTGGACGCCATTGCCAGTATGACGGAGCTGGATCTGGAAACCATTGACGCCATCGCGGTGGCGGCGGGGCCGGGCTCTTTTACGGGGCTGCGCATCGGATCGGCCACAGCCAAGGGGCTGGGACTGGCCCTGAATAAACCGCTGGTGGCGGTTCCCACCGTGGACGCCCTGGCGTATAATCTGTACGATGTGCCGGGGCTGATCTGTCCGTTGATGGACGCCAGGAGAAATCAGGTGTATACCGGTCTGTACGAGTTCAGAGATCACAAAATGGAGACGGTGGCGCTCCAGATGGCTGTGGGTGTGGAAGAGATTGTGGAGCAGATCAACAGCCTGGGCCGGGAAGTGATTTACCTGGGAGATGGGGTGGCGGTATACCGCAGACAGCTGGAGCAGCTGACCCGGGTTCCGTTTTCCTTTGCGCCCCTCCATCTGAGCCGGCAGAGAGCCGGAGCGGTGGCGGCGCTGGGAGCAGTCTACTATGCCCGCGGTCAGGTGGAGACGGCGGCGGAACACCGGCCGGAGTACCTGCGGATGTCCCAGGCGGAGAGGGAACGGGCAGAAAGGGAAGCAAAAAAGAATCATGATAACCATTAGAGAGATGCAGATCGACGATCTGGAACAGGTGATGCAGATCGAAGAGCAAAATTTTTCCGTCCCCTGGACAGAGACCGGATTTTTCAGCTTTCTGATCCGGAATGATACGCTGTTTCTGGTGGCAGAGGAAGAGAAAGAAATTCTGGGATACTGCGGCGTGGTGACGGCCTCCGGAGAAGGCGACATCACCAACGTGGCGGTGAAGAAAAGCCGGCAGAAGGAAGGAATCGGCAGGCAGATGCTTGCGCAGCTGCTGGCGCGGATGGAAGAGGCAGGGGTTGGCGCTCTGTATCTGGAGGTGCGCGCGGGAAATGCCGGCGCTATTCATCTGTACCGGAAACTGGGATTTGAGGAAGTGGGCGTCAGAAAAAATTATTACGAGGCCCCCCGGGAGGACGGTCTTGTCATGAAATGGGAGGCTGCTTCCAGTACTGCAAACCATTCCCAGTAGGAAAAAGGATAAGGATTTGGTATCATTGGGCTGTAACAAAAGAACGCCTGAAGGAGGATATCAATGAAAATTTACCGAGACGACAGAAAAGAAAAAATTTCAGCTGTGATCTGCAACAAATGCGGAAAGAGACTGCTGGTGGCCAACGGAACGGTGATGGAAGGGGTCTGCTCTGTGGAGGCGGACTGGGGATATTTCTCTCAGAAAGACGGAGAACACCATTCCTTTGACCTGTGCGAATCGTGCTACGATGAACTTGTAAAAAGCTTTCAGATTCCGGCGGATGTGCAGGAGTGTGTGGAGCTGATTTGAAAAATGACAGAGGAAGATTATGTTAGATGTTTGTTTGCTGGGAACCGGGGGAATGATGCCGCTCCCCCGGCGTTTTCTTACGTCCCTGATGATGCGGTATAATGGAAGCAATCTGATGATCGACTGCGGGGAAGGAACGCAGGTGGCGGTGAAAGCCAAAGGCTGGTCTTTCAAACCCATCGATGTGATCTGCTTTACCCATTACCACGCCGATCATATCAGCGGACTTCCGGGCCTGCTTCTGACCATGGGAAATGCGGAGCGGACCGAACCGCTGCTTCTGGCGGGACCGAAGGGACTGGAACGGGTGGCATCTGCCCTGCGGGTGATCGCGCCGGAGCTGCCGTTTCCCATTCTGTACCGGGAATTTTCCGGGCCCGAGGAGCGCTTCCAGGTGGGAGGATACGATATCACCGCCTTCCGGGTCAATCACAATGTGGTCTGCTACGGTTACACTGTGGAAATCCACCGGCAGGGAAAATTTTCCGTGGAAGCGGCAAAGGAACGGGGAATCCCTCTGAAATACTGGAACCCTCTGCAGAAAGGGGAGACCATCACGGAGGGAGAAAAAATTTATACGCCGGACATGGTGCTGGGGCCGGGACGAAAAGGGCTGAAGGTAACCTACTGTACCGATACCCGGCCGGTGGAGGCCATTGTCCGCCACGCGGAAGGGTCCGATTTGATGATCTGTGAAGGCATGTACGGAGAACCGGGAAAAGAGGCGAAGGCCAGGGAGTACAGGCATATGACCTTCCGGGAAGCTTCAAAACTTGCCAGGGAGGCCAGACCAAAGGAACTGTGGCTGACGCATTTCAGCCCGTCTCTGGTAAAACCGGAGGAATATATGTCTCAGGTGCGGGAAATTTTCCCCAACGCCTATGCCGGAAAAGACGGAAAATCCGTGGATCTGGCTTTTGAGGAGGAAGAAGGATGAACGAGGAAAAAGATATTCTCATATTAGCCATAGAGAGTTCCTGTGATGAGACGGCGGCCGCCGTGGTGAAAAACGGAAGGACGGTGTTGTCCAATGTGATTTCCTCTCAGATTGAGCTGCACAAGCTGTATGGCGGCGTGGTGCCGGAGATTGCGTCCAGGAAACATATCGAAAAAATCAATCAGGTCATCGAGGAGGCACTGGCGGAGGCTAATGTCACCCTGGATGACCTGGACGCTGTGGGCGTCACCTATGGACCTGGGCTGGTAGGAGCGCTGCTGGTGGGAGTGGCCGAGGCAAAAGCCATCAGCTGGGCGAAAAAGCTTCCGCTGGTGGGCGTGCATCATATTGAAGGCCATGTTTCTGCCAACTATATTGAAAATCCGGATCTGGAACCGCCCTTTTTATGTCTGATAGTCTCCGGTGGTCATACCCATCTGGTGATTGTGAAGGACTACGGGGAATTTGAAATTCTGGGAAAAACCAGAGATGATGCGGCCGGAGAAGCCTTTGACAAGGTGGCACGGGCCATTGGGCTGGGATATCCTGGCGGTCCCAAAATCGACAAGCTTTCCAGAGAAGGAAATCCGAACGCCATTCCATTTCCAAAAGCAAAACTGGAGGATGGCCCCTATGATTTCAGCTTCAGCGGTGTGAAATCAGCGGTGTTGAACCATATCAACCGCTGCAGGATGCAGGGAGAGCCCATCTGTGAAGCGGATATTGCGGCTTCCTTCCAGAAATCGGTGGTAGATACCCTGGTGGAGAAGGCAGTGGCGGCTGCAAAGGCTTACAATATGGACCGGCTGGCGATTGCGGGAGGTGTGGCCTCCAACAGCACTCTGCGGGCGGCCATGGAACAGGCCTGTCAGGCGGAGCATATCCGTTTTTATCACCCGTCGCCCATTTTCTGCACAGACAACGCGGCAATGATCGGCGTGGCCGCCTACTATGAATATCAGAAGGGAACACGGCACGGGCTGGATCTCAATGCGGTTCCGAATCTGAAACTGGGGGAACGGTGATGAAAGAAAAATGTATGGCAGTGGTGCTGGCCGCCGGCAAAGGGAAAAGAATGCAGACTTCTGTCCACAAACAGTACCTGAAAATCCGGGAATACCCGGTGCTTTACTATTCCCTGAAATGTTTTGAGGACTGTCCCTGGATCGACGGGATCATCCTGGTGACCGGCGAAGGGGAGACTGCATACTGCCGGGAAGAAATTGTGGAACGGTATGGGTTTCGGAAAGTGACGGACATTGTTGTCGGCGGAAAAGAAAGATACCATTCTGTATATCAGGGCCTGCAGGCCTGCGGCCCCTGTGATTATGTGTTCATCCATGACGGCGCCCGCCCCTTTGTGGACCGGGAGATCCTGGAGCGCGGTCTTGAGACTGTGCGCCGGTGCGGCGCCTGCGCGGCGGGAATGCCGGTGAAAGATACCGTGAAAATCGTTGACGGAGAAGGTCTGGTGATCGAAACACCGGACAGAAGCCGGGTGTGGAATGTACAGACCCCGCAGATTTTTTCTTTTCCGCTGGTATTGGATGCGTATCAGAAAGCGCTTGCAGGAGACTGTGCCGGCATAACCGATGATGCCATGGTGGTGGAACAGCATGGAAATCATCCGGTGAAGCTCTTTGAGGGCTCTTATTATAACATAAAAATCACCACGCCGGAGGACCTGGTAATCGCAGAAAAATTTTTTGACGAGAAAAATGGAAAAAAATAAAAATTGAGTATTGACAGGAGAGAGATGGGATGCTAAAATAGCTCTTGTCTCTGAGCGAGACAGGCGCGAAAGACCACTGAAAAGATATGGAGAGGTATCGAAGTGGTCATAACGAGGCGGTCTTGAAAACCGTTTGTCCGCAAGGGCGCGTGGGTTCGAATCCCACCCTCTCCGTTAAATAAAACTGAGATGATCAGGCACTGTGGAGAAGTACCCAAGTGGTTGAAGGGGCTCCCCTGGAAAGGGAGTAGGTCGTTAATAGCGGCGCGAGGGTTCAAATCCCTCCTTCTCCGTTCGGCGAAAGCCGCGAGGACAAACCTCGAAAAAACCGAAAAAACATCTTGACAGATGGTGGAATCGGTGATAAACTATGAAAGCTGTCGCAAGACAGAGAACCATGATAACTGAACAGTGAAACACATTCCTCGAAAGTTCTTTAATCATTAACGAACGATCGAAAGATCCTTTAAAACAGTAAAAAGGGATAGATTAGCCAA
>DVIN01000022.1 GCA_018711275.1 Candidatus Pullilachnospira intestinigallinarum
CCTCCTATACCATGGTTCTGATACCGATTTTACTCTTATATGTATTTTGCCAACGGTGGATTATGAACGGAGTGGTAACCGGGAGTATTAAATGATTTTATTTATCGAAACCCTTTCTTGTAAAGCATACATAAATACGATAAAATATATCCAGATTACAGAAAACTCAGACAGGAGGACAAGTGCATGAAGATCTATGTTGACCAGAATGCCGCCCGCAGCGGTAACGGATCCCGCGAGATGCCCTTTCGCCGGATCAACGATGCCGCCCAGGCGGCCAGGCCCGGCGATGAAGTGCTGGTGGCCCCCGGCGTCTACCGGGAATATGTGAATCCCCGCCATGCCGGAACCGAAGACGCCCGAATCACCTACCGCAGTACGACGCCGCTGGGAGCGGTGATCACCGGTGCGGAAGCGGTGAAAGACTGGAAACCCTATCAGGGTACCGTATGGTTCTGCCGGATTGACAACTCCATTTTCGGAAATTATAACCCCTACACCACCTATGTGTACGGCGACTGGTACTTTGCCGGACGCAGCAGGCACACCGGAGCCGTCTATCTCAACGACCGGATGATGTACGAGGCGGAAACCCTGGAGGAATGTATCCGTGGTGACGTCTACGGCTGTTCCTGGGAACCGGAGGCTTCCGTTTACAAATGGTATGCCGAACAGGAAGGCCGCGAGACGGTCATCTACGCCAATTTCCAGGGAAAGAATCCCAACGGGGAGAAGGTGGAGATCAACGTCCGCCGGGAATGTTTCATGCCTTCCGAAACCGGTATCGGTTACATAACCGTCAGCGGTTTTCTCATCACCAAAGCCGCCACCACCTGGGCGCCGCCCGCCGCCTACCAGGACGGCATGATCGGCCCCCACTGGTCCAGAGGATGGATCATCGAAGACTGCGAAATCAGCAACAGCAAATGCGCCGGTATTTCTCTGGGGAAATATCTGGATCCGGACAACGACCATTACTTCACGAGAAAGCATCTGAAAAGCCCCACCCAGATGGAGCGGGACGCCGTCTGCCGGGGCCAGTACCACGGATGGCTGAAGGAGAAGGTGGGCAGCCACATCATCCGCCGCTGCAATATTCACCATTGTGAACAGGGAGGAATCATCGGACGGATGGGCGGCGTGTTCTCCATCATCGAGGACAATCACATCCACCATATCAACAACATGATGGAGCTGGGCGGCGCGGAGATCGCCGGCATCAAAATGCACGCCGCCATCGATGTGATTTACCGGCGCAATTACATCCACCACTGCACCATGGGAATCTGGTGCGACTGGGAGGCACAGGGCACCCGCATCACCCAAAACCTGTTCCATGACAATCAAAAACCGCCCTTCGCCAGACAGCTGAAAGGCGGCATGATGAGCCAGGACATTTTCGTGGAAGTGGGCCATGGCCCCACGCTGATCGACAATAACATTCTGCTCTCCGACGCCTCCCTGCGGATGGCCACCCAGGGCGTCGCCATGGTTCACAATCTGATCTGCGGCGCGCTCACCTGTGTGGGAGAAGGCACCGGTCCCCGGTATACGCCCTACCATATTCCTCACCGCACCGAAGTAATGGGATTTATGACCATTCTTCACGGAGACGACCGGTTCTACAACAATATCTTCGTGCAGAAATGGCCCTCCGATCCTTTTGTGACCCTGCGCGACAGCTCCGAGGGCACCGATGAGGAGAACCGGGAAGTGGGCACCCATGTGATGGATGCGTATCCCACCTACGGGGAGTGGATACAGATGTTTGACATGGATACGGACACCCCGGATATGGCAAAACTGGAACCGGCCCACGGCCACAGACTTCCCGTGTGGGCGAAAGACAACGCCTATTTCAACGGTGCGAAAGCCTGGCGTAAAGAGACCCGCAACCTGGTGGATACCCGGCATACCGTCACCGTGGAGGTGAAGACCGTGGACGGCCATCCGGTACTGGCCACCGATCTGTACGACCATCTGGGCGATTTTTCCGCAGGTATGGTCAACAGCGACATCCTGGGATGCGCCTTTGAGCCGGAAGAACGTTTTGAAAATCCGGACGGAACGGATATTGTCTTTGACAGCGATTATTTCGGAAATCACAGAGGAACCCGGATTCTTCCAGGTCCCTTTGCTTTGGCTGACAGTGTTGGAAAAAAGCTTTTCTGACAGGTTACTCTTTTCCTTTAAATACGTGATGTCCCTCACTCCACAGCTTCCGTGCCGTGGGTTCCCAGTCGGCTGCGTATTTCTTACATTTTTCACACAGCTCCCCGGCGGTCTCCGGATCCTGATAATCCGTGTTCACTGCTCCGGTTTCCTTCACCAGCCGGGGCAGCCGCTCCGGATTTTCCAGCATCGGGCAGGGCCGCAGATGGTTGCTGTTAAAAGGCTGGTTGTCATGATATGCCTGGAAAATGGGGCTTCTCAAAGCGTCCAGCAGGGAGCAGTCATGGATATTCACGTTGGAGTAATGGATGAAAACGCAAGGCTCCACATCACCCTTGGCATTGATGTGCAGATATCTTCTTCCTCCGGCGATACATCCGCCCACATACTCTCCGTCATTCTGGAAATCCATGCCGAAGATGGGCTTCGTCTCCCGGAAGTGACGGATCCGGTGATACATGGCTTCCCTCTGTTCAGGCGTCGGCAGCAGTTCGGTCACCGCGCCTTTGCCCACCGGCATATAGTGAAAGTACCATACGAAGAGTGCTCCGCTCTCAATCATCATATCGTAAAATGCTTCGCTGCTGACATCTTCAAAGTTCTGGCTGGTATAGCACACAGAGATTCCAAAGGGCAGCTTATACTCCTTCATCAGATCCATGGCATGGCGCACCTTCTGGTACACGCCGCCTCCGCGCCGCCCGTCGTTGGCCTTCTCAAATCCTTCCAGGCTGATGGCCGGAACAAAATTCTTTACCCGCAGCATTTCCTGGCAGAACTCCTCATCGATCATGGTTCCGTTGGTGAAGGCCAGAAATTCACAGTCCGGATGCATCTCACAAATTTTGAAAACGTCCTTTTTGCGTACCGTGGGCTCCCCTCCGGTATAGATATACATATAAGTTCCCAGCTCTTTGCCCTGTTTCACAATGGAATCGATATCCTCCAGGCTCAGATTATACTGATGTCCGTATTCCGCCGCCCAGCAGCCGGTGCAGTTCAGGTTGCAGGCTGTGGTGGGATCCAGCAGGATAGCCCAGGGAATGTTGCAGTTGTATTTCTCCGACATTTCCTCCTGAAGGACGCTTCCTTTCAGGCTGGCATTGGTGATGAAGTTCTGGAAAAATACCCGGCGCACCCCCGGATCCAGCTCATACAGACGAAGAATCAGCTGATACCAGTTGTTTTTCTCCTCAATGGCCTTGCGGATGGCATTTCTCTGACCGGTATACCAGTCGTCCGGCACCAGCCGGTCCACAAACGCCATCAGTTTGGGAATATTCTCCTCCGGATTTCCCTCCAGATATTTCAGTGCCTGATTTACGGTAAATGCTGTCATTGCTTCTTTTATGGATTTGCTCATTTGTACATAACCTCCTGCTATCTGTTATCCTTCCAGAATTTTCATAAACTCCTCGCCTGTGATGGTCTCTTTCTCATACAGGTACTTGGCCAGCTCATCCAGTTTGGAACGATTCTCCTCCAGGATCTTCATGGCCCTGGCGTGCTGCTGTTTCACCAGTTCCACCACCTGCCGGTCAATCTCTGCCTGAGACTCGGCAGAGCAGGCCAGGGACGTATCCCCGCCCAGATACTGATTGGTCACCGTCTCCATGGCCACCATGTCAAAATCTTTACTCATACCATACCGGGTAATCATGGCTCTGGCCAGCTTGGTGGCCTGCTCGATATCATTGGAAGCCCCGGTGGATGAGGTCTGAAATACCAGTTCCTCCGCCGCCCGGCCGCCGGTGAGGGTGGCGATCTTATTCTCCAGCTCTTCCTTCAGCATCAGGTAGTGGTTGCCTTCCTCCACCTGCATGGTATAGCCCAGGGCGCCGGAAGTTCTGGGCACGATGGTGATCTTCTGCACCGGCGCGGAATGGTTCTGTTTCGCCGCCACCAGCGCATGGCCGATCTCATGGTATGCCACAATCCTTTTCTCCTGATCCGTCAGGATCGCGTTTTTCTTCTGGTATCCGGCGATTACCACCTCGATACTCTCTTCCAGATCCGACTGGGTCACATACCTTCTGCCGTCACGCACCGTCCGCAGCGCCGCCTCATTGATGATATTTGCCAGCTCCGCGCCGGAAGCTCCGGAAGCCATCCGGGCAATCTTGTTGAAATCCACACTTTCATCCAGCCGTACCTTTTTGGCGTGAACCCTCAGAATTTCCTCCCTGCCCTTCAGATCCGGCAGCTCCACCGGAACTCTCCGGTCAAATCTTCCCGGACGGGTCAGGGCCGGATCCAGGGATTCCGGCCGGTTGGTGGCCGCCAGAATAATCACGCCGTTGTTACTCTCAAAGCCGTCCATTTCCGTCAGCAGCTGATTCAATGTCTGCTCCCGCTCGTCATTGCCTCCGGCCCGGCCGTCACGCTTCTGGCCGATGGCGTCGATCTCATCGATAAACACGATACAGGGTGCTTTCTCCTTCGCCTGTTTGAACAGATCCCGGACCTTGGATGCGCCCATACCCACAAACATCTCCACAAATTCCGATCCGGACATGGAGAAGAAGGGAACGCCCGCCTCGCCTGCCACCGCCTTGGCCAGCATGGTTTTACCGGTTCCGGGAGGGCCCACCAGCAGAATACCCTTGGGCATGTCGGCGCCCACCTCTTTGTATTTGGACGGATTGTGCAGATAATCCACCACCTCCGTCAGATTTTCCTTCGCCTCATCCTCTCCGGCCACATCGGAAAAGCGGATGCCTTCTGAGGATTTCACATAAACCTTGGCGTTGCTCTTTCCCATTCCGAAAATCATGGAATTGGGCCCGCCGGCTTTGCTCATCATTTTCCTGGACATATACTGTCCGATTCCCACAAAAATCAGGATCGGCAGAATCCAGGAAACCAGGAAAGAAACCACCGGAGACACATGTTCCACTATCTCCCCGGAAAATTTCGCTCCCGAATCAAACAGCCTCTGAGTGAGATCCGGGTCATCCATCATTCCTGTTTTATAGATATTGTTGTTCCTGTCAGTAAACAGGATCTGATTTTCCTCCTGATCCACCTGCACCTCTTCAATCTGCTTGTTTTCTGTCATGGTCATAAAAGTGCCGTAATCCACTTCCTGCACCTGGTTCTGTGCCATCCAGGGCATCAGCAGAAAATTCACCAGCAGCAGGATGGCCATCACGATCACATAATAATAGATCAATGGTTTTTTCGGTTTTTTTACTTCCTGCATATTCTATTCACTCCTCCGGTTTTCATTATCCTTAAATGTTTTTCTCCCGGTTTTCATCCGCTTCCCCTACCTGTCCGTCCAACGCCGTCAGGGCGGCAATCAAAGCCTGCTGCATGGACAAGGTGGCAAAATCAATGGCAAATTCCGCGTAAAGAGCAGATGCTTCCTGCGCGTCCTCCCCGGATGTGGTATTCTCGCCGTGGAGATCCTCCGCCATCTGTTTCTTCACAATTTCATCCGTGGCCTTCCGGTACTCCAGCTGCGCTTTCGCCAGCCGCGACACCGCCCGGGACCGGCAGTTCCGGACCCGTTCCTGCAGAAGAAGACGTTCCTCTTCATATTCCTCCGCTGTTTTCTGAAGCTCATCCCGGATTCTCTGACGGTTTTCCTGTCCGCAGACACGGATCCTGCTCTGCAGCTTTCCATATTGCTGCTCCAGCTCATACAGCTTAATCGCAAATACTTCCTGCCCTATATTCATGAACCAGGGTCCTCCTTTCCTCTGTTTGGGCGCATGGCCATAAAGGGATCCTTCAGGGTTTCCTCTGTCTGGCCTTTCTTTTTCCCCCTGAGTCTGTTATACCAGTGTTTTCCCCGGGATGCCATTTTCAATTTTTCAGAAATGTATTTACACAATTCCCCAAGTGTAAGGATTTTTTACACATTTTGCGATCTGTACAAACACAAACCTTCGGGTGTAAAAATGCTTTTCAGCGCAAAAAAATAGCCGTAAGGCTTCCAAAAAAGCTGACGACTATTTCCAATCCATCTTTTATTTTTCCTTGCTTTCCGGGAAAATCCCGCCTTTCAAAAGCAGCTCCAGCTGCCTCACCAGCCGTTCCCGACCCAGGTGCGGATCTCCTCCATACCTCAGCAGGGTGCCCACAATCCCGCAGGCATAAAAGTGAAGGCTGATCTCCATATTGCTGAGGCTGACGTTTAGCTCCGGCTCCTTGTAAGCCGCCAGATCCCCCAGATACGTCACCACGGATTCAATGAGCATCTGCTCAATCTGCTGGCTGTTCCTGGAATTCAGCAGCCTGTGGATCTCCCTGTGGTGTTCATAGGCAAATGCCACAAACCGTTCCAGCGCCGCCTGAAGCCCATCCGCTTCCATGCTTTCCTGAAGCAGCTTTTTCGCGGCCCGTTCAAAGGACCACTCCAGAACCTCCATCAGATCATGAAAGTGATAATAGAAGGTCTGGCGGGAAATATGACATTCCTCGATCACATTCTTCACTGTTATTTTGTCAATGTCCCCTTTCCGGATCATCTGCGCAAAGGTATCCGCTATAATTGTCTTCATATCTGCCGGCATGGTGTCCCTATCCCTCTCTTTTGCGTTGTCTGAAAATCATCGGTTGCAGTTCCTGTCAGAGAGTTCCTGCAGCTTGCAGGCTGACTTTGGAATGTTAAAATTGTACCATTTTCGGGAAAATTCTGCAATGGATTTTCTGTGGGGGATATCTGCCATAGGGCAGACATTTCGGAGGATATGCGGATACGTTCTTCCGGATTTTGCCAACCAAAAAGAACCGGCCGGCGAGGAGAATTTCGCGGGTCTTAAACCGCCACTTTTCCCTCATCCGTCCTGTTCTTTTTTCTCATTTTATGCCCTGCCGCGGATCAGATAATCTCCAGATCATCTCTGCTTCCCAAAACGGAGCCGCTGGGCGCGGGCGTATCCTGATACCAGTAGGCCACCGAAGAAATATCGTCCTGAAGCGGCAGATACCGGCCTCCGGACCGCCATCCCAATGCCTGGATGGTCACCCGCAGATCTGTATCAAAGTAGATCGGATCATTGATATGCCAGCGATACATATTGAATCTCTGCTGGGTCTTATAAGCCCCGTCTGTGGCGGTTATCTTTGAAAGCCCCGCATAGGGAGTGCAGTAAGGACGGTATATTCCATCCACCTCGAAATCATAAGAGCCGCAGAAATAATCCTCCGTTCCGGTTCCGCAGATGGTGGGATATTCGCTGTCGCCGTCCATGAAGAATTTTATCTCTCCCTCTCCCCACCAGCCATTGTTGTTCACGCCCCAGAACAGGTAAGTTCCCACATACTGGCCCTTTCCTTTCACACCGTCCAGTATGGTGTAATCCTGCTTGTAGGGCAGCGGATTCGTCCTGCGGAACTGTGCGTGGAAATATCCCATCCCCGGTTCCAGATCCAGCAGCTGGTAATCCACCTGGTAATACACGATCACATCTTCATCCTCAAGATTCTCCAGAGTCATTTTGCAGTGACGGTAGAAGGGCATATCCCAATAGCAGTTTAATGCCTTTCTCGGATTTACACACACCGCCAGGGAGGTCAGCTGCTCATACTGCTGCTCGTCCGCGCTGGCGAAAAAGTCTCCCAGCGGAGTTTCCACGGAAGGCTCCTGACAGTCATCCCAGTAAATCCGGAAAACCAGCGTGCGGTTTTGGGTACTGCTGGTGGTCACCCAGATATGTTTGATCATACCGGGGCCATCCATTTCGGCCATGGTAAATGTCTCTCCCGGGGCGATTTTCACGGAAGGTGAAATTTTCCATCCCTTTCCCAGATCCCTGGCACAGGACGCTCCCGTCCCCTCTACGGCCTGTCCGCCTTCTCCCTTCCCGCCGGAAAAGTTTTCCGGGCTGATGGAACGCGTTTTAATATTTCTCAGTTTACTTAAACTTGTCATATCCCCAATCATACCTATTCTCCTTTTATCCTGCTCCTGTTTTCCCCTCCACAGAATCGTTTCCCAGGGCTTCTCTGGGCAAACTTTACTGATTATCGCCTTTTTCCGCCTCCGCCGTCGTGCCGAACCCATATTCCACGGTTCCCTCCGGCCACGTTCCGGTGATCTGATAAATATAACCCGGCTCCGCCGTAAACACGAATCCGTCCTCCGTTTCATCCACCCGCACGGTTTCGCCCTCCGTGATGGATTCTCCGTCTGTCCGCTCCGCCTCCAGCTGCTGATCCTCATCCCAGCGCACCACAGCCACCTGATCCGGCTCATAGGTGAACATCATGGTCATCTCCGTCGCTTCCGTCATCTGCATCCAGGGAAGATCCTCCCACGTCAGCACATGGGAACCGTCGGCAATAGTACCTGTGGTCTCCCCGTTCTCATCGGTGTACGACCACTCGTATCCTCCCCGCATACAGGCCGCCGTCACCACTGCCTCCGGCTGCCGGTAAGTGACGGACATCTCCGGCGGCTGGGTGGTATCCGGCTCCGGGAAGAACTGATCCAGCAATTCCTGATATTTGTCCACATATTCCTGATTCCCCTGCTCCACTCTCACCAGCTTCGTGATGCCGGAATACTGTCCCGGATACGAATTTGTCATAATTCCGCTGCCGTAAACGTCCAGCACGTCGCCGCTCTGAAGATCCTCTTTCGCGATACGGTTTCCTTCCTCGTCCACGATTTCATCCGGAAGCGTACCGGTAAAAGGCGTGCCCTGCTCCAGGGTGACAAACAATTCACCCACATCATTTTTCAGATAAACCGCCCGAAGCGGCTCCTGGGTCTGATCCGTCTCCTCCTGACCGGTTTCCTCATTATTTCCATTCTCCCGCGCATCAGTCTGGGCTGCCGCAGAGGAGTTCTTCTCCTCCCCGGAATCTGTCTTATTCTGTCCGCAGCCTGCCACAGCCATCAGCGCCGCAAGTCCACATATCATCATCGCCTTTCTCATTGTAAGTACCTCCTGTTTCTCTGATCTCTTTATCTTCGATTATTTTCCCCGTTTTTCCTCTGTCCATTCGGTTCCGGGATCTCTTCCGTCACATCCAGTTCTTTGTTCCCTGGTAAATTCCGTGATATTTCCGATACAGCTCCTCGTACATGGCCGCATACTGGCTGCGGGGACGATACACCTTCTCTTCAAAGGAAACCAGCCTGCCGCAGGCAGCGCCGATATCCGGATAAACGCCAATGCCCACACCTGCCAGAATACAGGCGCCCAGACAAGCCTGCTCCTGGGAACGGCATACCTGTATCTCCTTTCCCAGAATATCCGCCTGAATCTGCAGCCACACAGGACTTCCGCTGGCGCCCCCGGAGGCGGTCAGCCGCTCCGCCCGGACGCCCAGGCCTTCCAGAATTTCCATGGAATCCCGCAGGGCAAAGGTGACGCCCTCCATGACTGACCGGACCATATGGGCCGCCTCATGCTTCAATGTCAGCCCGAAAAATACCCCTTTGGCGTCCGGATTCATCAGAGGCGTCCGCTCTCCGGAAAGATACGGCAGAAATACCAGACCGCCGCTGCCCGGTTCTACTGTCTCCGCCATCTGTCCCAGCTTCTCAAAGCTGTCCTCCCGCAAAATCTGGTTTTTCATCCAGTTCAGCGACATTCCCCCGGTAAGCATGGCGCCGTAAATCGTATACGCATCGGGAACCGCGTGACAGAACGTATGGGTTCTCAATTCCGGGTCATAGAAATCCGAAGCCGAAAAGGCGGAAATCTGCGCTCCCGTTCCGATATTGGAAATCATCCGTCCTTCCCGCACCGCGCCGTTGCCGATACTCTGCGCCTGCTGGTCCCCGGCCCCGTATACCACGGGAATCCCCTCCGGCAGCCCGGTCTGTCCGGCCGCTTTACGGGTAACCGCTCCGGCAATCTCCCAGGAACCGCCAAGGGGCGTAAGCAGTGAGCTGTCAATCCCCAGCTTCTCCAGAAGCTCCCAGGCCCATTCTCTTTTCCCCACATCCAGCATCAGGCTGGCGGAAGCGTCTGAATAATCGGTTCCCATCTGCCCGGTGAGCCGGTACCGTATGTAATCCTTTGGCTGAAACACCCGGTAAATTCTGTCATAAGTCCCGCGGTCCTGATTTTTCATCCACAGCAAAGACGCCAGGGCAAATCCGTTGAACACCCGGTTATGCAGAATCCGCCCCTGCTCCCCGGCAGATATTTTCTCACGGATTTCCCCAAGCTCCCCGGTGGCTCTCTGATCCATCCAGATGATGGCCGGGCACACAGGATTTCCCTCCCGGTCCACCGCCGTCAGCCCGTGCATCTGCCCGGAAAATCCAATCCCCCGGACGCCGTCAAGGATATCCGGCCGCTCCTGCCGCATCTGCGCCAGCACATCACACAGCCCTTCCCACCACAGCGCAGGATCCTGCTGCGCCCAGCCGGCCCTGGGAATCTCCACCGGATAACCGCTGGACTTCACCGAAACAATCTTCCCATCCTCTTCCATCAGCATCCCCTTGATGCTGGAAGTTCCAATGTCTATCCCCAATAACATCTCCCGTTTACTCCCTTCCCCATGTTCAGGTACAATAGCGCTTTGCGCTATTGTACCATACCCGCCGACAAAAAAACAGGGCGGATTTGTTCCGTCCTGTGGGTAATTTTTCTTCTTTTTTCAGGCAATTTCCGTCCCTTTTCCTGCGGTCTCTGTGATATCTGTCCGCAAAGCGGGACATCCTTTTTTCCTCTTCTCTTTTTGGGGAAAGCCGCCCTGAAGTCACGCCTCTTCTGCCGGGCTGCTGCCATTTCCTGCATCCGCTTTCCGCTGCCGGGCATCCTTCCACACTTCCCGCATACGGGCCCGGTGTATCTCCTGCTCGGTGAGCGCCAGAAGCGCTGTCAGCACCTTCCGCTCGTCCTCTGTTCCGGAAAGGATTTCCAGCCGTCCGGCTTCCTCCCAAACCCTTCCCAGAATCCGGCACTGCAAAGATTCCTCCGCTTCCGGATAAAGTTTTCGAAGATATCTGTATACCAAATTTTTATACTTCTCATACACGGTCTGATCCTGCGGTCTTACTGCCTTCCTGGTCATTTTGCGCAGCTGCACTCCGGGCAGTGCCGGTTTTGACCCGCTCCATCACGCAGTTATCCTCCACGAACGCCACCACCTCGCCGGCCTCGCAGTCCAGAATCCGACAGATATTTTCCAAAGTCCGCATGGTAATATTTCCCCCATGCTTCAAAGTATTCAGTGTCCTGTGATCAATCCCACGCTTCAGCAGCTTATACTGGGAGATCCCCTTTCTCTTCATGGTCTTCCACATCGGTTCGTAGCTGATAATTGCAATCACCACCTCTGCATGCGCTGATACAATTATATTTCTACAAACCGTATTTTAGTATTGTGCGGATAATCACAATATCAACAGCAAGGTTTCCTTTTGCAATCAGCATCAAATTCCAGTCACATCAAGTTGTCAGTCTGCTCATGCCAAAGCAAAAGAAAACAGAATTTTTCTGTTTTTCAGCCACTTTCCTGCTCTTCCAGAAGCGTTTCGATGGCCGCCGTCAGCGGCTCCTTTTCCACCAGACCCGGATTGTAGGCAGCCACCCGCCCTTCCGCGTCCAGAAGAATCGTAGTGGGCAGTGAATACACGCTGTAAACATAAACCGCCTCCCGGTTTTCATCATAATAAACGGGAAAGGAATATCCTTCCTCCTGAATATAAGCCTCCCCCATCTCCTTTGTCTCCCGGCTTCCATCCGTGGACTGAATCATCAGGAAATGCACCTGATCCTTATACTCCTCATATACCTCCTGAAAATCCGGCATCTCCTGCTTACAGTAGCCGCACCAGGTAGCCCAGAAATTCACCACCACCGGCTTCCCGAAGAAATCCGACAGTTTCACTTCCCGCCCCTCTGCGTCAAACACCGTAAAATCCACCGCCTGCTGCCGCTGGGAGGAGGTATCGTCCGCCTCTGCGTCCGTTCCGCTGTCTGCATCCTGTCCGGCTTCCGCTGTCTCACTGCCATCCGCAGCACCGTCTTTTTCCGCGCTGTCCTCTCCTGCAGTACCGTCACCTTCCAAGGCGCCGTCCTCTTTGGCAGTATCCTCCGCTTCCACAGAACCATCTTCTGCAATACCGTCCTCTGTCTGCGTCATCTGATCCAATGCGGACGGAGCATCTACCTGATCCTTCAGCGCAGTATACGCGATCCCCGCCCCGGCCACCAGCAATATCAGAACCGCCAGAAGCCCGATTGTCTTACCATATTTTTTCACCTTGCCACTCCTTTACCGGCCACTCCCCGCACCTTCGCAGGCCGCCTGCAATCTGTCATCCGCAACCAGGCAATAACCGCCCTGCCCGGAAGCACCGCCGCAAAATCAGCTGAGCATCCCCAACAGCCGGTTCATCAATCCTGTCATCATCACGATTCCCACTGCCACCAGCAGTGCTCCGCAGACCCGGTTGACCACCAGATAATGGGACTTGATAAACTGAAAAGTCCCCTTCAGCCGGTCAATCAGCACCGCGCTGAGAATAAACGGAATCCCCAGTCCCAGGGAATACACCAGAAGCATCCCCACACCCTGCCACACGGACCCCTGCTGAGAAGCCAGCAGCAGCGCCGAACTGAGAAAAGTTCCCACACAAGGCGTCCAGCCTATGGAAAATACAATTCCAAACAGAATAGCCGAAAAAAATCCCAGCTCCTTCACCTGCGTCTGCAGCTTATGCGTACCATTGAGAAATCCCACATTCAGCACGCCCATAAAATTCAGCCCGAAAATCACCACAATCAGACCCGTGATCACATTTACCGCCGTCTGGTGCTGCCTCAGCAGCCCGCCGATTCCAGCCGCAAACGCCCCCATCAACACAAACACACAGGTAAATCCCAGCACAAATCCCACCGCATTTACCAGCGTTTTCGCGGTATTCCCCTGCCGGTTCTCCCCCGCGAAATACAAAAGGTAAATGGGAAGCATAGGAAGCAGACACGGAGAAATAAAGGTGATTATCCCCTCCAGAAATGATATCAGATAGGACATATACTCTACTCCTTCAAACAATAAATAACTGGCCGGCTATCAGGAGCAACAGCCATATCTGCGGCTATTATACCGGATAACCGGCCAAATGAAAAGGAGTAATTTACTGATTTTTCAGCCTTAGCAGAAGGCTCTCGGCGATCTCCTCATAGTTGGGCACAGGAACCCCCAACCGGTGTCCCAGCCGCACCACCTCATAAACCAGGCCATCGATCTCCGAAAGGCTTCCCCGCTTCAGATCCTTCTGCATGGAAGCCGTACTGTCATCCGAAAGCCCGTCCAGAATCCGCAGGTTTTCCTGCACCACATCCACAGGGAAATTCAGCCCCATAGCCTTGGCAATACTATCAATCTCAGCCACACAGGCCACATAACGATCCCTGATTTCCCCGGGCTTTTTCATCTCACCGCAAGGCACATCGTAAAATGCCCCCACAGCCGCCATAGGAGAAACCATGGCAAATTTCTGCAGGGTATCCCTCCGGATCTGATCCGAATACACCGGCGTAATCCCCGCTTCCCTGAGATCCTCCTCCAGCTGAAACAGCATGGGATTATCCTTTCTTCCGTCCACCCGGCCATACACAATCCGGAATATTTTCCCGCTCATCCGGATCACTCCCGGCCGCTGTGATGCCGCGGAAATGTAGATACAGCCGTTAAGCACCTCGATCCCCGACAGCTCCTCCGCCATCCGCTCCCCGGTGCCGTAGATATTCAGAATCGGAATCACCACTGTCCCGGGCCCGCACGCCCTGCGAATCAGCGGATACATCTCTTCCAGAGAATACCCCTTGACGCAGACAAAAATAATATCCGCCGTCCCCTGGTACTCCTCCTCACTGACTGCCCGCACGGGAATACTCCGCATTTCATTCCCCAGACAAATCAGGAGGCCATCCCTGCGTATGGCCTCCAGTGTTTGATTTCTTGCAATTAATGTAACATTCTTCCCGGCATCCGTCAGATACCCGGCAATACAGCCGCCGGTGCCGCCGGCGCCTAGGATTAGGTAGTTGATGGGGTTCATGTTGAGTCCTCTTTTTCCTACTTGAATAAAAGAATTCACAATATTTTCTGTAGCGACAGATATTCATTCCTTGTACTCATCATACAATGCTCAAATTTCGCCACTAATCACACTAACTGACTCCGTATAGCCTGTTTTACTTACTACTTGTGTGTCAGCAATGCAACGATATGTGCCTGAGGACACACCCGTAGCTTGCATTGATTTATACATACTGTTATCATTGCTTGTCGAAACAGTGCCTTGTCCAACATTAACCCAACTATTTCCTACTTTTTTTTGAAGTGTAAACACTGTACTTATTTTTTTCATTGTCTCAGTACAATAAACTTCAGATCGCATCATTATGACATCAGTTGATGGACGTTTTAATATAACTTTAGCGCCCAAAACATAACGCGAATATGGAGTAGCAGAAAACTCTTCTTCTGATATAACTTCTATTTCTGAATCGTCTACTACTTCTTGTAAATTATACCATTCTGCTCCCCATGCACTCAAAGTCTGGCCCAAAAGTAATATTGCCATTATAATGGGAACGATAATTCTTCGTTTTTTCATTTTTCTTATCCTTTCACATTTTTTCCTAACTATACACTATTCCTTCTGCCAATTTCCCACATTCTTCTAATGTAGTTTCCATATAACAATCAAGTCTTGCATTATTCTCAATAATACTAAAACTTAATCCTCTATCTGCATCACTCTTATATATGTCAATCGATAGTTCCATATTGGTATTCTCTACCGTTCCAACTCTTTCATCTTGAGTTAAATTAGTTTGCATTTCGGAGTCCACCGAAAATTGTTGAGAAATATAAATATACTTTTGTCCATCGCTTAATTCAATGTTTAAAGTATCAAACACCTCATTATAAGCCGCATCAATCACTTCAAAACCTTCTGGAATCCATTCGATTATATAAAATGGATGTTTTACCACTTGTCTGATTTCTTCATTTAGTTCTTTTAAATCAGTTGCAGAAAACACTTTTTCACTAAGATCCTGGCCATCAATATTTAATCCATCTTCATTCGTACCAGCCATTCCATAGCGTCTTCCATTCAAATTCAAACTTTTCTCAAGCACCTCCAATATCCCATCCCCTTCAACCGTCTCCGTCCCCACAAATCCAATCAACGGAACCGAAACAATCAAAACCGCAGCCGCGGCCGCGATGGTTCGGCGGAGTTTTTTGCGATGGCGCTGTCTGTTTTCTTCATTTACCTTTTCCAGAATTTCCCGGAAGTCCTTATCCCACTCTTCCGGCATGGTCATATTTCTGGTTTCCTCATCCCCCTCCAGTTCTTTCAGAATATCGTCCAGATTTTCTTCGATGTGGCGGTACTCCGGGCTGTTGAAAACATCCTTTCGCCTACTCATCAAGCTCTCCCTTCTCAAACCGTTCTCTCAGCTTCTTTCTGACACGATATTTTCTGCATCGTTCCGCATTGTCGGAAAGCCTGTGTTCCTCCTGGCAGGATTCCCCGCAGAAAGAATATAAAACTTTCCACTCCGGCTCTGTGAGACTACGGATAATCTCCAGCGCCTCAAGTCTTTCCAGTACCAGATCCTGCACCGGATCAGGGAGCAGATGTCTCCACACACCCTTCCCTTCCTCTTCCTGTACTTCCTCCAGGCTCTGAAACTGCATTTTCTGGTTCTTCCGATACCATTCGCAGACTTCAATCTTTCCCACTGCCAGAAGCCACTTCAGCCGGTCCGTCTCGTCCAGCGGGATCAGCTTGTGAATATCCTTCACCAGATCCGCCCACACATTCTGCATGATATCACGAAGATCTTCCTGCGGTATATCGGGAAACTTATGTTTCAGATAGCGGTATATCCGATTCCTGTACTCCTCATAAATCCGCAGACACAACTCTTCTTCCTTTCTTTTCAACGTTCCTTCCTCCCGTACAGACCGCCACGCAGAAAGCCACAAGTCTTTGCTGGCAGATCGTTCCTCTGTCGGCTTTCCTTTTTATTTTACCATCTCCCACAGAGGATTGCCACCCTTTTCTTACGGAGCGCAGGCAGTTCTGCTCACCATTCGCTCCCGGGGTAGAAATCCGCCTCATCCATTTTTCTCTCCAGCTTTCTCCGCAGCCGGTATTTCTTGCAGGTTTTCGCATTGTCCTGCAGCTTATCCGATTTCGGGCCGCAAAATTCATCGCGGAAAAAGATTTTCTCCTCTTTGGAAAGCTCCCGGAGAATGTCTTCCGCGATCATCTTTTCCAGGATATCATCCGGCAGATAGACCTTACTTGACAGCAAGGGCTCGTACACATCCAGCTCGGTTTCCCTCCGGTATCTCCGCGCATTGCTTCGGATCCAGTCAATGGCCTTATTCCTTGCCACCGTCAGCAGCCAGGAACGATTTTCCCTGTCGGTTCTCTTTTGCGCGGCAGCAATATCCAGACCGAACTGCTCCCATACTTCCTGCACAATGTCTCTGGCATCCTCCTCGCCGATACCCGGAAAGTAATGTCTCAGAAAAGCTTTCACGTCCTTATCGTACAAAATATATATTTCCCTGTAAAATTCTTCATCCTGCTTTTTCAAAGGCGACCCCCTCTGTTCATTTTAACGAACCGTCGGTATCCCTTTACTCTGTTTGGGATTTTTGGTAACTTTTTTCATTTAAGCGGGATTTTTGTACGCTTGAATATCCGATACGGCCGGTGCTATAATGAAACACATGAAAATAATTTCACAGGAGAATGATTCCAATGATTAATGATTCCGGCTATTTTTACCCCGATGAAACAGGTGCCTGTGACACCCGGTATGAGCTGTCCGTCAACAGCGCGGGACGTTATAAACTGATCCGCCGGGAAAGTTTTGAGACGATCCGTCCTGCCGGGAGAAATGATTTCCAGCTTCTCTATCTTGCCGGCGGCTCCGCGGATTTTGTCATCGGCGGAAAAAATTTCCATCTCACAGAAGGCCATGTGATCCTGTATTATCCCGGGGAACGGCAGTACTATCTCTATGAGCGGAAAAACCATCCGGAAGTATACTGGCTTCATTTCACCGGAAGTCAGGCGGCCAGCTGGGCGAGCCGGGCGGGATTTTCCCACAGCGGTTTCTGCAGAACCGGACTCCAGAGTGAATTTGTCCTGCTGTTCCGCCGGATTATCCGGGAGGTGCAGCTGAAAAAGCCCCGCTGCCATCCCCTGTGCGCCCTCTACACCCGGGAGCTGCTGGAGCTGCTGATCCGGCAGACCCAGTCTCAGCAGGATACCTCCGGGCATGGCAGCGAACTGGTGGAAAAGGCCATCGTGCAATTTTACCAGTCCTACCAGCAGCCCCTCCAGATCCGGGATCACGCAGATGCCCTCAACGTCAGCGTCTGCTGGCTGATCCGATGTTTCAAAAGATATACCGGCGTCACCCCGCAGAAATATCTCACAGACATCCGCATCGCCAAAGCCAAAGAGCTTCTCTACTCCAGCACCCTCTCCTGCGGAGAAATTGCTGCCAGCGTGGGCTATCCGGATCCGCTGTATTTCAGCAGAGTCTTCCGCCGCGAAACCGGCCAGTCGCCCCAGGCCTTCCGGAAAACGCTGAGAGAGGGATAAGAAGCTTTTAAAAGAATTTTTGCCGTCAACAGTATACAGCAATGAAAGCTCCCCGCAGGTTTTCCATTGCCATAAACAAGGGAAAACACGCTTTGCGAATTTTCCCTTATCATTCCCTTGTCATGAATAAGGCCGGGAACCTGTATTCAGACTCCCGGCCAACACGCTATATTACATATCCGACGGATCCGCATAAGAAAATCATCTTCAAGCAGCCGAAACCCTATTATATCCTTGCTAATTTTCCGGAATTTTTTTCAGCTGTGATTTCATTGTTGTCAAAACTTCTTCCTGTTTTCTCCTGATTTTCTGCATATTTATACTATCATAAAGCCTTCACCATTTCAAGCGCATCATAACTATTCTCTCCGCTTCACAGCCATATTCCATTTTCACCCAAAATGCGTGTCCAATGCCAGAAAAGGTCAGAAGCTTCCAGGAATCTTTTTTACCCACTGAATATTTGGGGAATTTTTGTGGATTTTTTTAGTGAACAGAGCATAAAGGGATATTTTCATCAGGCAGCGGTAAAAGCAAAAAAAGAACCGGAACCCTTTAAATAAAGGATTCCGGCGCCCCTGCCAAGGAATCGAAGCGACAGGATTTGAACCTGCGACCTCTGCGTCCCGAACGCAGCGCTCTACCAAGCTGAGCCACGCTTCGAAATGCTGTTTTGTCATCAGCAAGAGTTATTATAACGGAGAGATTCCATTTTGTCAACATATTATTTTGTTTTTTCGCGATTTTTTTTCGTTTTTGCGCCTTCTCTTCCCTTCCGCCGCAGTACGATCCCAACGAAGCGTTTTCCTTTCACCGGGAAAACCATTTCCCAGGAAGGGAAAAACCCGCCGAAGGGCGGGTTTTGATCAGTTCACCTGATATACATCTGCATACTGCAGGCCAAACTGCAGGGCCTGAGAATGACTTCCCATCAGAATATCCACATGGCCGTAAGCCGTTCCTCTGTCTTCCACCGTATAGACAGTTCCATTGATCATCAGTTTGGTTCCAAATGGAACGCCGCCCATGGCAATGGTTCTTCCCGGAGTGGGCGTGCTGCCGCTGGCGGTGGAACCGCCGGCCCAGGAACCGCAGCAGATGGAACATGTACAGTAAGCGGTGAGCTTAAATCTTCCCAGATATTTTCCCTGAGAAGTGTCTGTTCCGGACTGCGCGCTGTTATCTGAGGATGTATCCGTCCCCGATGCACTTCCGCTCTCCTGTTTCTGAGAAGCCGAAGAATCGGACACGGCGCCGGACTGGGAGGAACTGCTGCTTTTGCTCTCCTCTTTTTCCGCGGCTGCTGCCTCCTTCTGTGCCTTTTCTGCTGTCTGCCGGTCAGCTTCCTCCCGGGCTTCTCTGGCAGCCTGCTCCCTGGCCGCCTTCTCCTGGGCAGCTTTCTGAGCGGCCAGCTTTGCGGCAGCCTCCTCCTCTTTTGCCTGTTTCAGGAGGCTGTTGATCTCTTCATTCTGCTGTTCAATCTGAGTCAGCAGCTGACCTTCCTGGGACTGTGCGCCTTCCAGTTCCTCCTGATACGATCTGATCTGATTATATGTAGATTCTACCAGTTCTTCCACTGCCTCCTGCTGCAGAACGCTCTCCTGCCGGAGCGCTTCGATCTCGTCTTTTTCCTGAGATACCTGCTCTTCCTTGGCGGCAATTTCTTCTTTTGTCTCTGTGTACTGTTCCAGCATGTTCCGATCATACTCGGTAATCTTTGCGATGTAATCGGCCTGATTCAGAAAATCCGCTATGCTGTCGGACTCAAACAGAAGGCTCAGATAACTGTTGGTGGACTTTTCATACATGTAGCGAATCCGGACTTTCATGGATTCATACTGTTCCTGTTCGTCCTGCCTGGCCTCGCTCAGATCCTGCTGGAGAGCTTCCAGCTCCTCCTGCTTCTGATCATAATCCGTCTGGATCTGCTGAAGCTTATCCTTCAGCCCCTCCAGCTGTCCGTTCAGTTCCTCCAGATAGGTTTCTGATTCTCCCTTTTTGGATTCCAGGTCGCGAATCTTCTCCCGGGTCTCATCCAACGTGGACTGGGTCCTGGCATTCTGCTCTTTTGCGTCGTCGATCTTTTCCTGCGTAGTGGCTCCAAAGCAGGGAACCACGGTTCCGGTGGTCAGAAACGCGGAAAGTACAATGCTTAGAATCTTCTTTTTCTTCATAGTCTGATACCTCACGAGGCTTATTATACCACAGGCCTCTGTGAAGTGGAAGCTTTTTTTAATATCTCGTAATAATTATGTAATAAATCTACGAAATTTTATCTGAATTTTGTTATATTTCCTACAAAACTCCATGGATGGCGGCAGATAGAAACCCTTGGAACCTACTGATTTTTTCTCCAGCCCGCCGCGTATTTATTTTTCACCAGTCCTTTCACCAGCTTGCCCCATCCCAGAGGGAATTTCTCCACACAGACCAGAATCCATCCCTTCTCTGCCGCAGTCTCCCCTTCTGCCCGGATCGTCTCTCCCCGCAGATACCGCCCGATTCTTTCATCTTCCGGGGCCAACGACAGTCTCGCCGGATATGCGCCAGCCGGAAGCGCCATGGCCAGCTGCTGGGAAGGTTCAAACCGGTCCTTTCGGATTTCTCCCAAAAGAAGTCCGTTGCGCAGGAAGCGGATCCCACCCGAAAGGCGGGGAAGCCGGGGAACCTGGTAGACCTTTCCCCCGCGGATTTCCACCTGATCCCACAGCGGTTCAAAACCCGTGTCCCGGAAAAATTCTTCCAGCAGTTTTCTGCTCTTCTTATCCGGACGCAGAAGAGCCTGGGGAACTGCTCTCCCCGCCGGATCTTCTACATCGGAAACCTGTTTTTCCAGAAGCGCCAGGAAATGTCCCTCTCCTTTCATTTTATGAGGCCAGATCCTTACGCACCGGGAAAGAGAAGCATTGCCGTCTCCCCACTCCGGCCGGCCGCTGTCGAATCCTGCGTATCCTTCCATGGGAATCAGCTCCATTTCAGGGAATTCCTTCAGAAGCCAGGAAATCGTTCCCTCATTCTCCTCCGGAGAAAAAGTGCAGGTGGAATACAGCATCCGGCCGCCGGGCCGAAGCATCCGCACTGCCTGACGGACAATCTCCCGCTGCAGCCCTGCAAAATACTCCGGCCGCTCCGGCTCCCATACCTTCATCACTGCCGGATCCTTCCGGAACATTCCCTCCCCTGAGCAGGGCGCGTCCACCAGAATTTTATCGAAAAATCCCGTAAAAACCTCCGCCAGCTTTGCGGGAGTCTCACTGGTGACAAAAGCATTGGAAATTCCGAAAAGCTCCAGATTTCTCAGAAGTGCTCTTGCCCGGGAATTGCTGATATCATTGGCCACCAGCACGCCTTCCCCGCCCAGCGCCGCCCCCAACGCCGTCGCTTTTCCCCCGGGAGCCGCGCACAGATCCAGCACCCGCTCTCCCGGTTTCACCGGCAGTCGGGAAGCCGGCGTCATGGCGCTTGGTTCCTGGAGATAATACAATCCCGCCGCATAATAAGGATGGCGGGCCGGATTTGTCCCCTCCTCATAGAAAAATCCCTCTTTCACCCAGGGAACCGGCCGAAGCGCAAAAGGCGCCCGGCCTTTCAGCTCTTCCTGTGTAATTTTTCCCGTATTAACCCGAAGTCCACAGGATCTGGGATACTGATAGCTCTCCAGAAAGGCGTCGTACTCCTCTCCCAGCATTTCCTTCATCCTTCCGGCAAACTCCTCCGGCAATTCTGTTTTCATGATATCCTCCCATCCGTTCCTTATTTTGCGTTCCCCGCTCCGGGGATTTCCATACCGCCCGCAGAATCTAAGCTGTTCCGCGCGGTCACAGTGTCTCCGGTTATCGTACCATAATCCGCCGCATAAGAAAACCCCGTAAAAAAGCGGTGGCCCCCGCCACCGCTTTTCGTTTTACCCCATAATATATGACAATTGGTTTTTTTCAGTCTTCGTCAGAAATACCTTCCTGCATCATAACTTCCTCGTACTTTTCCAGAATAATCTTCTGGATCCGGTCTCTGGTACCGGAATTGATAGGATGAGCGATGTCTCTGTACTCTCCGTCCGTCGCTTTGCGGCTGGGCATGGCAATAAACAAACCTTTCTCGCCCTCAATTACCTTGATATCATGTACCACAAACTCCTCATCAATGGTAATGGAAACGACGGCTTTCATCTTGCCCTCCTTGGCCACCTTTCGTACTCTAACGTCTGTTATATTCATAGTATTGCCCCTTTCATATGCCTTCCTTTAAACAATAGACGCTTTGCATATTCTCTATTGTCATAAATTGCGCGTTCTGCCGGAATTTAAAGCGCATACCGCTCATTTTTTTCTACCACGATCTTGATGCCTTCCTCTCCGCAGTGATAGGAATTGGCCCGGATCGTATCGCGGCTCTCCACAATGCAGTTTTCAATGTGAGTGTTGTCCCCGAGATATACATCGTTGAGGACGATGGAGTTCTTGATCACACAGTTATTTCCCACATACACCCGTTTGAACAGAATGGAATTCTCCACCTCTCCGTTGATGATGCATCCGCTGGAGATCAGACTGTTTTTCACACTGCATCCCGGATTATACTTGGCCGGGGGCAGGTCGTCGATCTTGGACTGAACCGGCGGATACTGACGGAAGAAGTAATCTCTTACTTCCGGTTTCAGGAAATCCATATTGGTCTTGTAATAAGATTCCACCGTGGAGATATTGCTCCAGTATTCATTGATCTTATATCCATAGATTCTCTTCAGGTTCTTGTAGCGGATCAGGATATCCTTTACAAAATCATACCGGTCTTCCTGCGCGCAGCGCTCGATCAGCTCGATCAGCTGACGGCGGCGAATCACATAGATACCTGTGGAAATGGTATGGCCGGAGGAAACCATGGGCTTCTCCTCAAAATCCTCAATCCGGTAATCCTCGTTCATTCTCAGAACGCCGAAACGAGTGATATCGTCATCCTCCTTCGCCTCCGTGCACACCACGGTAACGTCCGCCCGTTTGGCAATGTGATATTCCAGAACCTTGTTGTAATCCAGTTTGTACACGCCGTCGCCGGACGCGATTACCACATACGGTTCATGGCATTTTTTCAGGAAATCCAGATTCTGATAAATGGCATCCGCCGTTCCTCTGTACCAGTAACTGTTGGCGGTGGTAATGGTGGGGGTGAATACAAACAGGCCCCCCTGTTTCCGTCCGAAATCCCACCATTTGGAGGAGCTGAGATGCTCATTCAGGGATCGCGCGTTGTACTGCGTCAGAACGGCTACTTTCTGAATATGAGAGTTGGACATATTGCTGAGTGCGAAATCGATGCTCCGATAGCTTCCTGCCACCGGCATGGCCGCAATGGCTCTCTTATGCGACAGTTCTCTCATCCTGTTGTTATTTCCGCCTGCTAAGATAATTCCCACTGCCCTCATTCTACTCACCGTCCTTCTTTAAAATCACGCCGCCGCTGACCAGTTCTCCGCCCGGATAATCTTCCGGACACGTTGTGCCGCTGATGGCTGTATTTTTCCCGATTTTTACACCGGGCGGTATGATGGAGCCTTCGCCCACCGTCACCAGACCAAAGCTGTAGACTGCCGGCTTGTACACGTTGGGAGCCTCTTCTCCCACGCCCATCACCACATGTTCTCCAACCTTGACTTCCTCGGCAATGATGGCTTTGTTGATCTCACAGCCTGCGCCGATCACCGCGTGCTTCATGATAATGGAATCCCGCACCACGGCTCCCTTTTCGATGGTAACATCCGCGCCGATCACGCAGTTATGTACCTCTCCGTAAATCTCAGCGCCCTCGCTGATGATACTTCTCTCGATCCTGGCCTCACTGGAAATATACTGGGGCGGAATCACATCGCCCTTGGTGTAAATTTTCCAGAATTCTTCATAGAGGTTGAACTCGGGAATGATATCGATCAGCTCCATATTGGCTTCCCAGTAGGAACCCAGGGTTCCCACATCCTTCCAGTAACCATTGAACTCATAGGCGAACAGACGTTTCCCGTTGTCCCGGCAGTAGGGAAGAATATGTTTTCCGAAATCGCATCCGGGCTGATCCTTCAGCGCCAGCAGCGATTCTCTGAGTACCGGCCAGCTGAAAATATAGATACCCATGGATGCCAGGTTGCTTCTGGGATGCTCCGGTTTTTCCTCAAACTCGGTGATCCTTCCGTTTCCGTCGGTAATCATAACGCCGAAACGGCTGGCCTCCTCGATGGGTACCGGCATACAGGCGATGGTCACGTCGGATTTGTTGGCCTTGTGGTAATCCAGCATCACTTCATAATCCATCTTGTAGATATGATCGCCGGACAGGATCAGCACGTAATCCGGGTTGTACATCTCCATATACGCAAGATTCTGGAAAATGGCGTTGGCCGTACCGGTATACCAGTCGGTGTTCTCCTTGGCCTCATAGGGAGGGAGAACGGTAACGCCGCCCACATTTCTGTCCAGATCCCATGGAATACCAATTCCGATATGGGTATTCAGACGAAGGGGCTGATACTGTGTCAGAACGCCTACCGTATCAATTCCAGAGTTGATACAGTTGCTGAGCGGAAAGTCGATGATGCGATATTTTCCGCCGAATGCCACCGCCGGTTTGGCCACCTTCTCCGTGAGAACACCGAGACGGCTTCCTTGTCCTCCGGCCAATAGCATTGCAATCATTTCTTTCTTAATCATGCTATCACCTCTTGTCATATATAATAAAAAAGTATACCACATTTTCCCTTATTAGTGAACATGTTTTACATATTTTTATCTATTTTTTTCTACTTTTTATGACATTTATACAAGTTCCCGTTCAGGAGCCCCGATTCTTTCATGGGCGGCCTGCCTTTTCGGAATGCATTTTCCGTCACACTCCGGATCCGTCCAAGAAAACTCTTTCCATTTTTTCCGTTTCATTTTATAATAACAGAGATACCACCAGGCAGTCCGCCTCCGGATACACCGGACCGGATGCCGCCGGACGCTTTTTCCGGTCAGGTATTATTTCCGAACAGCTTAAAAACAGATTGAGATAAAAAGGAGATCCTGTATGATGTATACCATTGATTTTCAGTCCCCCATTCATATCCATTTTATCGGAATCGGCGGCATCAGCATGAGCGGGCTGGCCGAGATTCTGCTGAAGGAGGGATTTACGATTTCCGGCTCTGACGCCAAGGAAAGTCCTCTGACCAGGCACCTGGAAGAAAAGGGCGCGCGGCTTTTCTACGGACAGCGCGCCTCCAATATCATCGACGGTATCGACCTGGTAGTTTACACCGCCGCCATTCATCCGGACAATCCGGAATATGCCTGTGCCGTGGAGAAGGGGCTTCCCATGATGTCCCGGGCGGATCTGCTGGGACAGATGATGAAAAATTATTCCATGCCCATCGCCGTATCCGGAACCCATGGAAAGACCACCACCACCTCCATGGCTTCTCAGATGCTGCTGGAGGGTGGTTTCGATCCTACCATCACGGTGGGCGGCATCCTTCCTTCCATCGGCGGCAATCTGCGTCTGGGGCATTCCGGCACCTTCATCACAGAGGCCTGCGAGTATACCAACAGTTTCTTAAGCTTCTTCCCGAAGATCAGCATTATCCTGAACATGGACGCGGATCATCTGGATTTCTTTAAAGATATCGACGATATCCGCCATTCCTTCCGGCTGTTTGCCGAAAAGCTTCCGGCAGACGGTACGCTGATCATCAATGCGGACACCCCCTGTTGGGAGGATATCGCCCGCGACCTCCCCTGCGAGGTGATCACCTTCGGTCTGGAGCATCCGGCGGACTACACGGCAGCGGATATTACCTGGGATTCGCTGGGCCATCCCTCCTTCACCTGCCTGGCAGGCGGAAAACCGCTGGGAAGTTTCTCTCTGAAAGTTCCGGGGCTTCATAATGTATCCAATGCTCTGTCCGTTATCGCCCTGGGCCAGAAACTGGGGATGGATACCGATGCTATCCGGCGCGGCATTATGGATTTTGCCGGCACTGACCGCCGGTTCCAGTATAAGGGGAAGGTGGGGGATGTGACCGTCATTGATGATTACGCCCACCATCCCACGGAGATCCGGGCCACACTGACTTCCGCAAAGAATTATCCCCACAAAACCACCTGGTGCGTGTTCCAGCCTCACACCTACACCCGCACCAGAGCGCTGATGGATGACTTTGCCCGCGCGCTGTCACTGGCAGACCATGTGGTGCTGGCGGATATCTATGCCGCCAGGGAGACGGATACCCTGGGGATTTCTTCCAGAGACCTTATGGAACGGATCCGGAAACTGGGAACGCCCTGTGAATATTTCCCTACCTTTGATGAAATCGAAAACTATCTTCTGGAGCACTGCGAACCCGGAGATCTGCTGATCACCATGGGCGCAGGAGATGTGTTCCAGATCGGAGAACGGCTGTTGGGGATGTGACGCCCCGCCGCCGGCCCCTGTGTCTTTGTATGATTTTGTCCCCAAACTGCGGACGAATGGCCGCCGCTGTCATTACTTTCGACAGCGGCGGCTTTTTCTGTAAAAATTTTTTATCCCCACTCAAAACTCCCTGTTTTATAAGGTTTCCGCGCATTTATCCACATTATCCACAGGTTTATACACATTTTTGACGGGAAAATCTGTGGATCTGAATGTGCATAACTCTGTTTACATAAAATATTACAAATATTTACAAAAAATTCGATTTCTCCGCCATTTATCGACAACAGCGAGTTGCAAATAATGACAGGCGGTATTTTATTCCACAGTATCCACATTTTCCACATTTAACCGTTCCTATTCTTCTCTTCTTCCTGCTGAAAAATGTCTATTTGATTTCTCCCAAGTCTGTGTTATAATGACGGTGTCACAGAAATTTCAGTGACAGTGCGGCAAAACGCCCTGTCCTCAGGCATCTCATTTTCTGTGACGCGATCTATATCTGATTTATCGATCTTACACAGCGAAAGCGAGGATTTCAGAAGCCTATGCAGCTTTCTTTGCACAATGGAAGCGCCTCCGGCGTGACGGTTGTATCCAATGTTTTTCTTGATTATTATATGCCCCGTGCCAACGGGGAATTTGTAAAAATTTATCTGTATCTGCTGCGTCTGTTGGGCGCAGGGCAGGGAGAGCTGACACTGGCGGAAGTGGCGGATGTTTTCAGCTGCACGGAAACCGATATACTCCGGGCGCTTCGCTACTGGGAAGCCCAGCGGCTTCTGGTGCTGTCCGGCAATGCCTCCACACAGACTTCCGTGGATTTTCTGGAGCCCATGGCTCCGCCCAGGGAGCGCACGTTACATAATTTTTCCGGCGCGGATGCCGCATCCGCCGACGCAAAAAGCTCCATCAGCAGGGTTTCTTCGCAGAAACCTTCTTCTGCGCAGTCCCCTTCTGCCTCCGGGACATCCGGCTCAGAAAGTTCCGCACCGTCGAATTATGGAGATCGCCCCCGGAAAGCTGCTGTGTCGGAGCCGCGGACCGATATCTCTGCCGGACAGGCGGACAAGGACCGGGAGTCCGGCCGGCTCAGCGCCGACAAAGTCCGCCGGCTTAAACAGGATGAAAATGTGATCCAGCTGCTGTTTATCGCAGAACAGTATCTGGGAAAAACCCTGTCTCCCTCGGAGACCTCCCGGCTTCTGTATTTTTATGAAGAACTGCATTTTTCTCCGGATCTTGTGGAATACTTAATTGAATACTGCGTATCCCGGGGAAGTAAAAGTATCCGCTATATGGAGAAGGTGGCGCTGGCCTGGCATGAGGCAGGCATCACCACCGTTTCCATGGCCAAGCAGGAAACCTCCGCATATAATAAAAACTATTTTTCCATTCTGCGGGCCTTTGGCATCAGCAACCGGAATCCGGTGCAGTCTGAGATTTCCCTGATGAACCACTGGCTCAACGATTACGGATTCACACTGGACATTATCACGGAGGCCTGTTCCCGCACGGTATCCCAGACAGGAAAGGCCAGCTTCCAGTACGCAGACAGTATTCTCTCCAAATGGAAAAAGAAGGGCGTCCGCCATCTGACGGATATTCAGGCGCTGGATACGCTGCACCGGCAGGCACAGGCAGACCGGGCGGAGCAGAAAAACCGGAAGGCTGCCGCGCCCAACCGTTTCAACAATTTCCATCAGCGGGATTACGATTTTGACGAACTGGAAAAACAGCTTCTGAAACAGTAATTATAAAGGAGAACATGCCTTGTCACTAAAGAATTCTCAGTATGACGCGATCATGCGCCAGTATAATCAGCGGCAGCTGGAAAACCGGCACCAGCTGGATGAGCGGATCCGCACGGCCTATCGCCGGATTCCCCGGCTGGCCGAGATCGACCGGGAAATCGCGTCGGCCAGCATGGAAAAGGCCCGGCTGCTTCTGGGGGAAGCTGCCGGAGAGGATTTTGATCTGGACGCGCGGATTCAGGCGTTGTCCGGGGAACGAACACGGCTGCTTACCGAGTACGGATTTCCCGAGGACTATCTGAAGATGCAGTATACCTGCCCGTTGTGCCAGGATACCGGCTATGTGAATAACAGGAAGTGTGTCTGCTTCAGGAAAGCTGCCGTGGATCTTCTGTATACCCAGTCCAACATCCGGGATATCCTTCAGACGGAAAATTTTGAGCACTTTTCTTTTGATTATTATTCAAAGGACATCATCAGTCCCGCCACCGGCCTGTCCGCCCGCGAGACGGCTCAGGACGCGGTGCGCAGAGCCCGGGAGTTCATCCGGAATTTTGACGCCTCCTTTGAAAATCTGTTTCTTTACGGGGATACGGGTGTAGGAAAAACCTTTCTTTCACACTGCATCGCCAAAGAGCTGATTGATTCCGCCCACTGCGTGATTTATTTTTCAGCCTTCGATCTGTTTGAGATGTTCGCCCGGAATACTTTTTCAGACTCCGAAGAAGCAGAGGATATGAACCGTTATATTTTTGACTGCGATCTTCTGATCATCGATGATCTGGGAACGGAGCTGACCAACAGTTTCGTGGCTTCACAGCTGTTTCTCTGCATTAATGAACGGATTATGCATCAGAAATCCACCATCATATCCACCAACCTGACGCTGGAAAATTTCAAGGAAACTTATTCTGAGCGGGTATTTTCCAGAATTTCCAGCAGCTACACCATGATAAAACTTATTGGCAGCGATATACGCATCCAGAAAAAATTTTTAGGAGGAAACTAAAATGGCGCAAAACAATGTAAAAGATCTGCAGAAGCTTCCCGTAGGACGTCTGGGAATTATCTCTCCCTACAGCTGCGAGTCCCTGGGACACAAGGTAGACGAGTATCTGGTTTCCTGGAGAAAAGGCAGCCAGAGCGGCCCGGATTCTTCCCTTCACCTGGACGGCTATGAACGGGACACTTACCTGATCCGTTCCGAACTGCCCCGCTTCGGTTCCGGCGAAGGCAAAGGAATGCTGCGGGAGTCCGTCCGCGGAGACGACATTTACATTCTGATTGATGTGTGCAACTACAGCCTTACCTACACCGTAGCCGGCCATGTGAACCACATGTCTCCGGATGACCATTTCCAGAATCTGAAGCGGATCATCGCCGCCATCGCCGGAAAGGCCCGTCGGGTGAACGTAATTATGCCGTTCCTGTATGAAAGCCGTCAGCACCGCCGTTCCGGCCGGGAGTCCCTGGATTGCGCCATTGCGCTTCAGGAGCTGGTGAATATGGGCGTGGAAAATATTATTACTTTTGACGCCCATGACCCGCGAATCCAGAACGCCATTCCGCTTCATGGCTTTGAGACGGTGCAGCCCGCTTATCAGTTCATCAAAAACCTGCTGAGAAATCAGCCGGATCTGAAACTGGACAAGGATCATCTGATGGTGATCAGTCCGGACGAGGGAGGCATGAGCCGTGCCATCTATCTGGCCAACAACATCGGTGTAGATATGGGTATGTTCTATAAACGCCGGGATTATTCCGTTATCGTGGATGGCCGCAACCCCATCGTTGCCCATGAATTCCTGGGCGCGGACGTGCGCGGGAAAGACATGATTATCATTGACGATATGATCTCCTCCGGCGACAGTATGCTGGAGGTAGCACAGCTTCTGAAGGAGCGGGGTGCCGCGAAGATCTTCATGTGCTCCACCTTCGGTCTGTTCACCAATGGTCTGAAGAAATTTGATGAATTTTATGAAAAAGGAATGTTCGACCGGATTCTTACCACAAATCTGATCTATCAGACGCCGGAATTGCTGGAACGTCCATATTATGTAAACTGTGATATGAGCAAATATATCGCCCTGATCATCAACACCCTGAATCATGACGATTCCATCAGCAAGCTTCTGAATCCGGTGGAGCGGATCCAGAAGGTACTGACGAAGTATCGGAATCATGAGAAGATCTGAGGATCTTCGGGAATCTGATCTTTCTGTCCGATAAACGGCAAAAACCGCCGGGAAATACCGGGCGCCACCGCAGAATCATGCAAGGCAGCGCCGGTCATTTCCGGCGGTTTTCTATTCTTCATATACCAATAAGAATCCGCACAATATACCTTTTCCTGGTTACTTTTCCATGCATTCCCGCAGCATCTGAATCTCCCGGGCATACCCATCCAGTTCATTGGGCGTCTCAAGATATATCGGTATCCCCTGAAGCTGCGGATGATTGATGATCCGCTCAAAGGTCCCCATCCCGATGGATCCCTCCCCGATTTTCTCGTGGCGGTCCTTATGGCTGGCAAAGGGATTCTTGCTGTCATTCATGTGTATGGCCTTCAGCCTGTCCAGTCCGATCACACGGTCAAACTGTTCCAGCACACCATCCAGGTCGTTGACAATATCATAACCCGCATCATACACATGGCAGGTATCCAGACAGACGCCCATCAGCTGCTGCAGTTCCACCAGATCCAGAATCTCCCGAAGTTCCTCAAAGCTGCGCCCCACCTCGGTTCCTTTTCCGGCCATGGTCTCCAGCAGCACCGTTGTATGCTGCCCGGGCTTTAATATCTGGTTCAGTGTCGCGGCAATCTGCCGGATCCCTTCCTTCGCCCCCTGTCCCACATGGCTTCCCGGATGAAAATTGTAGCAGTTCCCAGGCACATACTCCATCCGCTTCAGATCATCCTCCATGGTTTCCAGGGCAAATTCCCGGGTTCTTTCATCCTTTGAACAGGCGTTCAGCGTATATGGCGCATGGGCCAGAATCTGGCTGATATCGTTTTGATCGGCATATTCCAGAAAAGCGGCCACATCCTTCTCGTCAATCGCCTTCGCCCGGCTTCCCCGGGGATTCCTGGTAAAAAACTGAAAGGTATTGGCTCCGATTGATACCGCCGTTTTTCCCATCTTCAGAAATCCTCCCGAGGAGGATAAATGACATCCTATTCTTAACATTGCATCCAAATTCCTTTCCTGAGTATCCTATGAGCGGCCGCATGGCCTGTACCCTTTCATTCCTTCGCTTCCTCCAGAAAGATTTCTTTTACTGCGATCCCTTCCCGGCGGGCCAGTCGGACCTCTCTGGTATGACAGGTAAAGATCAGCGTCTGCCGTTCCTGGCTGGCCAGCCACTTCATAGCAGCGGTAAGCCGCTCCTCGTCATACATGGCAAATACCTCATCCAGCAGAATCGGCAGCGGTTCTTCCTGACAGAGAATTTCCCCCACCGCCATCCGCAGAGCAAAATACACCTGTTCCACCGTTCCGCGGCTGAGGCTGGAAAGGGGAATCAGATGATCCCGGGTGCCCAGCTCCATATTCATCTCCCGGTCCAGCGATACCTGCGCGTATTTTCCATTGGTAAGCTGGGACAGGATTTCTCCCATCCGGCCCCGCAGCTTGCCTCCGGCTTTCAGCCGGATATCTCCGGACAGAGTTTCCAGAGTTTCCAGCGCCAGATTCAGGCTGTTGATTTCCAGCTGACACTCCGCCGCCTCCGGATCCTTCCCGGACAATTCCTCGTAATCTTCCCGGATGTTTTCCTCTTCTGTGTTTTTTTCCTGTATCTGGCGCTCCAGTTCCTCCAGCCGGCCCTGCAGACGTTTCCGTTCGTCATCCATCCGGCGTGCCGTTTCCGTCTCCTCCGGTTGCTTTCGGCTCTCTTCCCCGGCGGATCCATGGAGTTCCTCCCGCTCTCTGCGTTCCTCTGCACGGCCGCTGCCCTTAAACAGATAGACCGCGGAAATTGCCATGATTCCCAGCCAGGCCACCACAGCCCGGGCGATCACGGAGATTTGCCAGGGATTCCACAGGGCCAGCAGGATCAGCAGCAGACCGGCAGCCCACACCGCCAGTCTTCCGTAAACGCGGGCAGGAAGCCGGTACTCTGACTCTGTCCCACGCTTCCTCTCCGACGCGCTTCCGGTCGCCTTTTCCCGTCCCTCCTTCCGGGTCGTGTTCTCTATAGCCTTCGGGGAGTCGGTCTCTGACCGGGATTTTTTTTCCATTTCCAGCGCGCTTTCCGTCTCTTCCATCTGCGCTTTGGCGGCTGCCCGCTGACTTTCCAGGTTTTCCCGTTCCTTTTTGGCGTATTCCATCCGTTCCAGAAGCCGGCGGCAGCCATCCTCCTGCCGCCGCAGAGCGTCCTGTTTTTTCTTTTCCCATTCCCGCCGTTTCTTTTTCAGCGTCTCCGCCGCGGCCTGAATGTTCAGATCTCCGTCCAGACCTCCCTCAAAGCCGGACATCCGGTTCTGTAGTTCCCGGATCAGCCCGGCATCGGTCTCGCTGGACAGCTGGCCCACCGATACCGTATTGTCATAGATATTCTCGCTGATCTCCCCCAGAAGCATCTGAAGATCGCCGTCCTCTATGGACAGTTTCTCCCCATCCGTAACACATACCAGGGAAGCCCGCACATCATTTTTATAAAAACTGCGCTCCAGGCGGAATTCCTTTCCGCCGCTCTCAAACCAGAGTACGCCGGAAAAATCCGCAGGCCTCTCCCATGGCTCATACCGGCTGTAGCTATCCGTCCTGGCCGCGCGGCCTCTCTGGCGGGTGATTCCGAAAAGCATGCTGCGAATAAAGGCATGGAGCGTGGATTTCCCGCTTTCATTGGGGCCGTACACAATGTTGATTCCGTCCCCGAAAGTAATCTTCCGGTCTTTCAGTTTTCCAAAACTTTTGATATAAATCTGTGTCAGTTTCATTGTTTCGTTTCCATCAGCGCCTGCACGCCATAATATAGTGCTTTCTGTTCCAGCGGGGAGTCCTTTCCCTCAAAACAGCGGATATAATCTCCGATTAAGGTTCCCTTCTGCTGTTCCTTCAGCTTCTCCACATCGTAACAGGGGCGGGTTTCATCCCGCACCTCAGTAATATTTCCCAGCTGATACAGAGATTCGCCGTCAAATTCCATATCCGGATTCCGGAATCCCCTGATGAGAATCCGGTACAGATTCGCCTCGCCCTTCTGCCGGATGCCTTCCCGCACTTTCTGCTCCAGCGCCATCTGGGTAGTCTGGGAATGTACCGTAATCTGCAGCGTCAGATAAGAGCGGCTGGCGGCGGGAACAAATCCCGTGCGGCAGATCCCTTCCTCCAGTCTTCCGCAGACAAATCCATGTTTTCCCTCATCATTCCGGTCCAGGGGCTCCAGAGCTCCCGCATAGACCATTCGGTGAGGAACCAGACTCTGAGGTTTGTGAATATGTCCCAGCGCCACATAGTCAAATCCCGCCAGCTCTTCCTTTTTCAGCGGAATATGCTTCTCATCTCCCCCGTGCGCCAGCAGGATATGATACCCGGGCTTCCCATTGGGACGAATCCCGGCATAAAGGGGCTCCGGGATCTCCCGATGTTCATAGCTGAGGCCATACACCCAGGTATTCAGTTTCTCAATCCGGATCACCTCCGGCTTCTCCTGAAGGAACATATGAACATTGGGCGCCCAGGAAATCTTCCGGTAAGCGGAATCCGGCTTTATGTAATCATGATTTCCTGCCATCAATACCACCTGTACCGGCGAAACGGAAGCGAACAGATCGTTCACCTCCCGCAGCTGCCGGAAAAGCGGTTGCCGGTGAAACAGATCCCCGGCAATCAGCAACAGTTCCACCTTTTCCTTTTTTGCCAGTTCCACAGACCGCCGGAAGGTCTTCCAGATCTCTTTTTCCCTGGATGCACTCCAGGGGCAGCCCTGATCCGGAACCGCCCCCAGATGTACATCCGCCATATGAATAAACTGCATGAAATCCCTCTTTTTTCTGTTACAGTTCGCAGTTGTTGACCGTTCTCGGGAACGGAATCACATCGCGGATATTTCCCATACCTGTCAGATACATCACGCAGCGCTCAAAGCCCAGGCCAAAGCCCGCGTGTCTGGTGCTGCCGTATTTTCTCAAATCCAGATAGAAGTCATAGTCCTCTTTTTTCAGACCCATCTCCTCCATCCGTTTCAGAAGCTTGTCATAATCGTCCTCTCTCTGGCTGCCGCCAATGATCTCTCCGATTCCCGGAACCAGACAGTCCACCGCCGCCACGGTCTTTCCGTCATCGTTGAGCTTCATGTAGAAAGCCTTGATCTCCTTGGGATAATCCGTCACAAATACCGGGCGCTTGAAAATCTGTTCTGTCAGATAGCGCTCATGCTCTGTCTGCAGATCGCAGCCCCAGGATACTTTGTAGTCAAACTTGTCATTGTTTTTCTCCAGAATCTCAATGGCCTCCGTGTAGGTCACATGGGCGAACTCGGAATTGACCACGTTGTCCAGCCGTTCCAGCAGTCCCTTGTCCACGAAGGAGTTGAAGAACTTCATCTCCTCGGGGGCATTTTCCAGCACATAGCGGATAATATATTTCAGCATGGACTCCGCCAGAACCATGTCATCCTTCAGATCCGCAAAGGCAATCTCCGGCTCGATCATCCAGAACTCCGCCGCGTGACGGGTGGTGTTGGAATTCTCCGCCCGGAAGGTGGGACCGAAGGTATAGATGTTGCGGAAAGCCTGGGCGTAGGTCTCGCCGTTGAGCTGTCCGCTCACCGTCAGGTTGGTGGCCTTTCCGAAAAAGTCTTTGGAGAAATCCACCTCTCCCTTGTCCGTTTTGGGAATATTTTTCAGATCCATGGTGGTCACCTGAAACATCTCGCCCGCGCCCTCGCAGTCGCTTCCGGTGATCAGCGGGGTATGCACATACACAAATCCTCTCTCCTGGAAAAATTTGTGAATCGCGTAGGCAATCAGGGAACGCACCCGGAACACTGCCTGGAAGGTGTTGGTTCTGGCCCGCAGATGGGGTACCGTCCGCAGATATTCCATGGAATGGCGCTTTTTCTGCAGCGGATAATCGGGAGCGGAAGCTCCTTCCACATCCACCTGCGCCGCCTGAATCTCAAAGGGCTGCTTTGCCTGAGGCGTGGCCACCAGCGTGCCCCGCACAACAATGGCGGCGCCCACGTTCAGCTTGGAAATCTGCGCGAAATTCTCCATGGCGTCATGGTATACAATCTGCAGGGTCTCAAAAAATGTTCCATCGTGCAGAACAATAAAACCGAAGGTCTTTGAGTCACGGATGCTCCGGACCCAGCCGCCCACGGTGATCTCTTTGTCCAGGTATTTCTCCCGGTCTCGGTATATCTCTCTTACGGTTGTAAGCTGCATCGTTCACAGTTCCTCCTGTTTCTGATTATTGATAGTTTCCGTTTTATCGCCCGGCAATCCGGCGGCGGCAATTCAGTCTTTCGGAATATGCCCCGAAATTTCTCCGCCTGTCCGCGCTACAGATCCACCCGGCCCTCCAGCGCCCTAAGAAGCGTCACCTCGTCAATGTACTCCAGATCTCCTCCCACCGGCACGCCGCTGGCGATTCTGGTCACCCGGATGCCTGTGGGTTTGATCAGCTTGCTGATGTACATGGCGGTGGTCTCCCCCTCCAGACTGGAATTGGTGGCGATGATCACCTCGTCCACATCCCCCTGAAGTCTCTGCATCAGCTCCTTGAGCCGGATGTCATTGGGGCCGATTCCCAGCATGGGGGAAATGGCGCCGTGAAGCACATGGTAAACGCCCTCGTATTTTCCTGTTTTTTCGTAAGCCGCCAGATCCCTGGTATTTTCCACCACCATAATCTGCCGGTGGTTTCTCTTGGGATTGGCGCAGATGGGACACAGCTCCTGGTCTGTCAGGGTATAACACTCCTTACAGTACCGGACATTGGCCTTGGCCGATGTGATGGCCCCCGCCAGCTGCTCCACCTGCTCCGCGGGCATATTCACAATGTGAAAGGCCAGACGCTGGGCGGACTTGGCTCCGATGCCCGGCAGCCGGGAAAGCTGCTCGATTAACTTGCTGATATGACTGCTGTAATATTCCATCTCAGAACGGGAAGCCTCCGCCCAGTCCTCCGGCCAGCTTCGACATCACTGCCGCGCTCTCTGCTTCCATCTTTCGCAGCGCCTCGTTGGTAGCCGCCATGATCAGATCCTCCAGCATCTCGATATCATCGGGATCCACCACTTCCTCGGACAGCTTCACCTTGGTCACTTCTTTTTTCCCTGTCACGGTCACCTCAACGGCTCCGCCTCCGGCCGTGGCCGTAAATTCCTTCTCCTCCAGGGCCTTCTGATTCTCCTCCATCTGCTTCTGCATCTTCTGTGCCTGCTTCATCAGATTGTTCATATTGCCAGGCATTCCCATTCCGCCTGGAAATCCACCGCGTTTTGCCACTATGGTATCCTCCTACTCATCTTCCGGTTCTTCCTCGACGACTACGTCCATGTGAACCTCTTTTTTTAATATATCATCAACGGAGATCTCCGCCAGTTCCCGGGGGGCGTTTATCCTCCGGACCACCATCTCGACCTCCACCGATTTTCCTGTCTGACGGGCGATGATCTGCTCCAGAAGCTCCTTCTTTTCCGGATCCTGGGCGCAGCCCTGAGCCAGATCATTGGTAAATTCCACATACAGGCGGTTCTCGCCTGTGGCGCCGTTGTATTTGGGGACTGCCGTTGACAGAAAGCTTTTGAACATTCCGCTGGTCTGTCCCACAATCATATTCCAGTTATTTTTTATATACTGCAGATCCTCCGGGGCCGCCTTCTCCGGCTTTTTCTCCGTCCCCTCCGGCTCCTTTGCCTCCTGCCCGAACAGGTCTGCCTTTCCTCTTTCCTCCGTCGGAGGGGCCATGGGGATGCCGTTTTCCACCTTTTCCTCCAGAATCCGCAGCCGGTCCAGCACGGAATCCAGATTCTGTTCCATGGACGGTTTACATAATTTTATCAGGCCAATTTCCACCATCACCCGCTTCTGGGCCGCGTAACGCATCTGGCCGGACAAATCGGAAAGCACCCGGATATAACGCATCAGCGTATCCACATCCACCATGCTGCTTTCTTCCTTCAGCAGCATCAGATTTTCCGAGGAAACGTCCAGCACATCCTCCGCCCGGTCGGAAGTTTTCACCAGCAGCAGATTTCTGAGATACCAGGTAAAATCCGCCACAAACTGGCCCAGCTCCTTGCCCCCGGCAATCAGATCCTCCAGAATATGAATACAGGAGGTCACATCCCCCGCAATCACCTTCCGGAGCAGGCGGCTGAATACCTCGTTGTCCACGGTTCCCAGCACTTCCAACACCTTGTCATAGGTCAGCGTCTCCCCAAGATAAAAGGCGATGCACTGATCCAGAAGGCTCAGCGCGTCACGCATGGAACCGTCTCCCGCCTTCGCCACATAGCGCAGCGCTTTATCCTCCACCGAAATCTGCTCCTCTTCCATCAGTTCCCGCAGCCGGGCGGTGATGGTATCGATGGAAATCCGGCGGAAATCGTACCGCTGGCACCTGGAGAGGATCGTCACCGGAATCCGGTGGGCCTCCGTGGTGGCCAGTATGAAAATCACATAGGAGGGCGGCTCCTCCAGGGTTTTCAGCAGGGCGTTGAACGCACCGGTGGAAAGCATGTGCACCTCATCGATGATGTACACTTTATACTTTCCTTCCGTGGGCCGGTAGGCCACCTCCTCCCGGATCTCCCGGATGTTGTCCACGCCGTTGTTGGAAGCGGCGTCAATCTCGATGACATTCATGGAGGCGCCGGACCGGATGGCCCGGCAGGTCTCACATTCGTTGCAGGGGCTTCCGTCCACCGGATGCTCACAGTTGACGGCCCTGGCCAGAATCTTTGCCACCGTGGTTTTTCCCGTTCCGCGGGTACCGCAGAACAGGTATGCATGGCCGATCCGTTCTGCCCGGATCTGGTTTTTCAAAGTTGTCACAATATGATCCTGCCCTTTGACATCCTCAAAGGTGTCCGGGCGGAACTTACGGTACAGAGCGGTATAGCTCATGAAATCTTCCTTCCTGTCTTCATTGCCGCTGGCAAAGAGCCAGACGGACATACCTGCATGTGTCCGTTTGGCGAATGCCGCTAGGGTCAGATATCCCGCAGTCTGCCGCGGGGATTTGACTGCCTGGGCAGCCGTCTCACCGGTACGTTTCGGGAAATGTCAAAAGATTTTGCCCCTTTCGGCGGCCGCCGCTATGATTCAAGTACCCTCCGGCGGCAGCCGGAGGGCCTGTAACTGATCAATATTCTGTCTGTATCTGTACGCCGGAAAAAATTCGGCAGCGGCGTCTGCCGCTTTCCTTCCTGTCCGCCTCAGTCGCCGAAGCTGATGCCGATTCTCTTGGCGTCTTTGACCTCCTGGGCGTCCGGGGTCACCATCTTCAGTTTGCCCGCGCACTCCTCCAGCGGCACTTTCCTGGTCTTTCCGTTCACCATGCCTACCATATAGCCATACTCATTATTCAGAATCAGTTTGGCTGCGTAGGATCCGATTCTTGTGGAAAGTACCCGGTCATAGGGGCAGGGACTTCCGCCTCTCTGGGTATGTCCGGGAACTGTTACCCGGATCTCCATGCCGGTCTTCTTCTCGATGGCATTGGCGATCTTATAGGAAACAGAGGGGAACTTCTTGGCATCCTCCGCCAGTTTCTTTTTCAGTTCCTTCTTGGGAAGCTGCGCCTCCTCCTTGGAGATAGCGCCCTCCGCCACCGCCAGGATGGTAAATCCGCTGCCTCTTCTTCTTCTGGCTTCGATGGCGTCCACCACCTTGTCAATATCGTAAGGAATCTCGGGAATCAGAATCACATCCGCGCCGCTGGCAATGCCCGCATACAACGTCAGCCATCCCACCTTGTGGCCCATCACTTCCACGATGAATACCCGATTGTGGGAAGAAGCCGTGGTGTGAATACAGTCGATGGCTTCCGTGGCGATGTTCACCGCGCTGTAGAAACCAAAAGTCATATCCGTGCCCCAGATATCATTATCGATGGTTTTGGGAAGATGGATAATATTCAGTCCTTCCTCCCGCAGCAGATTGGCCGTCTTCTGCGTTCCGTTTCCTCCCAGAATCACCAGACAGTCCAGACGGAGCTTATAGTAATTCTGCTTCATGGCTTCTACCTTGTCAAGACCTTTTTCATCCGGCACGCGCATCAGTTTAAACGGTTGTCTGGAAGTTCCCAGAATCGTACCGCCGCGGGTGAGAATACCGGAGAAATCCTTGGCTGTCAGCATCCGGTAATCTCCGTAAATCAGTCCCTTGTAACCGTTCATGAAACCATAAACTTCCAGTTCCTCAATATTGTTGGAAAGTCCTTTCACAACACCCCGCATCGTCGCGTTCAGCGCCTGGCAGTCGCCGCCGCTGGTAAGCAAACCAATCCTCTTCATGTTCTTTCACATCCCATCCTGTTTTATTTACTTCTTTTTCTTCCGCTTCCACGGAAACTCACAAGCTGTTTCTATTATATATTATTTCCAAAATTCTCACAATACCATTCGTCAAAAAAGTCGGGGAAGGAATTGACAAAGCCCCGCAAACACGCTATACTGAAATCTGCGCAGCCGGGGAGATAGCGGTGCCCTGTACCTGCAATCCGCTACAGCAGGGGTGATGCCAATCTGAGGGCTTCTCTTTGCGGAGCTGCCTTCTATAAGTGGCGTTGACGTCTGGGTCTTACGCAACAGGAATCTGTGAACCGTGTCAGGGCAGGAATGCAGCAGCACTAAGCAGAACCTTCTGTGTGCCGTAAGGGCGCCTGGGCCGAGTTAACTGTAGGAG